>JAZQYH010000129.1:0-1121 GCA_045633415.1 Oscillospiraceae bacterium | reverse complement strand
TTATGCAGTGCTTGCAGGGCTGTCGGCACTGGCTATGCTGGCGGTGAGAATAATACGCCCAGACCTGTTGGCAGGGCAGTGGCAGAGCCTGTTTGGCTCACCTATAGATATTGATGTGCTGGCTACTTTTGTTGTAATTGTACTTATCGGCAAGCCTATGCTGGACATAGTGGACACAATGAAATATGTAGAGCCTGCGCCTGCACATATGATACCAAAAGAGCAAGAGGAGAATTAATATGAAAAACTATATGGATAAAACATTTGACCTGTTTAACAAAGGCTGGGCACTGGTAACAGCTGGCACAGCAGAAAAATATAACACCATGACAATCAGCTGGGGTGGTCTGGGCACACTGTGGAACAAACCTGTTGCCACTGTTTATGTAAAACCTATCCGTTATACCCACGATTTTCTGGATGCAAACGAATATTTCACAGTCAGCTTTTTTGACGATGAATATCGTCAGGACTTGGCGAGTCTGGGTGTTGTTTCTGGCAGGGAAGGGGATAAAATCGCAAAAACAGGCCTTACACCTGTGGCAGTGGGGGAAAGCTTTGGCTTTAAGGAAGCAAAACTGACACTGCTGTGCAAAAAGATTTACAGACAGAATCTGGACAAATCCAAGATGCCTGCTGATGTGGTGGAAAAATACTATACTGATGAAGCTGAACACACAATGTATGTGGGTGAAGTGGTGGAAATAGTTGAATAGGCTATATAAAACAGCAGGGAAAATTGGAATTTGACGAGGTGTTTCAATGGTTAGAATAGCAAGAAATAAAGACAGTCGTGTTTTGGCAGAAATGGCTGTTCAAATGTGGGATAGTCATGCTGTTGATGAATTAGAAGCAGAGTTTGTTGAAACACTTAATGACAAGCAATCTGCTTTTTTATCAAGTATATAAATGATTTACCCGTAGGATTTGCGCAATGTGGTTTGAGAACTGACTATGTTGAAGGCACGGAAAGTTCTCCTGTGGGTTACTTGGAAGGTATTTTCGTAAAAGAAGAATACCGAAAGAACGGATATGCAAAAGAACTCCTTTCAGCTTGTGAAATATGGGCAAAAGAAATTGGATGCAGTGAGTTTGCCAGTGATTGCGAGATAGACAATATG
>JAZQYH010000128.1:0-1558 GCA_045633415.1 Oscillospiraceae bacterium | reverse complement strand
CCTACACCACTCTTAACAACTGTAAATGTATTGCCGTTGGAGGATGTTGCACTGCCGTCTGCAAAGTTCCAGACTGTGTCACTAATAACTGCTATTGTTACTGTTTCCAGTTTTGTTGTTGCCTGTTCATCTGCAAAGTTAACTTCACAAACTGAACAATGCCAGTGTTCAACATTGCCTTCTGCTACGCAAGTAGAATCTTTTGCTTCCACTTTTGTAAGTTCATGTGTTTTTGCTGATGTAATCCAGGAATCTTTTTCGATTTCTGTTTTACCTTCTGCGTCTGCAAAGAACAGACCACATGTTGTACATGTCCAGTAAGCTGTGTTACCTGTGTTTCCACAGTCAGCTTCTTTTGCTGGTGTCTGTTCCATTGTATGTGTGTGGAGTACAGGAACAGATTCTGTTCTTGTTGTGCCACAAACAGTACATGTAAATGTTTTTACACCTTCTTCAGTTGCAGTTGGCTGTTTTGTAACTACGCCTTCGCCCCATGTATGTACACTTTCAGCTACTGTTACTGTATGCTGACAGCCTGTGTTGTCACAAGTTGTATCACAATCGTAAGAGTAATCGTGTGCTGGGTAGTAGCCCAGTCTTTCAACTATAGCCATCAGACCCTGATTGGATGGGTTTGAAGAAGAACCACAACCTACATGTGTGATTTTCAGTGTTTCAAGTTTGCTTGCAAATGGGCAACCTGTGTAGTAAGGTTTGCCGGAATCACGCAGAGATGACTGTTCTGCCAGAGCATAGTCACCAACTTTTTCGCCATCCAGCCAGAAGCTGAGTGTGCCGTTGATGTTGCGCAGCTGGTATGTATGGTATGCATATCTGTCGAATTCTTCTGTTGCAAGAACACTGTTTGCAAAGTCTTCGTTTGATACTTTGTAGTAAGTGTAGCCTTTTGAAACTGCTGTGCCGTCGTCAGCTGTAAATGCTACGTTATTTACAATACACAGTTCACCATTTGATGCGATGTAGAAGTATACACCGGACAGTGCTACTGATGTACTTGCAAATGTGCGGATAGCACCTTCGCCAGCTGCTTTTGCTACAAGTTCCATTGTCCAGTCTTTATCAGAAGAAAGAACAATTGGGCTTGAAAGTTTGAATGTAGAGTTCCGTGTTGCATTGAGTGTGCCGTTTGCCAGCAGTTCGGACATTTCTGTACCTACACCACTCTTAACAACTGTAAGTGTATTGCCGTTGGAAGATGTTGCACTGCCGTCTGCAAAGTTCCAGACTGTGTCAGTAATAACTGCTGTTGCTACTGTTTCCAGTTCTGTTGTTGCCTGTTCATCTGCGAAGTTTACATCACAGTTTTCACAGTGGAAGTGTTCAACATTACCTGCAACTGCACAAGTTGCTTCTTTAGCCTCTACTTTTTCAAGTTTATGACCGATTGATGGAATAATCCAGGAATCTTTTTCGATTTCTGTTTTGCCCTGTACGTCTTCAAAGAACTTACCACAGTTTGCACATGTCCAGTATTTTGTATTACCGTCTTCTGTACAGCTGTTGTCTTTTGCTTCTGTAAGGGACATTGCATGACCTT
>JAZQYH010000127.1:0-50172 GCA_045633415.1 Oscillospiraceae bacterium | reverse complement strand
ACTGTGTATGCTGGATATACAGAGATGGAGTCACCGGAGTGAACACCTGTTTCTTCGATATGTTCCATGATACCTGGGATAAATACATCTTTACCATCGCAGATAGCATCTGTTTCAAGTTCTTTACCGATGATGTATTTGTCAACCAGAACTGGCTGGTCTTCGTCTACCAATACAGCTGTCTGCAGGTATTTTTTCAGGTCTTCATCAGAGTGTACAATCTGCATTGCACGGCCGCCCAGAACGTAGGATGGACGAACAAGCACAGGGTAGCCGATTCTGTTAGCTACTTTGATACCATCTGGAATGTTTGTAACAGCCTGTCCTTCTGGTTCTGGAATGCCCAGGGTATGCATGATTTTTTCAAAGCTGTCACGGTTTTCTGCTCTTTCGATAGCGTCAACGTCTGTACCAACAATTTTTACACCCAGTTCTTTCAGGTCGTTAGCAAGGTTGATAGCTGTCTGACCACCCAGAGATACGATAACACCGTCTGGATTTTCCATGTCGATAACGTTCATTACGTCTTCAACTGTAAGTGGTTCAAAGTACAGTTTGTCAGCTGTTGTATAGTCTGTGGAAACTGTTTCTGGGTTGTTGTTGATGATGATAGCTTCGTAGCCAGCTTCTTTGATAGCCCATACAGCATGAACTGTGGAGTAGTCAAATTCAACACCCTGACCGATTCTGATTGGACCGGAGCCCAGAACAAGGATTTTCTTCTTGTCTGTGATAATGCTTTCGTTTTCGCCGTGGTAGCAGGAGTAGAAGTATGGTACGTAGTCCTGCTGATGTTCTACGTTGTCAACGATACGGTAGATTGGCATTACGCCGTTTTCTTTTCTGAAGCGGTAAACATCAAGTTTGCTCATTCCCCATACTTTAGCGATGTAGCTGTCTGAAATGCCCATATCTTTAGCTTTTTTCAGAACTTCAACATCTTTTACATTTTCGCTGAGAACTGTTTCAAATTCTACAACTTCACGCAGCATCTGTACAAATTCGATAACGATTTTTGTAGCGTCTGCGATTTCTTCGTTTGTAGCGCCTTTTCTGATTGCTTCGCACAGTGCAAACAGTCTTTCGTCTGTTGGTGTAGCGATTTCAACCATAAGGTCTTCTTTTGTCCAGTCTTTGAATTTTTTCATTTCAAAGTGGTCAACACCGATTTCCAGACCGCGAACTGCTTTCAGCATGATTTCCTGTACAGACTGGCCAAGGGACATAACTTCGCCTGTAGCTTTCATCTGTGTGGACAGCTGTTTGGAAGCAGATGTGAATTTATCAAATGGGAAACGTGCAACTTTAGCAACTTTGTAGTCGATAGCTGGTTCGTGGATAGCTGGGATGCCGCTGATATCGATTTCATCCAGTGTCAGACCAACAGCGATTTTAGCTGTTACACGTGCGATTGGGTATGCTGTAGCTTTGGAAGCCAGAGCAGATGAACGGGAAACACGTGGGTTGATTTCGATGAGGTAGTATTCCATTGTACCTGGTTTCAGGGCAAACTGTACGTTACAGCCGCCTGCGATTTCCAGATGACGGAGGATTTTCAGAGCAGATGCTTTCAGCATTGCTTTCTGTTCTTCGCTGATTGTCTGGCATGGAGCGAATACGATGGAGTCGCCTGTGTGAACGCCAACTGGGTCAAAGTTTTCCATGTCGCAGATAGCGATAGCGTTATCTGCTGCGTCACGCATTACTTCAAATTCGATTTCCTGATAGCCTTTTACTGATTTTTCAACCAGAACCTGATGTACTGGGGAAAGAGCCAGAGCATGTTCGATTTTAACGAGGAATTCTTCTTCGTTGTCTGCAAAACCGCCGCCTGTACCGCCCAGTGTAAATGCTGGACGAAGAACTACAGGGTAGCCGATGTTTTTAGCAGCCTGTACACCATCTTCGATGGATGTAACGATTTCTGATGGAATAACTGGTTCACCCAGTTCTTCACACATATTTTTAAACAGTTCTCTGTCTTCTGCTTTTTTGATGGATTCAATTTTTGTACCCAGAACTTCAACCTGACATTCGTCCAGAACACCTTTTTCACCCAGCTGTACGCACAGGTTAAGGCCTGTCTGACCGCCAAGACCTGGAACGATAGCGTCTGGTCTTTCGTAACGGATGATTCTGGCAACATATTCCAGTGTCAGTGGTTCCATGTACACTTTGTCTGCCATTTTTGTATCTGTCATGATAGTGGCAGGGTTGGAGTTGATGAGAACAACTTCATAACCTTCTTCTTTAAGAGCCAGACATGCCTGTGTACCAGCATAGTCAAACTCTGCAGCCTGACCGATAACAATTGGGCCAGAGCCGATTACAAGAATTTTTTTGATATCTTTTCTCTTTGGCATAATTTTATTCAGCGTGTTTAACGCGCCCTCCTCCATTTATATCAATTTAAATTTAAAACAAATTGTTGAACACCGCTTTACCGTCATGTGCTGTGAACACAACGTCACCGGTGAGTGTAACACCTTCAAATGGTGTGTATTTACCTGCGGAAACAAACTTGGCTGGGTCTACTGTCCATACCTTGTTTCTGTCTACCACAGTAAAGTCTGCCTTCTGGCCCACTTTGATACCTGCTTCAATACCAAAAATCTTTCTTGGATTGATAGCCATGATTTCAACCAGCTTTTCAAAGCTGATGTGACCAGCATTTACCATATATGTGTTGATAGCACCAAAGCTTGTTTCCAGACCTACAACACCCATATTTGATTTTTCAAGACCTTTTGTCTTTTCCTCCTCAGAGTGTGGTGCATGGTCTGTGGCAATAACTTCGATTGTGCCATCTTTTATACCTTCTATCAGTGCGTCGCGGTCAGCGGCACTTCTGATAGGTGGATTCATTTTCCAGCGGCCTTCTTCCTGCAGGTCCATATCGCAGAATGCAAGGTAGTGTGGACCTGTTTCACATGTAACAGG
Source organism: Oscillospiraceae bacterium (assembly GCA_045633415.1). Lineage (GTDB taxonomy): Bacteria > Bacillota > Clostridia > Oscillospirales > Ruminococcaceae > RGIG3102. Next base: position 47,232 of record JAZQYH010000127.1, on the reverse strand, counting down.
CAGCCCTTTTGCTTTTGCCTGTCTTACTATATCCACAGTTTCTTTTGTGGAGATATGGCATACATGATACTGCACGCCTGTTTCTTCAACCAGTTTCACATCACGTGCCACCTGACCCCATTCACTTTCAGAGCAGATACCACGGTGTCCGTGAAGGCGGGCGTATTCACCATCGTGGATGTAGCCGCCATACAACAGTTCTTCATCTTCACAATGGGCAACGATTGGCTTGTTTACAGCCTTGGCCATTTTCATAGCCTCCAACATCATATCTTCTTTCTGTACGCCCTTACCATCGTCAGAGAATGCAAAGCATTTGTCAGCCAAAGATGCAAAGTCTACCAGCTGCCGGCCTTTCTGACCTTTTGTGATGGAAGCATATGGCAGAACAGTAATCACTGCATCTTCATCGATAATATCCTGTTCCTGTTTAAGTGTTTCAACATCATCTGGAACAGGGTTTAAGTTTGGCATACTGCACACAAGTGTGAAGCCGCCGCGGGCCGCTGCCGCAGTACCTGACGCAATGGTTTCCTTATAAGAAAAGCCAGGCTCACGCAGGTGTACATGTACATCTGCGAACCCTGGCAATATATCCAATTTTTCAGCGTCAACAACAGTAATATCGCAAACAGCGATATTTTCACTAATCTGGGCAACTATACCGTCTTTTATCAGAACGTCCGCTTTTTTAAGAGCGCCGTCCACATAAACTGTACCGTTTTTCAGCAAAAGATTAAGCATAGTTTTTTCCTTTCTGTTATCGTAACTTAAACACAGCAAAACCACTGCTGTATGCTCTTTGCATAAAACAACAGTTTAACCGCATTTTTCTATAATTTTATAACGATAAAATAATATAAATATTATCTATAATATTTTATCACATTTAGTCGATATTTACTACTATAAATCCGTAAAAAATATAGCAAAAAATTACCTTGATTTTTTGTAATTTTCTATAGATTTTTCCATAGAAAAGGGCAAAATTTCTTTTGCCCTTTTTTAATAATATAAATTAGTCTTTCAGTGCGCGTTCTACAACAGCCATTCTTACAAACACGCCATTTGACATCTGTTTGAAGATTCTGCTCTTTGCACATTCTACGCAGTCATCATTGATTTCAACACCGCGGTTGAATGGTGCTGGGTGCATGATGATAGCGTGGTCTTTCATAGCTGCAACTCTTTCAGCGTTAAGGCCGAACTGCTTGTTGTAGTCTTCTTTTGTCATAACCATTTCGCCTGAAAGTCTTTCGTGCTGGATTCTCAGCAGCATGATAACGTCCATTTCTTTAACAGCTGTGTCAAAGTCAATGTAGTTCAAGCCATCTTCTTTGAATTCGTCCGGACCGGATGTAAACACTTCCATGCCCAGTCTTTCCATAACTTCGATGTTTGTATGTGCAACACGTGAGTGAATTACGTCACCAACGATGCAGATTTTCAGACCTTCGAATTTGCCGAATTCCTGTTTGATTGTCAGCAGGTCCAGCAGAGACTGTGTTGGGTGGTTGCCTGTGCCGTCGCCACCAGACATAATAGGCATGTTGATGCCTTCCAGCTGTTTGTAGTATTCATTTTCGCTGTGGCGGATGATAGCGCCGTCCATACCCAGTGCTTCAAAGCATTTTACTGTGTCGTAGAATGTTTCACCTTTTTTCATGGAGGAAACTGCTGTGTTGAATGTGATTACCTGACCACCCAGGCGCATTACAGCTGTTGTAAAAGAGTTCTGTGTTCTTGTTGATGGTTCAAAGAACAGGCTTGCGATGATTTTGCCTTTTGCAATATCACTTGTCTGACCTTCTGCAAACTGCTGTGCGCGGTCCAGAATAGCATTGATTTCTTCTACGGAAAGGCTGGAAAGATTAAATAAATTTTTCACTTTGGGTTCCTCCTGAATATATGTAATTTTATTGTAAAACAAAAATAAGCACACTGCCAAGAGCAGTGTGCTGTGCCGTCTTGGCATTTCGATTAATTATATCAAAGGATATGTCAAAAAGCAAGGAAAAATTTTTACATCATTTTTCTTATATTTTGGATAAGTTATACAAAGTGACTGTTCTTTTATTTTTCCTGCATTTGCAAATACCCTGTGATTATTATATAATAAAGGTGATGAAATAATCAACTATAAAAACAGGGGGGTATGTTATGGACAGGGAAAAACTGCTGAAAAAATGGCAGATAGTCACTATTGCAGAGTTTATGTTTCTCAGTATCTGGTATTTTGTCTCTTTGTATTACATAGCCTATAAACCAGAAGTTGTTTATAACTTTGTAAATCCGTTTATGTGGTTTGTACTTTTGTGTGTAGTTTATTTTATTTTCGAAAAAGGCAAGCCTGAAAAACGCAGGATAATGCCAATGATTATAAGTATCCTCGACACAGTAGAAAAGCTGAAAAAACAGCGAATTATTCTTTGCATTATCGCATTTATACTGTGTTTTATCTCCCACTTTGCCGCAAGAAACCAAAATATTATTCTGATGGCAATAGGCTCCACTTGGCTGCCTGTGGTCTTGACTTCAAATATTGTCAAAGACAAAATTGCCTATATCAAAGAAAAGCCAGAAGGGCTATAACAAAACACAAAAACGCACGGATTTCTCCGTGCGTTTATTTTTTATTCTATTGGCAGTTTAACTATAAACTGTGTTCCCTTGCCAATGGTAGAACTTACTGCCACTGTGCCGTTGTGGGCTTTTACAATATGTTTTACAATAGAAAGCCCCAGACCTGTGGAAGAAATATTTTTGTTTCTTGATTTATCAACCACATAGAAACGTTCAAAAATCTTGTCAAGATGTTCCTGTGAAATACCTATACCAGTGTCAGAAACAGCAAACACAGCGTTGCTTCCTTCTTTGTAAAGGCCGATGTTTACACTGCCGTTTTCTCTGTTGTATTTAACAGCGTTGGATACAAGGTTGTCCACCAACTGATACATCTGGCTTTCATCTGCAAGTATAGTTATATTTTCAACATCTGCTGTGATAACTACATTTCGTGTCTGTGCTGTCATTTTTTCCTGCATTACAACTCGGTTGACAATTTCATCCAGCTGTAAATATTCTTTTGTCACGGCCTCCATAGACTCCAGATTGGAAATTTTCATAATATCATTTATCATTTCCATCAGGTTATTGGCATTCTGTTCGATAATGGATACAAACTTTTTCACATCGTCAGGGCGTGCAATATCGTTTGTAATCAGCTGGCTATAACCCAAAATACTTGTCAGAGGTGTTTTTAGCTCGTGGGTAACATTGTCTGTAAACCGTCGGCGGCTGTTTTCATTTTCTATCTGCTGGGTAATATCCAGAAGAATAAGGATAGCCCCCTTGTCACCTGAATAATAGTTTGGGCTGGTAATAAACTGATACCAGCGTCCCGTTGAAGCAAAGGTGTTGTGTATTGTTTCTCCTGCAATGGATTTTTCCATAGCCTGTTTCAATTCAGGGATGTTGACTGCATTTGCAAAATTAATCTCTGCACTGTTAAGTGAGAATATTTTTCTGGCTTCCCTGTTTGTCTGTACAATGCGCATTTTACTGTCTACCACAACAATACCTTCTTTGATATTCATAAAGATACTCTGCAGTTTTAATTTTTCGTCAGTAAGGCTTTGCACCTGCCGCCTGATAATATCATTCTGGCTTTTGATTTTCCGTACAAAAGGTGTAAGTTCATCGTATATTTCACCCTCGCCTTTGTCTATATCATAGGTTTCTATGGTATTTACGATACGTCTTGTGGTAACTGCTGAAAGTACAAGGACAGCCACAATAAACACCGCCATAACAAACCAGATAACAGGACTGGTGTTTGCAACAACATCTGTGGCCAGAGATGCAGATGTTACGCCTACGCGTATTACTCCTTTATCTCCTACCCTTGCGGCACAATAGTACATTATTCTGTTGGCAGTGTGGGACACACGCTGGTTTATAGCTATGCCACTTTCCAAAGCCTGTGTGATCTCCTGCCTGTCAGCATGGCTTTCCATGTTGTTTTTATCATAATCAGAGTCATAAACAACAACGCCCTCGCCATCTACAAAGGTGATACGCCCATATATCTCACTTTTAATCTGTTCCAATGTGTCCACAGGGTCTTTATCTGATGTTTCCAGAATATGTACCAACAGCATTGTCTGTGAATATGCCTGCTGATTCATTGTTTCCTGCAGGTTACTGGTAAAAACATATATACAGGTAAACACGGACAGCACAACCACCAGCAGACAGCTGATAAGTGTATTTTTTAAAATTCTGCTTTGCACTTGGTTTCTCCTGTTTATTCAGCTTTATAGCCTACGCCACGGATAGTTTTGATAATGTCGCCACCTGTTTCCAGCTTCTGGCGCAATGTTTTGATGTGCATATCTATTGTACGGCTTTCTCCTACGAAACTGTCGCCCCATACTTTATCCATAAGCTGTTTGCGTGTAAACACCTGCCCCTGATTTGTCAGCATAAGGTGAAGCAGATTATACTCTTTGAGTGTAAGGTCTACCTGAACGCCGTCCACTGTCACTTTGTGCTGTGATGGTACCAGAGTAACATTTGCACATACAATCAGGTCTTCTTCTGCTTTAGGCATAGCACGGCGCATTACAGCACGTACTCGGCTTAATAATTCCATAACGCCAAATGGCTTGGTTACATAGTCGTCTGCACCCATATCAAGTGCACGCACCTTGTCTATTTCGGCTGTTTTGGCTGTAAGCATAATAACAGGTATGCCGGATGTGATACTGTTCTGTCTTAACTGCCGCAATATCTCTATACCGTCCATATCCGGCAACATAACATCCAGAATAACCAGGTTTGGTTTATCTTTTTTCATTTCCTGCTCAAAATCAGCATAATTAAAAAAGCCTTTTGCTTCGTAACCTGCTGACTCCAGTGCATAAATCACCAGATTGTTTATATTCACATCATCTTCAATACACCATATTTTCATTGTTGTACCTCGCTGAATTATTTTGTGTCATTACAACATTTAATTATACAAGTTTTAGGCTGATTATGCAAATCAGCTGTGTAAAAAATGGGTAAAATAAAAGCACCCCAAAGGGTGCCTTTAAATTTAATTAAGCATAAATTATCCAGATAAGAACGTAGCCTGTAACCACAGCAACCAGTGTAAATGGCACACCGATAGACATAAATTCTTTGGTGGATACTTCAAAGCCTTCTTTACGCAGGATGCCGCCAGCTGCAATGTTTGCGGATGCACCAACTGGTGTAATATTACCACCCAGTGTGGCACCAGCCAGCAAACCAAAATACAGTACTGTTGGATTAATGCCCAGAGTGCCTGAAATTGTAGAAACAACAGGCAGCAGTGTAGCAACATAAGGAATGTTGTCAATAAATGCGGAAACCAGAACAGAGAACCACACAAGAATTGTGTAGATAAGGAACACATTGTCGCCGCTGATAGAAACAAACAGATTGGAAATATCGTCGATAAGACCAACGTTTGTAATACCCTGAATAATGATAAACAGGCCAGAAAGCAGCATAAGTGTCTGGAAGTCGATGTTTTTAATGGTATCTTTGATTTTACTTTTATCATGGTGCAACCAGAATTCCTGTGCAACAGTTATAAAGCAGATAATAACACAGATTAAACCGTTTGTGATATGTGGTTTTTCAGGGATAAAGGATACAGCCACCAGACATAAAACTGTAGCTATAAGGGCATAGGTAGGAAACATATTTGTAATTTTGGTTACTGTGCCACGGTCTATTTCCTGTTTTTCATTGCGGAAAATATAGTTGAGCACAGGTACTGTTGCCAGGGCACCGGCCTGAACAATCCAGAACAAGCCCAATTTACCATCCATAAAGAAAAAGTCCATAAAGTCCATATCAGCATAGCCACCCAGCAGGATACTTGTTGTATCGCCTACCAGTGTAGCTGCACCCTGCAGGTTTGAAGATACTGCAACTGTAAGCACTGTCTGCACAGGGGAAATATTGAATTTTTTCGCTGTTGCCAACGCAATAGGAGCAACCATAAGCACTGTGGCAACATTGTCAATAAATGCGGAAATTATACCGGAAAACAGCGCAAGTGCAATAAATATCAACTTGCCTTTTTTCAGTTTGTTTACCAGAATATCTGCCGCTGCTGCCGGCATCTGTGATTCAATACACAGGTAAACAGTACCCATTGTACCGGCCAGCATAAGAATAACATTCCAGTCAACTGCTGCCAGCGCTTCCGGTGCTGCAACAACCCCCATAACTACATACAAGCCTGCAACTGCAAGTGCTATGAAATGGCGGTATTTTGGTACTGAAAGCATCAGAACATATGTCAACGCGAATAATGCAATTACAATAGTTTTCATAATATCTCCTTTCAATCATGGGCAAAAAAATAAAGCAAGCATTTACTAAAAAATAGTAAAAGTCTTGCTTATTAAATACAGCGCGGGCTTTGAACCGAAATGTCGCACTGTATACGCATAGCGTTAGCTACTCCCTTTTATCTCAACTTGTTCATCCTAACAAATTCATAATATAATGTCAACCAATATTTTTTTATTTGTTTAAACATTAAGATAAGTATACACACACTTTGTTAAGATTTTGTGTAAGAAGTCAAATAATTGTAAATTTCTGTGTTAAAATCTTTTGCTTCTTCATACAGCGCATGACCCAGATTTTCATACATCAGCAATCTGCTGCTTTCTATATTTTCTGCCAGATAAACCGATTCTTCTGCTGTGACAATTTTATCTTTGCCACCGCCTACAACAAGAGTAGGCTGTTTTATATATTTTAGATACATGGATGTATCGTGGGTAAGACAGGCCTGTGCCTGACGCAAAAATCTATCTGTATCTTTTGGCTTTATAAACGGCACAGCCACAGGGTAAAGGAAACGATAGTTTTTCAGGTATTTTTCACTGTATGACTTTTCAAAATTATCTACGGTAAAATTTTTGAAATCTCCATTTTTTACCATATCTATCCAGCCGTTTACAGTGGTGTCTATAGTATTATTTTGCTTGCTGGAGGTTACCACCAGAACAAGTTTATCAATTGCCTGTGAGTTATCTATTGCCAGCCACTGTGCAATCATACCACCCTGGGAAACACCAAAAACATCAGCTTTTGATATCCCCAGCATCTCCATTGCTGTTTTTAAATCCCTTGCCATTGTGCGGGTGGTACAGTTTTCTTCAAGGGGCTGTTTTCGGCTGAACATATACACTGTATAGTCTTTGGCAAACTGGCGGTACATAAGTGCCATAATATCAGCCATACCTTTAACAGTGCGCAGGCCATCACCAAGGCCGGGAATCATAACAAGGTGTCTTTCACCTTTACCAAAGCGGATATAATCCATTACAGCACCGCCAATATTCAGCTGTCCGTTAAAAGAATTGTAAAACATAGTACACCTCAAAAGCCTGTTTTTATTATTGTAACATAAGTTTAGTTAAATTAAAAACAATATAATGTTGTTCAATAAAAATCACCCCAGTTTTACAGCTGGGGTGAAATTATATAACTTATTCGATATCAGGCATAAATGCTGGGTCTGTTGGGCAGATGTAACCTTCTGGACAGTTTTTCTTGTGTTCAGCTTTTGCTTTTTCCATAATTTCTGGGTTTACAATTGCTTTCAGTGCTGTGAGAGCCAGAACTTTAGCGGCATTCACTGTGCCTTTATGGCAGTAGCTTACCGCGCCCTGACCTGTCATCTGCCATGAGTGACCAGGTGTGCCGATGGCAACTGTTGCAGCAGAGAACTGTGCTGTTGGTGAACAGTAGCTTACATCACCTACGTCTGTGGAACCTGGCATAGCTTTTTCTGGCAGGTGTTTGTATGGAGCAATAGTCTTGTCCAGATACATATTTTCGTATACGGAAACGTCCACATTGTTGTCTTTTGCCAGCATATTTCTGGACATTTCCAGACCTACTGCATCAAATGTGTCTGTGTATGCTTTAGCCATTGCCAGTTCTTCTTCTGTGTATTCAGGTGTACCTACCTCACAGAATGATTCATAGATAAGATTGCCAAGTGTTTCATTTGGAATATAGTCTGACAGACCATCCATATGTATGATTTCCAGTTTTGTGCCTGTCATAAGAGCAGCACCACGTGCAATATCATCAACTCTGTCAGTAATTTCAAAGGCTGTTTTAGCCTTTGGAGCACGAACAAAGTAGTATGTACATGCATAGTCCTGTACAACGTTAGGTGCTTTTCCGCCTGCATCAAGGTATGAGTAGTGAATTCTTGCTTCTGGGATGATATGTTCACGCAGATAGTTTACACCTACGTTCATAAGTTCACAGGCATCCAATGCGGAACGGCCCAGATGTGGTACTGCCGCCGCATGGCTGGCAACACCGTGGAATTTGTACTTGATACTGATATTTGCCAGTGAGCCTACACCTGTGATAGAGTTTGAATCACCCGGATGCCATGTAAGACAGATGTCCATGTCATCAAACAGACCATCACGTGCCATAAACACTTTACCGCTGCCGTTTTCTTCACCAGGACAGCCAAAGAAGTAAATCTGTGCATCGATACCTTCTTCTTCACAGTATTTTTTCAGTGCAACAGATGCACCAAGAGCCCCTGCACCAAGACTGTTATGACCACAGCCGTGACCAGGATAGCCTTCAGGACAGCCGTCGGCTGGCATTTTTTCTGCTACTCCTTCTTTCTGACTAAGGGCATCCAGTGCATCATATTCAGCCAGAATACCGATTTTGGGACCTTTTGTGCCCCATTTGCTTACGAATGCTGTAGGGATACCGCTTACACCCATCTCTGTTTCAAAACCAAAAGAATCAGCAGCTTTTGCCAGTGCATCGGCAGATTTGTATTCTTTGAAATACACTTCAGCAGCCTGCCATACTTCATCGTTCACTTTGGCAATAACGTCTGCCAAGTCATCAACTATAGCAAAAAGTTTTTCATTGTTTATCATCTTTCTCTCTCCTTAAACAATATACGATTAAATATATATCCAAGTATACTACCAGTTTTGTGAATAATCAAGTGTAAATATACGGTTTTTATGAATGTATATTAATCAATATTGTATTTATTTGCTTTTTGCCATATGTATATACTTTTCTCTGGTGGCAAGTCCGCCTCGTATGTGTCGCTCCCGTTTGTTTTTCTGCAGGATTTGGTTTACCTGACAGTACAGCGAATAATTTTCATATCTTAGCTTTGAAACCAAATCTTTGTGGGCAGTACTTTTGGACACGCCAAACACCACTGCCGCCTGCCTTACTGTTGCGCCTGTTTCTGCCACATATCTGCCCATGGCTATAGCTCTTTCACCTGTCAAATCAATAAAAAGTTTGTCCTGCATAAAAAATCTCCACATACAATGTTTTTGTAAATTGTATGCGGAGAACAGTTTGTCTATGATTAAATTTTATTTCTGAACAGGAATGCATTGTTTATATCTGGCTTTATACTGCCAAGGTGTTCAAATGCCTGTCTATATGTAACAAGGTGTTTTTTATTCCTTGCTTTGCCTATTATTTTTTCTTCCACCATATCCATATTATAGCCTGTAGCCTCTATTTCACATTCTTTTAAGATATGGGTTATTTGCTGTTGGTTTTTAAATTTCAGGCTTGTGCCGTCAGCTTCCAGCTGGCTTCTGCTATATGAAGAATATTTTTCTATAAGGTTGTAATATTCTGTCTGCATAGCTGTAAGCAGTTCATCCTTTTTGCTTATAATGTCATCATCATTTTTTACAGCCATAGGCTGACCACGGTAACAAAAGCATTTATTACCATTCGTCTCATCGTAATGGAGAACTATCGGCACTATTTCACAGTCTGTTTCCTGTGCCAGTTTAAAAGCACCAAGATTTAAATCCTGCACCAGCCAGCTGTCAGAATTATGGCTGTCTGCACCGTGACACAGGTCCATTTCGCCATCATCAGCTATATTGAAATAGCCTTCTGGGAAAAGAATTATATTGCCGCCATTTTGCAGGACATATTTCATTTTGTTATATGCCGCCTGTCTGCTGGATTTATCATTTCTGTTTACCAGTATCATACCATATGCCCACAGCCCCAGACCATTCATACTGTTCAGCGCAATATCCAGCCCACCAAACAACACATAGGCGCTGTCATCTGCCGCCTGCATACTGATGATAATATCCTCTTTTTGTCTGTGGTTAACAGCGTATATTCTGCCTTTTTGGGTTTTCTCCAGTGGCACCACAGTGTCTTTTATTATTTCATACGGCACATATTTCCTGTAGGATTTACGCAATACTGGTGAAATAATTTTCCTGATTTTCAAGGTAGCCAACGACAAACAATCCCCTACATCATTGCTGAGGAGATAGTCTATACTATGGCTGGTGCTGTTTTTTATATCAGCAGGCAATTTTTTCAGAAAGTTAAAAAAGGGGTGCATATATCACCTGATTTGAAAATTTGATAGTCTAATTATACACATGATTATATACATTTACAATGAAAGAAATGTGAAATAAAAAGGATTTTTTAATGACTTATGAAGCTTATTGGTATATAATAGATACAAATTTTACAGAGAGAAGATGATTTTATGGTTAAAACAAAACTGAAGATACACCACGCATGGTTTATACTGCTGGTATGTCTTGGTATTATGGGTGGTCTTGTAGGGGTACTGCTTAATTGTACAGGGATTATTTTTACCGAAATAATCAAAGAATTCGGCTTTCGCACTGGTGACCTTTCCATTTACTATTCAATACGTTCCCTTGTAAGAGCTATTGCTCTGGGTGCTGTATCAGGGCTGTTTTTCAAAAAGAATTCCAAAAAGGTGCTGATAGGCTTTACACTTATCACCTGTCTGGCATATATGTCCATGGGGCTTTATACACAGCTGTGGCAGTGGTATGTTTCTGCTGTATTTATAGGTATAGGCACCAGCTATACAGGTATGGCTATCTCTGTATTGCTGGCAAACTGGTTCCACAGTAAAAAAGGTCTTGTAATGGGGCTTGCAATGTCTGCTTCAGGTGTGCTGGGGGCATTAATCAGCCCGCTGTGCTCTTTCCTTATACAAATTATCGGCTGGCGTGGTGCCTGTGTGGCTATGGGTATTATCACTATGGCTACTGTATGTATACCTGCCATGCTTTTCCTTGTGCTGACACCAGAAGAAATGGGGCTGAAACCATATGGCTACAGTGAAAAAGCACAGAATACTGCCAAAGCTGAAGTAGCCGCTGTAAACTATGCAATACCGGGCTACATATACTGGGTATGCATTGTTATAATCTGCCTTGCCTGCCTTATAGGTACAGTTTTGAACCAGCTGCCACTGTATTCGGCATCTCTTGGCTATGCCGTGTCCACCGGCGCAATGCTGACAAGCTTTGCTATGTGGGGAAATGTTGTGGGTAAACTGCTGACAGGCTGGCTGTGTGACAGAATAGGTCCATACAAGGCACTGACAGTAACATTTTTAATGGTAATCGCATCTATGTTCATGTTTATGTGGTGTACAGACAGCCGGTATATGCTGTATGCCGCCAGTCTGCTGCTGGGCACAATATTCGCAGTGGATGCCAATGTACCACCACTGCTGTTTATGGATGTATATGGTGCTGACTATACAAAATATCTGAAAAACTTCCAGAAGCTCAGCTTTGCGCTGGGTACATTCTCCAGCTCTCTCCTGCCATATATCTATGATTTTACAGGCAGTTACAATGTTATTTTTATGCTGGGTATTATATGGGTATCCCTTTCCCTTATGGCTACATGGTGGCTGAAAGGCTGGATAGAAAGGAAAAAGAAATCAATTTAATGATTTTACAGCATACCGCAAGGGCAATATATGTCATATTGCCCTTGTTTTTTATTTAGTTTTGTAAGCTTATATGAAACAGATAATTTTTTATCAAATATGCTTGCAATATGTCTATAGATATGATTTAATGGTTATTGGCAATAAATAAAAAATTATTTATTTAAAGTTTAAGGAGATATTACTATGGCAAACAGATTTGTTCTCAACGAAACAAGCTACCACGGCAAAGGCGCTATCACTGCTATTGTTGACGAAGCAACACGCAGAGGCTACAAAAAAGCATTCCTTTGCACAGACCCTGACCTTATCAGATTCAATGTTGCTAAAAAAGTGACAGACCTGCTGGATAATGCTGATATGGAATACGAAGTATATTCCAATATCAAAGCTAACCCAACAATTGAAAATGTACAGACAGGCGTAGAAAAATTCAAAGCAAGCGGCGCAGACTACATCATCGCAGTTGGCGGCGGCAGCTCCATGGACACAGCAAAAGCAATCGGTATCATCGTGACTAACCCAGAATTTGCAGATGTTCGTTCCCTTGAAGGTGTGGCACCAACTAAAAACCCATGTGTACCTATCATCGCTGTTCCTACAACAGCTGGTACAGCTGCTGAAGTTACAATCAACTATGTTATCACAGACGTTGAAAACAACAAAAAAATGGTATGTGTAGACGTTAACGACATTCCTGTAGTTGCAGTGGTAGACCCTGATATGATGGCTTCTATGCCAAAAAGTCTAACAGCTGCAACAGGTATGGATGCACTGACACATGCTATCGAAGGCTACATCACAAAAGGCGCTTGGGAACTGAGCGATATGTTCCATATCAAAGCTATCGAAATCATCGGCCGCAGCCTCCGTGGTGCTGTTGAAAACACAGACGAAGGCAGAGAAGGTATGGCTCTTGGCCAGTATGTAGCTGGTATGGGCTTCTCCAACGTAGGTCTGGGTATCGTTCACTCTATGGCACATACTCTTGGCGCTATGTACGACACACCACACGGTGTTGCAAATGCTATCCTTCTGCCAACAGTTATGGAATACAATGCACCAGAAACAGGCGAAAAATACAGGGACATCGCAAAAGCTATGGGTGTTGAAGGTACAGAAACAATGACAGTTGAAGAATACCGTGCAGCAGCTATCAACGCTGTTAAAAAACTCAGCGCAGATGTAGGTATTCCAGCTGACCTGAAAGACATCGTAAAACCAGAAGACCTTGACTTCCTGTCTGAAAGTGCATTTGCTGATGCTTGCCGCCCAGGTAATCCAAGAGAAACATCTGTTGAAGAAATCAAAGAACTGTTCCTGAAGCTGATGTAATATCAATATATAATCAAAAGACGGTATGTAAACATACCGTCTTTTTTGTTGCACTGGTTTTTATTTTTTGTTACACTATATATAAATACAAGAAAAAGGTGAATATTTATGAGAATAGCGGTCACTTACGACAATGGTATGATATACACCCATTACAGCCGTACACCTGCGCTGAAAATTTATCAGGTTGTAGGCAACAGAATTACAGATACAGAGTTTATTCAGGTGCGTGGATTTATACGCAACAACGAGGTTGACAATATGTTGCGCCGGTACAATATTGATGTGCTTATATGCGACAGAATAGGTGTCGCCGCACGAATTGTTGTTGCCGCCAGCGGTGTCAAAATTGTAGACCGCCAGCGTGGCAGTGCTGACCATGCTGTAGCAAATTATCTGGGCATACCTTTTATGCCGCCAGCACCAAAACCATCACCAAGACCATCATGGCACAGCCGAAGTTTTGCACAGCCAAGAGCAAACAAGCCAAAAATGGCTCCAGCTCCAAAACCTATTACTCCTCCAAAACCTGTGGCTCCATCAAAACCTGTGCCACCACCAAAGCCTGCTATGGCACCAAAAAGCAAACCAGCCCCACTTGGCAAAGGACCATCTGTTCAGCCATCAAGACCTGCTGGCAGACCTGCGGGTGCAGGCATGCCTTCCACCAGAGGCAACCAGTCCTCCCGTGGTGGCGGTTTCAGAAAGTAATCTATGAAAGATTTTATTTACTGCCAGAATGACATACCAAAAGACAAATGGCGCTATGGACTGCGCTCCAGCCGGGTTACTGGCTGTGGGTGGATTTCAGTATATAACGCCCTGCTGTTGATGAATTATGGTTGTCACAAAGAAAAACTTATAAAATATTTTGAAAATCAGGTACCTGTTGTAAATGGCAATATGGGCACATTTCTCTTTGGTCCTGCCATGTTTTTCAGAAAATTCGGTTTCGGTGTAAAAACCGTTACCGACAAAAAACGTTTTGACATTATGGCAAAACAAGCTGATGTGTGTATTATGTATTTCTGGTGGAGAGAAAAACTCAAAATCGGTGCACATTTTGTGGCAGTGAAACACACAGACAAAGGCTTTGTAGGCTATAACACCTATAAGACATCCTCCGGACCTGATTTGTACGGAGACAGTCTTGAAAGCTTTTTAGAAAAAAGAAAATATTTCGGTGCTATGCTGACATGCATAACCGACAAAAGAAAAACAAATAAACCTTGACGGAGGAATATTATGAATCCAAAAGCAACATTTCATATGGCAAACGGAAACAAAATAGTTGTAGAATTACTGCCAGATGCCGCACCAAACACAGTAGCCAGTTTTGTAAGCTGTGCACTTTCAGGTGCTATGGACGGCCACAACATCGAAAGAGTAGTTGCTGGCAAGTGGGTAGATTTTTCATACACTGCTTTCCACAGTGACAACTGCCGTTACCTTATTCCAAGAGAAGCAGACCTTCACCCAGAAATTGAACCACTGGACTCTCACCCAGGCTGTGTATGTATGGGCGGTTATGGTGAAAAAGGCAATGCAGGCTGTGAACCATTCTTCCCACTGAAAGACTGCCCGGAACATAAAGGTATCTACCCTGTATTCGGCAAAGTGGTTGAAGGCATGGACGAAATCTGGCGTCTCGAAAAGGTGGAAACAACACCTGTACAGACAGCTATTGAAGGCTATGTAGTAGACACTCCTGTGGAAAAACACACTATTGAAAAAGTAACAGTTGAACTGAACGGCTATGTTGTACCAGAAGTTGTAAAAATGGAACACGACTGGCTGCCACCAACATGGAAATAAGCAAATAAATAAACCAGATGCAGTAATCTGCATCTGGTTTATTTTTTATTAAATTATTCACCAACTGGTTTGAATGTTTTCATAATATAATCCAGTTTTTCCATATCTACCTGGTCCATTCTGATTTCGCCTTCGCCCCAGCACAGCACAGGGTCTGCCTGTGTTTTTGTAGGTGTCCATTCCAGCAGACCTTCACCATTAGGATTACCTGTTTTTGCAAAGTTGCACAGGTAGTCTGTCAGTGTATCAGACAGCTGATAGTCTTTTTCTTCAAATGGGCGCCAGCAGTTTTCCAGTGTGCCGAACCAATACCACAGGTCAGATGAATGCCATGCGCCGTTTTCGTCGCCTGGCAGGTTTCTGTCAAACATCCAACACCAGCTGTCCTGTTTGCCCTGCTCTGTCTGGAGGACACACCAGTCCTTCATCATTTTGAACATATAAGGACTCATAAGGTCGTGGCTTGTGGAGCCAATCATATATGGAATGTTTTTAAAACTGCCTTCTGCAATAAGTTCAGGGGCTGATTTTGGATACAGCACGCCATCAACACATACAGGTGTGATAAAGCCTTTGTTTCCGTCTTTCTGTTTTACAACATTCCATGCGTCCCACAGTTTCTGTGGTTCAACCTGACGGAACTGTTCCAATGTAGTACAACCACATTCTTCCATAGTTGCCTGCCACATAGGATACATATCGTCTTTTGTTGCTTTCAGCGGGAAAGCTTCACCTGTGCCGCCTGCGCTACTCATAACAGCTCTGGCAAACATCCCCTCTGTAAGTGGTGTAAGGCACAGGGCAGAAACACTCATAGCACCTGCTGACTGCCCCATAATTGTAATGTTGTCAGGGTCGCCACCAAATGCGCTGATATTGTCTCTCACCCACTTCAGTGCGGCAATCTGGTCAAACAGACCATAGTTTCCAGAATTGCCTGCTTCTTCTGTCAGCTCTGGCAGACATACAAAACCCATTGGACCCATGCGGTAGTTTATTGTAACAGCTACAACACCTTTTGTTGGCCATACAGGACCGTCAAAATGCTTTTCAAAACCACAACCGCCATTGAAACCGCCACCGTGAATATAGAAGATTACAGGAAGCCTGGAATTTTCGTCAGCTGTCTCTGGTGTCCACACATTGAGGAACAGGCAGTCTTCGCTGTAGTTATATTTTTCGTCCTTGCGGAATTCGTTGTAATAGAATGCCTTTGCCGCCATCTGTGCTTCATCATAGAAAGCACGTGGCTGGAAAGAGCAGTTGCCATATTCTGTAGCATCATACTCGCCATCCCATTTTGTTACTACTTTTGGGTATTCCCAGCGACCAGCTGTTGCATAACGGATACCTTTAAAAGCTACTACACCGTCAAGACGACAGTCTGTACCACGTATTTCACCACAAGGTGTAGAAATAACTTTGTTCATATGTGTTCCTCCTGAATTTATCCGAAAAGTTTTAATTTTTCAATACCTTTTACCACAAGGCGATAGGCTGGATTTTCCAGTTCTCTTACAGCATTTTTCAATTCCTTGCGGATTTCTATAGCCTGTGGGCAGTGCCTTTCACACTTGCCGCAGTCTATGCATTTTGACGCCGAGGTGGCATCCTTTCTAATGGCAGTGCAGACCATATAGTCCACAAAGCCCCAGAATTTGTTTTCTGTATATCTGCGGTTATATGCCGCAAATGTGGCAGGAATGTCCACTCCTGCAGGACAAGGCATACAGTAGCCACAGGCAGTACAGCCTACCTTCATTTTGCTGTTGATTGCCGCCACAACATCCTGCAGCATCTGGTTATCTGCGGCTGTCATGTCTCCTGCATTGGTAGTTGATGCTGTGTTCACATTATCCAACACCATTTCCATACTGTTCATACCAGACAGTACACAGGTAATCTGTGGCTGGTTGTACAGCCATCTGAATGCCCACTGTGCAGGCGTATATTTAACGGGGTGGGACTGGAAAATATCTATAGCTTCTTTTGGCAGTTTGTTTACCAGCTTGCCACCGCGAAGCGGCTCCATTATAAACACTGGTATGCCCTTTGATGCGGCATACTCCAGACCTTTTCTGCCAGCCTGTGTATTTTCATCCATATAGTTGTACTGGATAAGGGTTAAATCCCAGTCATACTCATCCAGCAACCTGCAGAACATATCGCTGCTGCCGTGATAGGAAAAACCTATCTGTTTTATCTGCCCTGCGGCTTTCTTTTCCTCCAGCCACTGTAGTATATCCAGAGTTTTCAGCCTTTCCCAGCTGGAAACATCTGACAGCATATGCATAAAATAATAGTCTATATAGTCTGTTCGCAGACGTTTAAGCTCTTCATTGAACAGTTTGTCCAGCCCTTCCCTTGTCTTTATAAGATAATGCGGAAGTTTTGTGGCTATTTTTATGTCTTTTCTTATTCCGTTTTTTTCAAAAATCTCGCCTATGGCAGATTCACTGCCTGGGTAGATATATGCTGTGTCAAAATAATTCACGCCAGCATTGTATGCTGCCATAATCTGCTTTTCGGCCTCCAGTTTGTTGATTATACCTGCAGTCTGTGGCAAGCGCATACAGCCAAATCCAAGCAATGATATTTTATTACCATAGCGGTCCAATCTGTAATTCATATATACTCCAATTTATAATTATAAATTAAGTATAACTTATTTTTTACATGTATACAAGTCAGTAGTAAAATATCGCAAACAAAAAGGGCACGGTTTATCCGTGCCCTGTAATTTGTTTTAGCTTATTCCCATGGATGTGAGATTACCCTATCTATACTCGATTGGGAACTTTAAATAAGATTTACGATTATTACGCGAAGCGTAACAAGCTTCTGATGGCTGAAATCTGTGATTTCAGTGATGCGAAGCATCAAGTTGCATTAGCAACCCAGCAGGTTCTTATTTGTAGAGTTCAACCAGTCTTGTCAGGTAGTCGTATCTGTCCATAGCTGCTTTTTCGTTCTTAGCGAACAGGTCTGCAGCTCTTTCTGGGTTGGAAGCAGCCAGACGAGCGTAACGAGCTTCGTTCATCAGGAATTCCTGGTAACCGCCCTTAGGTGCTTTAGAGTCCAGAGTGAATGGGTTTTTGCCTTCAGCTTTGAGTGCTGGGTTGTATCTGAAGAGGTTCCAGTAACCTGTGTCAACAGCTTTCTTAATTTCAGCCTGGCTGTTTGTCATGCCGCCTTTGATGGAGTGCATTTCACATGGAGCGTAGCCGATGATAAGAGATGGACCGTTGTAAGCTTCAGCTTCAGCCATAGCTTTAACTGTCTGGTTCATGTCAGCGCCCATACCGATCTGTGCTACGTATACATAACCGTAGGACATAGCGATGGAAGCAAGGTCTTTTTTGCCGATAGCTTTACCAGCTGCAGCAAACTGTGCAACCTGACCCAGTTTAGAAGCTTTAGAAGCCTGACCACCTGTGTTGGAGTAAACTTCAGTATCGAATACCATGATGTTTACATCTTCACCGGAAGCGATAACGTGGTCGAGACCACCGAAACCGATGTCGTATGCCCAACCGTCACCACCGAAGATCCAGATGGATTTCTTAGCGAGGTATTCTTTATCTTTCAGTACTTCTACGCAGTATGGGCAATCTGGTGATGCTTCGAGAACTTTAACAAGTTTAGCTGTAGCAACTTTGTTTGCTGCGCCGTTGTTGAATGTTGCGAAGTATTCATCGATAGCTTCTGCTTTTTCTTCAGATTTTGTGATTTCGCGGAGTTCTTTCAGTTTAGCAGCAAGTCTGTCGCGGATAGCTTTCTGACCTGTGTAGATACCAAGACCGAATTCAGCGTTATCTTCAAAGAGGGAGTTAGCCCATGCTGGACCGTGGCCTTCTTTGTTCATTGTGTAAGGTGTAGATGGTGCAGAACCGCCCCAGATAGATGAACAACCTGTTGCGTTAGCGATGTACATTCTGTCACCGAAGAGCTGTGTGATCAGTTTAGCATAAGCTGTTTCAACACAACCTGCGCAAGCGCCGGAGAATTCAAGCAGTGGCTGTTTGAACTGGCTGCCTTTTACGGATGTTTCGTTGAATGGAAGTTCTTTTTCGGAAACTTCTGCAACTGCCCATTCGAATACTTCCTGCTGTGGAAGCTGGCTGTCATGGTCAACCATAACGAGAGCTTTTTCTTTAGCTGGACATACGCCTGCACATACGCCACAACCCATACAGTCAAGTGGGGAAATAGCCATTGTAAATGTCATTTCTTCCAGACCTTTACCGATAGCTTTTTTGCCTTTGAATGCTGCTGGAGCTGCTGCTACTTCTTCTGCTGTCAGAACGAATGGTCTGATAGCTGCGTGTGGACATACGATTACACACTGGTTACACTGGATACAGTTGTCAACTTTCCATTCTGGAGCTGTTGAAGCAACACCACGTTTTTCGAATGCGGACAGACCGAGTGGGAATGTACCATCTTCGAAGCCTACGAATGTAGAAACTGGCAGGCTGTCGCCGTTGTGGAGGTTAACAGGTGTAACAACTTTTTCGTTGAAGTGTTTCTGTGCTTCGCTTGCGTATACTGTTGTATCTTCAGCTTTTGGTGCGTCTACTGCTGTAGCCCAGTCAGCTGGAACTTCAACTTTGTGCAGAGCATCTTTACCAAGGTCGATAGCTTTGTAGTTCAGTTCTACAATGTCCATACCTTTTTTGCTGTAAGATTTGTATGCAGCTTTCTTCATGTAGTCAACTGCTTCGTCAACTGGCAGGATGTTAGCCAGAGCAAAGAATGCAGACTGAAGAATTGTGTTTGTACGTTTACCCATACCGATTTCTTTTGCAAGGTCGATAGCGTTGATTGTGTAAACGTTGATGTTGTTTTCAGCAATGTATCTCTTAGCTACTGCTGGCAGGTACTGGTTGAGTTCTTCATCAGACCACTGGCAGTTGATAAGGAATGTGCCGTTTGGTTTACAGTCACGAACCATTGCAAAGCCTTTGAGGATGTAAGATGGGTTGTGACATGCAACGAAGTCAGCTTTGTTGATGTAGTATGTAGATTTGATACGTGTATCGCCAAAGCGCAGGTGAGAAATTGTCAGACCGTTTGTTTTCTTTGAGTCATATTCAAAGTAAGCCTGAACATATTTATCAGTATGGTCACCGAAAATTTTGATGGAGTTTTTGTTAGCGCCAACTGTACCGTCGCCACCGAGACCCCAGAATTTGCAGGATACGATAGATTCGTTAGCTGTTGCTGGAACTTCTGTTGGCAGTGGGAGAGATTTGTTTGTAACGTCATCTTCGATACCAACGGAGAAGTTGTTCATTGGATTTTCAAGAGCAAGGTTGTTGAATACTGCAAAGATGCAAGCAGGTGTTGTATCTTTGGAACCCAGACCGTAACGGCCGCCAACAACTTTTCTGCCTTCCATTTCGCCGTTGAGAGCCAGAGCTGTAACAACGTCGAGGTAGAGAGGTTCGCCAAGAGCGCCTGGTTCTTTTGTTCTATCGAGAACAGCGATTTTCTTAGCTGTTGCTGGGATAGCTTCAATCAGGTGTTTAGCAGAGAATGGACGATAAAGTCTTACTTTGATGAGACCAACTTTTTCGCCTGCTGCGAGCATGTAGTCGATAACTTCTTCAGCTGTGTCAACTACAGAACCCATAGCGATGATTACTCTTTCAGCATCTGGTGCACCGTAGTAGTTGAACAGTTTGTAGTCTGTGCCAAGTTTAGCATTAACTTTGTCCATGTATTTTTCTACTACTGCTGGGAATGCTTCATAGTATGGGTTTGCTGCTTCTTTAGCCTGGAAGAAGATGTCGCCGTTCTGAGCTGTACCGCGCAGAACTGGTCTTTCAGGGTTCAGGGATGTGCGGCGGAATCTTTCAACTGCTTCCCAGTTTACCATTTCAGCCAGGTCTTCGTTTTCCCAAACTTCGATTTTCTGGATTTCGTGTGATGTACGGAAACCGTCGAAGAAGTTGAGAACTGGAACACGGCCTTCAATTGTAGCCAGGTGAGCAACAGCGCCCAGGTCCATGATTTCCTGCTGGTTTGTTTCAGCAAGCATTGCATAACCTGTCTGACGGCATGAGTAAACGTCAGAGTGATCGCCGAAGATGTTCAGAGCATGTGCAGCAACTGTACGAGCTGAAACGTGGATAACGTTTGGCAGCAGTTCGCCAGCGATTTTGTACATGTTAGGAATCATCAGGAGCAGACCCTGTGATGCTGTGTAAGTTGTTGTGAATGCACCAGCCTGGAGAGAGCCGTGCACTGTACCTGCAGCACCAGCTTCAGACTGCATTTCTACAACTTTTGCTTCTGTGCCGAAGATGTTTTTTCTACCGCCAGCTGACCATACGTCTGTCTGTTCAGCCATTGGAGAGGATGGTGTGATAGGGAAAATACCAGCTACTTCTGTGAAAGCATAGCTAACGTGAGCGGCAGCTGTATTACCATCCATGGAAATTCTGTTTCTTGCCATTGGATTTTGTCCTCCTTATATTAGGGCATAATTATGCCTTTTTTACAACTAACATTTTACCACTAATGTTTTAAGATGTAAAGAAATTAACGTTGAATTTACCATAAAAAGAAAAAATTCGTCATATTCAATATTTAATTACCGATTGAAGCTGATTTTAGTCTGTTCATTTGTGTTTAAATAACAAATTTTGCTGTAAAATTTTTTCAATTTTAAGACTAAATGTAAAAAAGACGGCAATGCCGTCTTTTTTGTTAATTTATTGTCTTTCCAGTTTGTCACACAGTGCCTCTATAGTTTTTGTGGTCTGTCTCAATTCTTCGTTTGGATAACCACCTGCTTTTTTGACAATAGCTGTAAGTCTTTCAACAGCTCTAAGCAGTGCAGAGTACACCTTGGAAACACCTGTCTGCACACGTGGTTTTGCCTTGATTGTTTTTGGCGCCACATAAAGCTGACGTCCATCAACAAGGTCAAACACGTCTGTATAAAATGGTGAATATGCATTCCAGCCCAGCTCTTGTGCAATTTTCTGTTCAAAAACCGGCAGTACATCCGGCTCGCCATGTACAAGGAAGATTTTTTCAGGTTTGTTTTCAAAACCTTTCAGCCAGCGGATAAGACCTGTCTGGTCTGCATGGCCGCTGATACCGTCCAACTTGATTATCTTTGCATTTACCTCGATGGTTTCACCGAAAAGTTTTACTTTATCCACACCATCCAGCAAACGGCGGCCAAGAGAACCTTCTGCCTGATAGCCTACAAAAACGATTGTGCTGTTTGCACGCCACAGATTATGTTTGAGATGATGTCGGATACGTCCGGCGTCACACATACCGGAAGCTGATATAATAACCTTTGGCTCTTTGTCAAAGTTTATCAGTTTACTTTCGTCACTGGTAACTGTTGTTTTAAGTGTAGGGAAGTTTATAGGGTCTATGCCATCCTTGACTTTTGCCATTGCTTCATCATCAAAATAGCCATAGATATTGTCATCAAAAACTTTTACAGTTTCAATCGCCATCGGGCTATCTACATAAACAGGAATTTTATGACCTTTTACCATATCCCTTGCAATAATATCACGCAGGAAATACAACAGTTCCTGTGTTCTGCCTACTGCAAATGCAGGGATAACCACATTGCCGCCTTTGTCAAAAGTTTCCTGAATTGTCTGCGCCAGTTTTACACGGTAGTCTTTTACCACCTCGTGCAGTCTGTCACCATAGGTACTTTCACAGACAATATAGTCGGCATATTTTATAAACTGCGGGTCTTTGATAAGTGGCTGGTCTATGTTGCCAACATCCCCTGAGAATACTACAGTTCTTTTCACCCCATTTTCTTCAATGTTTACTTCAATAGAAGAAGAACCTATCAGATGTCCTACATCGTGGAATGTTGCCACCACCCCCGGAACCACCTCTACCTGTTCCTGATATTCAACACCATGGAACATTCTTAAAGTTGCCTGGGCATCGTGGCTGGTGTACAGAGGCTGGATAGCTGGTTTACCACTGCGCTGATTTTTTCTTGTTTCCCATTCAGCTTCAGATTCCTGAATATGTGCAGAGTCCATCAGCATAATATGGCACAGGTCAACAGTTGCCTGTGTTGCCCAGATTTTTCCTTTGAAACCGCCTTTTGCCAGAAGTGGCAGATAGCCTGTGTGGTCTACATGGGCATGGGTAACCAGAACTGCATCTATTTCATTTACAGGCAAAGGCATATCATAGTTGATGTCTTCTTCCCTACCCTGTCGCATACCCCAGTCAATAAGAATATTTTTACCACAGGCTTTCAGCAGATGGGCTGAACCTGTAACACCATGTGTAGCACCAATAAACTGTATTTGCATAAAATCACTCCTTATGAAATGATATTCCTGTTTCTAATTATATTATATAACAAAAGCCCTGACAAAGTAATCTGTCAGGGCAAAATATCACTAAAATTTTACATTTATGCTTTTCTTTTTCTTCCCAGCAGGGATTTCAGCAGGGATTTTACAAAAGTAAACAGTGGAATAAAGTTAAATGCTATTATTATTGTAGTAAGTGCAATGGAAATAACCAACCACATGGATACCTCTTTAATCATAACAAACGCCAGCAAGGCTGTAAGACACACATTTACCGCCATGAATACTGGTGAGATATTGATGTCGATAAATTTCTTTGTGCCTCTTGCACGAAGTATGAATACCAGCAGATAGCTGATGAATGTGGCTATTGCCGCACCCTGTGCACCCCATTTAGGGATAAGGATAAGGTTCATACCAATGTTGGACAAAGCACCTGCCATCATGGTAAACAGGTTTGATTTGCCATCTTTCTGTACCATATAAATACTGGACAAAAAGCCAGAGAAACTGGAAAAAATAGTGGCAAGGATAAGCACTGGTATAAAGCGCCATGATTCATAGTATTCAGCCGCCACCATAAAGTCTACAAGTACGCGGCAGATAAGTATAAGGCCTGCACCACCCATAAACATAATACCCTGATAGGCTTTGAATACAGTAGTAAAGAATTTTTCAGGGTTTTCTTCCTGACCTTCTTTTACTGCCGAAATCTGCCATGCTTCTGTAAATACAGTGGACACAAGGTTTACAATGGATGGTATTTTATAACTGATAGCATAAATACCACCAGCAGATGCACCTACAATAGCTGTAACAAGGTAATGGTCTGAAACGTTTGTTATCCACCAGAATATGCTGGTAGGAATAAGTGGCAAGCAGTAGCCCAGCATTTCTGCAGCAAGGGCAGGTTTTGCCTTTTTGAGTGAAAAGTATTTCCATGAACCACTGATAATGGACAAAAACAAGAAGCTGATAAAGTCAGCTGTGATAGTTGCCAGAATGTAGCCCATGGCACCCATTTCAAACTTAACCAGATAAAGATAAACAAAGAAAAGGGTGTTTACTGTAGCAAGGATGCCGTCAACTGCGTAAAGACGTGTCCGCATACGTGAACGCACAAACTGTTGTACAAGAGTACGGGCACAACTGCAAAACAGATACAGATAAAGATATTTTATATATTGATTGATAAATGTGATTTTCACAATCACAGGGTAGAACCCCAGAAGAACCATAAAGCCCACAATATATGTCAGTGTGGCAACAGTGAACACACCACGTTTGGAATAGTTTTTATCAAGACCAAAGCGGATAATACTGTTTGGTATCCCCAGAGAAACCAGCGGAATAAGCAGGTTTGCTGTCTGTGTCATCAGGTCTACTGTATTGAACTGGTCTGGTGACAGCACTGATGTATAAATCGGCATAAGCAGAAAAACAAGGAATTTACTGCTGAATGTGCTGATAAAAAACAGGCCAGTATTGGAAAGCAAGAATTTATATTTACTGTTCAATTTATTTATCCTTTTACAAATTTACAAAGTGAATTAATTGTTTATATCCTATTAATTATAGTATTATTCTGATTTTTTTACAAGGATAAAATAAATTATACTGGTATTTAAGTGTTTTGTCCCAATAATAACGAAAAAGCCCTTGTAAGTCACAAGGGCTTTTCGGAAGATTATATTTCTGCTTTCCACAAACCGTGCAGGTTGCAGAATTCGTATGCTGCTACTGGTTTTGCTGCGCCGATTGGGAACACTGCCACAGGTTCGCCTGTGTGTTCCAGTTCTTTCAGTGCAAAGCTGCCATCTTCATACACAACTGCGATGAATGAAATATGGTGTTCTTCCAGCATTGGGTGGATAACACTACCTACTGTAACCTTTACTTCGTTGCCGATTACTTCTGCTACTGGTACATGTTTTTCACCAGCTGCATCTGTTGTGTTGGCTTCCAGCACTTTCATTGGCTGACCGCAGCAGATTGTTGGTGCTTTTGTGCCGATAACCTGAAGTTCTAATTTTTTGCATTTTTCACAGTATAAAAATTTAAGTTCTTTCATAATTTACTCCTTTAATGTATCTTCCGAATTTGTTTATGTCTTTTTTTCTTTAATGATATAATATACTATTAAGGAATAAATGTCAATATTGAAACATACAAAATACAGAGTGAATTATTGGTTACGTTCAACAATTGTGTTTGTTTCTTTATTTTTAACAAACTGAATTTCGCTTAAAATCAGACTGCACACAATAAGTGTACCGCCTAACAGCAGGTTGATTGTAAATGGTTCATATCCAAACATTACGCTGAATATAGCGCCAAACACACCTTCCAGCATAAGGATAAGGCATGCTGTGGATGCAGACAGATAACGCTGTGCCACAATCTGCATAGACTGGGCAATAAAGTTGGAACCAACTGCCAGATAAAGAACAGGCAGAATAACCTTTTTCCATGCCACTGCACCAAAGCTGATTTCTTCAAAGAAAACCATATACACTACACCGGCCGCAAAAAGTGTGATACCCATCATAAATGCACCTGTGGAGAAGTGACCATTTTCTGGCTGTTTCGCAAGGAAAACAATGGACAGACCAAAGAACAGTGCACCCAGCACAGTCCAAACGTCACCGATATTGAGAATAAATTCTGTTTCAAATGCGCCAGTAAGTACACCCATACCAGCCATACAAACCACTACAGCAATAAGATTGCGCAGTTTTGGTTTGATTTTAAATATAGCCCACGCCATAAATGGCACCATAACTACATTGGTTGTTGTAAGGAATGATGAGTTGGATGGTGTTGTGTACAATGCACCCACTGCCTGTGTTATAAAGCCCAGTGCATTGAATGTACCTACCAGAAGACCATTTTTCAGCTCATCTTTAGTCATGGACATAACATGTTTTGGAAAAGCTGAAAAAACTATAACTGAAAACTGCAGACCACGGCAGGCATTCAGAAGACCTGCGGACATACCGCCGTCCAGTGCCATTTTGATACCGATAAAGCCGCCACCCCAGATAACTGTTACTATAATAAGCATTAAAATTGCTGTACTCTTTTTCATATTACCTCTTTGTAAAAACTATAAATTCAAACTCTGTAATTATACCATTGCCAGACAGTCTTTTCAACCAGATTCTGCGTGTAATATATGGAAAGCTGTATAGAAAACAAAATTATAAAAAGAGAAAAGGCACTGCCAACTAAAGCAATGCCCTTTCTCTTTTCCTTTATAATATATCTCAATATATTTCAATGGCGGCTTGAAAGCCGCCATCAAAATAATTTTAAGAGAAACACTAAATACGTGATTGTTCTTTAAAATAGTTATTATTTAGCAAGTTCTGCTGCTTCTTCGAGAGCTGCCAGGTAAGCCTGAACTGTAACTGTGCAAGAAGCTTTCAGATCTTCAACAGCTGGTACGTGTGTGTGTGAACCGTCGCCTTTGTCGTATGTTTCCATGCCAACAACTTCTGCAACTGTTTTGCCAACCATCCATTCGCCCAGAGCTGCTACGTGTTCGTAGTATTCTTTGCCGATAGAGGAAGCGCCTGCCATACCGTAGTCAGGACCTTTTTCAACTTTTGTTCTGCAGTCAACATCGCCTGCTTTTACGCCTGTTGCGTCAAAGCCGATTTTCTGCTGTGCAACGTCGATTTTGCCCCAGAGGATTTTGCCTTCAGCGTCAAGAGCTACACCAACCATGTTTGTGTCAACCTGAACTGTACCGTTTTTGTCAGCTGTAGCAGCTGTGCCTTTTACGGAGATGTTCTGGCCAAGACCGAGTTTAGCGAAGCCTTCAACTTCAACAGCGTTGTCCCATGCTTCCTGAAGAGCATCCAGGTAAGCTTTTACAGTAACTGTACATTTTGCGGACAGGTCTGCATCTGTTGGAACGTGTGTGTGGGAACCGTCGCCGCGGTCCATAACTGGCATATTAACGATTTCTTCAACAGTTTTACCAACCATCCAGTCTTCCAGAGCGTTGATCTGTTCGAAGTATTCTTTACCGATACCGGATGCGCCTACCATACCGTAGTCGCCTTCTTTTTCAACTTTTGTTCTGATGTCAGCTTTTGCTGCATCTGCTGTTGTACCATCAGCGTTAACACCCAGTTTCTGCTGTGCAACGTCGATTGTTACGGATACTACTTTACCTTCTGCATCGAATGCTGCAACCAGCATTGTTGTGTCAACCTGTGCAGAGCCTGCTTTATCTGCTGTAGCGTCTGTCATTTTTGCAGAGATGTTGTGACCCATACCAACTTTGAATTTAGCTGGTGCTGCTGGTTCAGAACCGCCACATGCAACGAGGGACAGAGCCATAACTGCTGTCAGTGCAAGTGCAATGATTTTTTTCATGATATTTTCTCCTTATAAATTATACATTTAGCACAACACGGTGCTATGCAACATAAGGTATATCACACAATCCATTCTTTGTCAATTAAGGTAAATGTTACAATTTGGTTACTTAAATCAAGCTTTTACATATCGAAATATATTTATATTAAGATATTGTTAAGTGTGCACTTATTTTATTTAATTCAATATAAATCAATTATTTTAAATTTAAAGGCAAGTAAAACACATCACTTTCATATCTAAATTATTTGATGATTTTTGCTTTTTCAAGGATATTAAAACTATATTTTTAGATGTATAAATCATTAGTTATTTTCGACAAATTTTTATCTGAAATTTTTATATTCGAATTTTATTCCAGAAATTGCACCTTCACCACTATTTTTAAAAACATCTTTTATAGTGATTGTTTTAACAGATAATATAGTGTATAATATTAAGATAGAAATACATGCTTTAATATAAACGGAGGTATACTATGGCTATTCTTGTTACTGGTGGCGCTGGCTACATTGGTTCCCACACTGTTGTTGAATTGCTGGCTGCTGGCTTTGAAGTAGTTATTGCAGATAATTTTTACAACTCATCTCCTAAAGTTCTGGACAGACTGAAAACTATCACAGGTGTTGACGTACCATTTGTTGAATGTGATGTTTGTGACAAGGAACAGGTAGAACAGCTTTTCCGCTCTTACCCAGAAATCGATTCAGTTATTCACTTTGCAGCATACAAAGCTGTAGGTGAAAGTGTGGAAAAACCACTTAACTATTATGAAAACAATATCGGCGGTGCAATGACTATTCTGCAGGCTATGAAAAGACACAATGTTAAAAACTTTGTATTCTCATCATCTGCTACAGTTTATGGCGACCCTGAAACAGTGCCTTGTACAGAGGATTCTCCAGCAAATGGCGCTACAAACCCATATGGCTGGACAAAAGTAATGCAGGAACAGATTCTGCGCGATTTGTGCTATTCTGACAGAAGCATGAATGTAGCTATTCTGCGTTATTTCAACCCTATCGGTGCACACCCATCAGGCCTTATCGGTGAAGACCCAAATGGTATTCCTAACAATCTTCTGCCATATATTGCTCAGGCTGCTATCGGCAAGTTCCCATCTGTTCGTATTTTCGGTACAGATTACCCAACACCAGACGGCACAGGTATCCGTGACTACATCCACGTAGTTGACCTTGCCAAAGGCCATGTGGCAGCTGTAAAAAAACTTAAAGAAAAATGCGGTCTGGTAACATATAACCTTGGCACAGGCAACGGCTACAGTGTTCTGCAGGTAGTAGCAGCTTTTGAAAAAGCTATAGGCAGAGAACTGCCAAAAGATTATCTGCCAAGACGTGCAGGCGACATTGCTGAAAACTATGCCGACCCAAGAAAAGCAAGAGAAGAACTGGGCTGGCAGGCACAGTACACTATCGAAGATATGTGTGCCCATTCATGGAACTGGCAGAGCAACAACCCTAACGGTTATAAGGAGTAAATTATGAACAAACCTGCACTTGTTGTAATGGCGGCCGGTATGGGCAGCAGATATGGTGGCCTGAAGCAGATTGACCCTGTAGGTCCACACGGCGAAATTATAATAGATTACTCTTTGTTTGATGCAAAAAAAGCTGGTTTTGAAACTGTTGTGTTTATCATCAAAAAAGAAATTGAAAAAGATTTTAAAGAATCCATCGGCAGCAGAATACCACAGGGTATGGAAGCTGTTTATGTATTCCAGAACATTGATGACCTGCCTGAAGGCTACAACGTACCAGCTGAAAGAGTGAAACCATGGGGTACAGCACACGCTGTATGCGCCGCAAGAGAAGTAATCAGCGGACCATTTGCAGTTATCAATGCTGACGACTACTATGGCGCTGACGCCTTCAAGGTTGTTTACGAATATCTTGCAAATTCCAGAAACAGCGATGTATACGACTTTGCGATGGTTGCATATGAACTGGAAAACACACTGACAGAAAACGGCTATGTTTCCCGTGGTGTCTGTGTAACAGATGCCAACGATATGCTGGAAAATGTAACAGAACATACACATATTGAAAAAGATGATATGTGGGGCGCTAAATTCACAGAAGATGATGGCAAAACTTGGAATCCACTGGCACCAGACACACTGGTTTCAATGAACCTGTGGGGCTTTACAGCTGACTTTATCAAGGAAGCTTGGGAAGGTTTCCCTGAATTTCTTGACAACGCACTTAAAACAAACCCACTGAAGGGCGAATACTACCTGCCAAGTGTTGTAACAAAGCTGATTGACGGCAAAAAAGCAACAGTAAAAGTACTGCACTGTGCTGACAAATGGTATGGTGTTACATACAAGGAAGACAAGCCAAAGGTTGTGGCTGCGCTGAAACAGATGCACGAATCTGGCATGTACCCTGAAAATATGTGGAAATAATAAAATTAAAATGCACAGCATTTCTGCTGTGCATTTTTTTATTTATCCATATTTTCAATGCAGGCATTTACAAAGTCCTGCAGAATTTTGTCCATATTTTCGTTGAAGTCCTGCATTTCAGGGTGCCACTGATAGCAACGTACCCATTGTGTTTCATCATCAAGATAGAAACTTTCCACCAGACCGTCTGGTGCATAAGCCATTGGGATAAGTTTTTCACCCATTACTTTATAACCCTGGTGATGTGTACTGTTTACACCGATGGAATCTTTGCCCAGCAGTTTATGTAAAGGAGTGCCTTCCACAATATTTACAATATGGCTTTCTTCTGTTTTTGTTGTATAGTAGTCAGGGTGTTTGATTTCATCGCCCAGCTGTGTGGCAAGGTCCTGATAAAGTTTGCCGCCAAAGAAAACGTTTGTAATCTGGCTGCCACGGCAAACAGAGAAGATAGGTTTTTTCAGTTTAGCCGCCGCTTTCAGCAGGTTCATATCAGAAACGTCACGGTCTTTTTCGATTTCGCCGCAGAATTCTTCCACCTCTTCACCATACAGGTCCGGACCTACATCAGCACCGCCTGTCATGAACAGACCATCTGCCATAGCCATAAGCTGCTCTGCCTCTTCTTCATTTAAAAATGATGGCATAACAGGTATAGCGCCACGTTGCTGTAACTGCCATGCATTTTTCTCTGGTGTGGCATACATTTTCATTTCAAATGGCAATCCGTTTACTTCATATGTCTGTGGTGAAATAACAATAACAGGTTTTTTCATATTTCATCTCCCTTTCGAACATCTCATTGACATTATTATATTAACCCTTGTATTTTATTTCAACATATAGATACAAGATGTGCGTTACAAGCAAACACAAGCACAATATGTAATCAACAGGAATACACTTGTATTCATATCGACGATGTGCTATACTTTGTAAAAAAAAGGAGGGTATACATATGAGTTGTCTATGGTTTATCTGGCAGTAAATGAATATACCTTTTATTTTGAGCCTTTTAAAATGGCTTTGTTTATTGTGCCAAAATACAGGAGAATTTATATGAATACACTTAAAGAAAAATTTAAAAATATATACTTTGTAACAGGTCTTGCCTATGCAGGCAAATCAACAATAGTTAAAAACCTGGCCGAAAAATACAACGGCATTCTGTGTGAAGAAAACTACCACGACAACTATAAAGGCGAACTGACAGTGGAAGAATTCCCTGGGCTGTGCTATACACGTGATTTAAAAGACTGGCGCCACTTTATCAGAAGAAGCCCACAGGAATACTACAACTGGATACAGACCACATCAAAGGAGTGTGAAAAAATTGAGCT
Source organism: Oscillospiraceae bacterium (assembly GCA_045633415.1). Lineage (GTDB taxonomy): Bacteria > Bacillota > Clostridia > Oscillospirales > Ruminococcaceae > RGIG3102. Next base: position 15,771 of record JAZQYH010000127.1, on the reverse strand, counting down.
GATAATGCTGCAGGAAATCTGTGACACTGACAAGCCAATTTTTGTAGATACAAACATCTCACCAGAAACACTGAAAGAAATATCTGATGAAAACCACGTGCTGATTATGCTGGCAGACAAGGATATATCTGTAAATCTGTTTTTTAACCGACCAGACAGGGAAAAACAGTTTCTCTATCAGTTGCTTATGACAGAGCCAGACCCAGATGCCGCTATGGCAAACTTCAGACGGGGGCTGGAATTAATCAACAGTCAGGAAAAATATGACTATTATAAAAACTGTGGGTTCAAGGTAATCTACCGAGATGAAAACAGAACACAGGAAGAAACAATGGCGCTGGCTGAAGAAATATTTAAGCTTAAATAAAATTTAAAGGGAGGGCAAATGCCCTCCCCTTTTTTACATCCTGTGTAAATTATTTTACAACTTCAACTACTGTGTAGCCTGCTTCAGTAACTGCTGCAACCAGTGCTGCTTCCAGTTCTGGTGCTGCATCTACAGATGCCTGTTTTTCTTCCAGATTAACAACTACGTTGCTTGCACCTTCAACAGCGTTGAGAGCTTTATCAACATGTTTTACACAATGCATGCACATCATACCATCAATTTTAAGAACCATTTTTGTTTTCTCCTTTTCGTTATTTATATCTTGTTGCACTGTCTGTGCATTGATAACTTCTGTTACTTTGTAACCAGCCTCCGCAATGGCATCAACCATAGGCTGAATCTTGTCATTGTCTGCTGTTACTGTTGCTTTGTTGCCTTCAAGGTCTACATTTATGTTTTCCACACCATCCACACTCTTCAGTGCATTTGTTACGTGGCGTACACAGTGCATACACATCATACCTTCTATCATCAGTGTGATGTTGCCCTGTGGCTCTGCTTTTACCTCTGCCTGTGGCAGTGCAAGACTGATTTCTTCTGTTTTTACAGAAATATCCTGATGTTCAACCTGTGCCATTTCGTCTTTATCCACTTTGAACAGACGCAGACGAAGTGCATTTGATACTACAAAGATACTTGAGAAAGACATAGCCGCTGCACCAAAGGATGGTGTCAGTTTCCAGCCGAAGAGACCATAAAACACGCCAGCCGCCAGTGGAATACCACAGCTGTTGTAGAAAAATGCCCAGAACAGGTTCTGCTGAATATTTCTGATTACTGCTTTTGAAAGACGGATTGCAGAAACAACATCCAGCAGGTCATTTTTCATAAGAACAATATCAGCGCTTTCTACCGCTACATCTGTGCCAGCACCGATTGCCACGCCTACATCAGCACGTACAAGGGCTGGGGCATCGTTTACACCGTCGCCAACCATTGCAACAATTTTGCCTTCTGACTGAAACTGTGAAACAACCTTTTCTTTATCCTGTGGCAGAACATCTGCGATTGTCTGTGAAAGATTCAAATCTTTTGCAATACCTTTTGCTGTTCTTTCGTTGTCCCCTGTCAGCATGATAACTTCCACGCCCATAGCTGTCAGTTTTTCGATAGCCTGTCGGCTGGTTGGTTTTACCACGTCTGCAACTGCGATAATACCCATAAGCTGACCATTGCATGCAAACATCATCGGTGTTTTGCCACTGTCAGCAAGAGAGTTGATTTTTTCCTGTACGGAAGAAATATCCACACCATTTTCACCCAGCAGTTTCGCATTACCTGCAATATAGTCTGCACCGTTATACTGTGCGAAGATGCCTTTGCCCGGAATGGAGTTGAAGTTTTCTACCTGTGGATACTGAATATCATTTTCCTCTGCATATTCCATAATGGCTGTTGCCAGAGGGTGTTCAGATTTACTTTCCAATGCCGCCGCCATAGAGATAAACTGCTGTGTTGTCATATTCACTGCCACAACATCTGTTACCACAGGTCTGCCCTGTGTGATTGTGCCTGTTTTATCCAGAACAACAGTATTTACATTGTGGGCAATTTCCAGCGCTTCACCGGATTTAATAAGAATACCATTTTCTGCACCTTTACCTGTACCTACCATAATTGCAACTGGTGTGGCAAGACCAAGGGCACATGGACAGGAAATAACCAGAACTGTAATTGCACAGGAAAGAGCAAATTCAAATGTAGCGCTTAAAATAAAGTACCATACAAGGAATGTAACTGCCGCAATTCCCATTACCACAGGAACAAAGATACCTGCGATTTTGTCTGCCATCTGGGCAATAGGTGCTTTTGAAGCACTGGCTTCTTCTACAAGACGGATAATCTGTGAGAATGTGGTATCATCCCCGACTTTTGTTGCCTGAATTTTAATAAAGCCTGTTTTGTTTATGGTGGCACCGATAACGCTGTCTCCTACTTCTTTGTGTACAGGAATACTTTCGCCTGTAATAGCCGCCTGGTCAACGCTGGTTACACCTTCCAGCACTGTGCCGTCAACAGGGATATTCATACCAGGTTTTACAAGGATGATGTCGCCCACCACAACTTCTTCCACAGGGATTTCCTGTTCTACACCATCTCTTACAACTGTGGCTGTCTTTGGTGCAAGGTCCAGAAGACGTGAGATAGCTTCACTTGTTTTGCCCTTGCTGCGTGCTTCAAGGAATTTGCCCAGAGTGATAAGGGTAAGGATAGTGGCGCCGCCTTCAAAATAAAGGTCCATATGGTATTTTGCCACCAGAGCCATATCACCATTGCCCATACCCCAGCTCATACGGAAAATAGCAAACACACCATAAACAATGGCGGCTGTTGAGCCAACTGCAATAAGGCTGTCCATATTAGGTGCACCGTGTAAAAGAGTTGAAAAACCTTTTTCATAATAGTGCTTGTTTATATACATAATTGGCAAACAGAGTAAAAACTGTACCAGTGCAAAGGAAATTGCATTGGCGTGGCCCTGCAGCCACTGTGGCAGTGGTGCGCCATACATACTGCCCATTGACACATACATCAGTGGAATCCAGAATATAAAGGATGTAATCAGCCTTTTCTTCATCTGTGCAATCTGTTTTTCTGCTACATTTTCGCCTTTTGCCTTTGGTGCAGATGCAGCTGTGGCTGTTTTGCCACCGTCGGCAAGAGATGCACCATAGCCTGCTTTTTCAACACAGGTGATAATCTGTTCTGTTGTCAGGGCACCATCAGGATATTCCACCTGCATACTGTTTGTCAGCAGGTTTACACTTACTGTGCCGATGCCTTCCAACTTTGAAACACTTTTTTCAACTCTGGAAGAGCAGGCAGAGCAGGTCATACCTGTAATATCATATTTCTGTTTCATATATACCTCTTATTTGAGAATTTTGCTCATTAAATTAATCAGTTCGTCCACTTTTTCGTTGCGGTCATCTTCTGTTTGTGCATTGTTTACACAGTGTTTCAGATGTTCAGTGAGAACCTGACGGTTGGCATTATTAAGCAAGCCTTCCGTCGCCATAATCTGATGAGAGATATCTACACAATATCTGTCTTCTTCTACCATTTTAATAACAGCGTCCAGCTGTCCTCGGGCAGTTTTCAACAGACGCAAGACTTTAGTTTTATCTGCTACCATATTAACGCTCCTTTATCCCCCTCCCCCGGGGGTATGGGTATATTTTACACCTTTTCCAATATAAAAGTCAATTGATATGTGATACTGTCACACCATAATCCAAACAAAAAACACCGGGTTTAATCACCCGGTGTAAATATTCTTATTTAAGGAAGCCAGAGATAATCTGTTCTTCTGCTTCTTTTTCTGTAAGACCCAGAGTCATCAGCTTGATAAGCTGTTCGCCTGCGATTTTACCGATAGCAGCTTCGTGAATCAGGCTTGCTTCTGTATGATTAGCCTTGATTTCTGGAATAGCCGCTACTTTGGCATTGTTCATAACGATAGCGTCACATTCTGTGTGGCCGCTGCAGCAGTTGTTGCCGTAAACACGGGAGATAAATTCCTGATAGGATTCATCCTGTGCAACGGAACGGGAAACAACGTGTGCAGAACTGTTTTCACCGTAAAGGTCTACTTCAAACTCTGTGATAGCCTGCTGTGTGCCGTGTGTCAGCAGTTTTTCACCGATAATCAGTGTAGCGCCGTCTGCCAGTTTTGCCACTGTTTTACGGTTTGTGGAGTCAACACCACGAATCTGTGCTGTTTCCATTTCAAAATAGCTGTTTTCTGCCATTTCGATGATAGTTACAGGGTTCATGATTTTTTCGCCACGGCCATCGCCATAGCCATAGTGTTTTTCTACATATTTAACCTTTGCATTTTTGCCAATGAAAAAGCTGTGGATACCGTCGTGTTTGCTGGCGGCATCACCACCATTATGGATACCGCAACCTGCAACAATCACAACATCAGCATCTTCGCCGATGTGGAAATCGTTGTAAACCATTTCTTCGATACCGCTTTCAGACAGCAGTACAGGAATATGGATACTTTCTTTTTTTGTACCTGGTTTGATAATGATATCAATACCATCTTTATCTTCTTTGGAAACAATGTCGATGTTTGCAGTTGTGTTTCTGCCAGCAGATGCACCGTTTGTACGGATGTTGTATGCACCGGCAGGAACATCGTGCAGGTCTGCAACCTGTTCCAGAAGATTTAACTGAATTTTATCTAACTTCATTGCCATAAGCCTTACTCCTTAATCTGTGGGCATACACCTGAAACACCCAGAATCTGTGGCATGATTTCATCTTTTGTGCCAATCTGTGCGATTTCGCCATCTTTAAGCAGAACAATTTTGTCTGCGATATCCAGAATTCTTTCCTGATGGGAAATAATCAGGATATTGCCTTTGATACTTTCGTGCATAGCTTCAAACACTCTGATAAGGCTGTTGAAGCTCCACAGGTCGATACCTGCTTCTGGTTCATCAAACAGAGACAGCTTTGTACCACGTGCAAGAATCATAGCGATTTCGATTCTTTTAAGCTCACCGCCGGAAAGTGAAGCGTTAACTTCACGGTTGATGTAGTCTCGTGCACACAGGCCTACTTCTGACAGATAGTTGCAAGCTTCTGTAAAGTTCAATTTTCTGCCTGCTGCCAGATTGATAAGGTCTTTTACTGTGATGCCTTTAAATCTTACAGGCCGCTGGAATGCAAAGCTGATGCCAGCTTTTGCTCTTTCTGTAATGCCCAGGTCTGTGATGTCCACACCGTCCAGCAGAATCTGACCGGATGTAGGTGTGATGATGCCGGCAATGATTTTTGCCAGTGTGGATTTACCAGAACCGTTAGGACCTGTAATAACCACAAATCTGTCATCGATTGTAAGATTTATGTTTTTGAGAATATCTTTTTTACCATTATCTGTTACTGAGTAACTGATATTTCTTAATTCTAACATTTTAAACTCCCTGAGGATTTATTTTTCTTAAATATACACTATTTTAGTAGTGTTTTCAACATTTTTGTGACTAACACACATTTATGCGTGGTGTTCTTCCAGCAATACACGCTGTGCGCTCCACAGTTTGTCTGAAAGGTCTACATAATATTTGTGTGGATATTCCAGACGTTTCAGTTCATCCCACAGTGTATCCAGCTGTGTCATTGTATAATCACGGATTTGCTTCAGTGATGGGTTTTCGTATACACGTTTACCCTTTTCGAACACAGGGATAAGCAGTGGCTTGATAGTAATATCTGTAAGTGTCTGTTTTTTCCATGGTTCCAGCGGGCTGAAAATTGTGATTTCATCAAGACCTGATGGGTCTTCATCCCACATTGTCAGGTAGTCAGCCATAGCCTTGCCTGTGTGGTTGGAGTAAATTCTCCATACTTTCTTTTTGTATGGGATAGTAATTTTTTCATAGCTTTCGCTGATTTTGATTTTTGGAGTGTATTCTCCGTCTTTTTTAACAGCAACCAGCTTGTAAACACCACCCAGAACTGGGTTTGTAGCACTGGTAATCAGTTTTTCACCGATACCGAAAGAGTCTATTCTTGCGTCTGCAATCAGCAGTTCACGGATAATGTATTCGTCCAGAGAATTAGATGCAATAATCTTGCAGTCTTTGTAGCCTGCAGCATCCAGCATCGCTCTTGCTTTTTTGGAAAGGTAAGCAATGTCGCCAGAGTCAATGCGTACACCTACAGGGCGTTTACCCTGTGGTTTCAGCACTTCATCAAATACTCTGATGGCATTTGGAATACCACTTTTCAGTACGTTGAAAGTATCTATCAGCAGTACTGTGCTGTCTGGGTAGATTTCAGCATAACGTTTGAATGCTTCGTATTCAGAGTCAAAGCTCTGTACCCAGCTGTGCGCCATTGTGCCGGAAGCAGGGATGCCCCAGTCACGTTCCATCATGGAGTTGGATGTGGAAACACAGCCTGCAATGTATGCGGCACGGCTGCCGTAGTTTGCGGCGTCTACACCCTGTGCACGGCGTGCACCGAATTCCTGTACAGGACGGCCCATAGCAGAACGTACGATTCTGTTTGCTTTTGTAGCAATAAGTGTCTGGTGGTTAAGCAGAATAAGCAGTGTTGTTTCCACCAGCTGTGCCTGAATCATCGGACCTTCAACTACAACAGATGGTTCTTTTGGGAAGATTGGTGTACCTTCTGGCATAGCCCATACATCACATTCAAATTTGAAATTGCGCAGATATTCCAGAAATGCTTCGCTGAAGATACCTTTGCTACGCAGATATGCGATGTCGTTATCATCAAATTTAAGATTTTCCAGATAGTCCATAGCCTGTTCGAGACCTGCTGTAATTGCAAAGCCGCCTGCATCTGGCACTCTGCGGAAGAATAGGTCAAAAACGCCTATATCATCCTTACGGCCTGACTCAAAAAAGCCATTTGCCATTGTAAGTTCGTAAAAGTCTGTAAGAATAGATAAATTACGTGGATCCTGAACACTGTAAATGCTATTTTTCATAGTGGTAATCTCCTGCTGTTCCTTCGTAAATTTTCTTATGTTTGAAGTTGAAGAAATCTTCTGGCTGTATCAGGGAGTAATGCTTGCCAAAGTCAAGGGCATTTCTCATACAATATGCCACAAAACCTGAACAGGTATAGTGGATTGTACGGTTCCATGGAATGTTGAAATAAATTGTAGCAAGCCCCAGAATGTTGTATCTGTATCTGTCTGCCTGCTGTTCAAAGCCTTCAACATTTTTTACCAGCATGTTGTATTCTTCATCATCAAGTTCCATTTCCAGCACCCGCACCTGTGTGTGTGGTTTAAGCCCGAAATATCCTGTATGTACACCTTCGGAGATAAATCCAGCTGGAAGAAGCAGTCTTGGATTTTTTCTGCCGAAAGAATAAAAGCTATTTAAATCTTTTTCAAAAGCAATAGATGCGTGATTATAAAATTTACCTGTAAATATACGTACAAGCATCGCTACCAGCGTGTTTGAACGACTTAATACTATATATACTTTATTCATTTTCCTCTACTTTCCTTATAATAAAACCACCGTGATATTATCTTCTTGTGCGGTGTACTTTCTGCATTTTTTCGTGTTTCTTATACTGTAAATAGGTGTAAATCAAATAAATAACTACCAGTGTAAATGTAACTGCCAGTACTACACGGAAATATAGGGACTGGTATGCCTCCTGGAATTTACCCATAAGGTACATAACAGTACTGCGTTCCACTGTGTCGTGGCTGATAAGCTGGCTGGTACCAACTTTCTGTCCTGCGAGATAGTAATCAACTGTGCCGATTACATCGCCGGCATTTATAGGCGCACCAACATATTCAGGCAGGTTGTAAACTTTCTGAAAGCTGGATTCGTCTGCATCGTTTGGTAAGATGGACATAACTTCTGTATCTGCATAAAGCAGGAGTGTGTCAGCATCTGAAGCATATTTCAGCCCCACTTCTGTCACTGGGAAAGACAGTGTGTTTGCACTGCGCAGTGAGTAGCTTTCAAAGAAGTAGTCCATTATTTCTGCACTTGTCAGCATAGCTGTGCGGGATTCATTACCCACAAAGTCAGCACCGATAACAACAAGAATGTAGTTCTCTCCGTTTTTCTGACAAACACACACAAAGTTGTTGTAGTCAAGGGTACCTGTCTTCATACCTTTTACGTAAGAGCGGTAGTAATTAGGGTACGCCCTGTTCTGCATTTTGTTTGTATTCTGGATATAGTAAGGATTTGCATGCTTTACATTGGCTGGCATCTGGTAAGTGTTTGTAGTAACTATATCCATAAAGCCCGGCAGATTGTAGCAGGCTCTTGCAATCAGGTACATATCATAAGCTGATGTGTAGTGATTGTCTGTGAACAGGCCGTGGGCATTTGTAAAATTGGTATTTGTACAGCCCAGCTTTCTGGCCTCGTTGTTCATCATCATGCAGAAGTTTGTGATATCGCCATTGCCGATATAGTCAGCCAGAATGCTGGCGGCTTCGTTGGCAGAAGGCAACAGCATAGCATACATAAGGTCTTTTACACTGAGAATTTCACCCTGACGGATATCAGCTGTGGAGCTGTTGAGACCGTAGAGTTCATCATAAACATATCTTGGTGCTGTAACCATTGTACCTTCAAAATCTTCCACATATTTGTATGTGGTATAAGCTGTAAGTAGCTTTGTAAGAGAAGCAGGGTCATATTGTTCATGACTGTTTTTTTCAAAAATAATTTCCCCTGTGTCAAGGCTGGCAAGAACGTAAGCCCTGGCATTTACTTCAAAAGACAACTGGTATCTGGCTGTTGTAGCAGCAGACGCCGGCAGCTGTAATATAGAAAAGCATAACACAAAAGCAAGTGTCACGCTCATCAGGCGGATAAATTTTTTCATATAGACATTCCCTGGGAATTATATTAAAATAGTAATTGAAAAGTGTTAAATTTATGATTCTTTTATAACCTTTATATTATAACATAAATATACTTATAAATAAAGTGCAAATAAAGTAAAAAAGGGGCACAAAAATGATATTTATCACTGCAGATACCCATGGTGAGCTGGAAAGACTGACCGACAAAAAGCTGAACTTCATAAAAAAATATGACACCCTGATAGTTCTGGGTGATTTTGGCTTTGTGTGGAACGGCGATAAAACACAGGAAAAGAACCTGAAAAAGATTGCAAAACTGCCTTTCAGGGTTTTGTTCATTGATGGTTACAATGAAAATTTCAAAGCATTGGAACAGTTTCCAGACACTGTATATCATGGCGCACAGGCAAAGGAAATATGCCCTGGACAGGTTTATTACATAAAACGCGGTGAAGTGCTGGAAATGGAAGATATGAAATTGCTGTGCTTTGGCGGTGCAGATGATTTTATAGACGATGTGTTCAGCGACTATCCGCCATGTCAGGCTGATTTCGACAGATGCACACAGAACCTTGAAAGACACAACTGGCAGGTAGACTATGTGCTGACACATTCACCTAGCGGCAATATAAACAGATTCATCAATATGGACAGCTTTACATTCGGCCATCTGTTTGATTATCTGGATGAAATTTCTGCCAAATTGGAATATAAAAAGTGGTATTTTGGTTTTTACCACAAAGACAAATACATTTCAAGCAAGGCCCAGAGTGTGTACACAGATGTGTATAAACTGGGAGACTAAAACTTTTTACCCTTGTTCTTTTTACTCATGGAGGACCACACAGGTGCGTCCTCCTCATTATTTTGCGGAATAAACATATGTGTCAGAATTTTTGAAGCAAGGGGAAGAATCACCGCCATTACAGCGATAAACAAAACCCAATATTTCAGCGGTATTTCTTTGGTGATGTCCACCAGTTCAACTGTTTGAAGCAATAACATAATATCCCCTTGTTTTAATATTTTATATATAATAACACTAATCTATGAAAATTTAAAGGAAATAGTTGTTAAAATCCTATTAAGAATTGTAAAAAGACGACAGAAACCTGTCGTCTTTATTATTTCTATATAAGCATTGGCATAAACACTTTTGCAAGACTGAGGAATGCAAAAAAGCCAAGAACGTCTGTAGCAGCTGTAAGGAAAATGGAACTTGCCAGGGCAGGGTCCACTTTCAGCGCTTTCAGCACCAGAGGTACAAAGAAGCCAAATACACCTGCCACTATGTTGTTTATAATCATAGCCAGCACTGTAATAATGCCAAGGTACATGTTGCCGTATTTCATAGCAACTATCAGCCCTGCAACAGAGCCGATAATAGCACCGTTGATAACACCGGCTATAATAGGTTTGATTACTTTCAGCCAGTCATCTGCCAGGTTGATTTCACCCAGTGTGATACTGCGCAGTACAATAGCCATTGTCTGGTTACCTGCGTTACCACCCATGTTTGCAATAATTGTCATTGTGGCAGACAGTGCAACAACCTGTGCGATTGTATCTTCAAACATAGACAGTGTAAAAGATGCTAGAAAAGCTGTGCAAAGGTTTACCATCAGCCATGGTAGACGGAATTTTACACTTTCAAGAACTGTGGAGTCAATGTTTTCTTCAGCTGACGCACCACCCATCTTCAGAATATCTTCGGTCTGTTCTTCAAAGAGAACGTCGATGATATCGTCGACAGTAATGATACCCAGCAGTGCGCCTTTTCTGTTTACAACAGGCACAGCTGTAAGGTCGTATTTGGATGCGATATGCGAAACTTCTTCCTGGTCCATGTCAGGAGTAACCACAACAACGTTGTCATACATGATTTCCTGCAGAAGAACATGGTTTTCTTCCACCAGAATATCACGCAGGTCGGCAGTACCGATAAGTTCTTTTTTACCATTGAGAACAAAGATAGTGTCTATAATCTCTGTTTTAGGTGCAATTTCCTTGATTTTCTGCAGTGCTTTTTCAACAGTCATATTGCCTGAAAGGGCAATATATTCTGTTGTCATAATACCACCGGCTGTATCATCAGGATACAGCATCAGGCTCTGTACTTCGTCACTACTTTTCAGACGGCGGAGAATGGTTTTTCTGCGGTTAACAGGCATTTCGCCAAGAATATCGGCAATATCGTCGTTTGACATATATTTGAATATTCCCAGAATAGCATCATAATCCAGCAGGGCTACAAATCTCTGCTGCAAATCTTCGTCCATCTGTTCCAGAACCTGGGCGTTGTGTTCATTATCAAGACGTTCATAGAATGCCAGCAGCTCTTCATCAGAGAACTCTTCCATAGCGATGGCAACGTCGATGGCAAAGTCTGACTCGATAACATCTTCCAGCTCTTCCTGCTCTGTTGTCAGGAGCATATCTGTAAGGTCTACATCAGCTTCTTCCAGCTCATCTTCGTCTGCAGTAATGGCATCTATAAGTTCGATTATTTCTTCATCTTCTTCAACAAAATCATCGTTTTCTGTGTGGAATCCAATATTGTTGTAGTTTTTGTCATCCATTAAAAATACCTCTCTTTCTTAGGGCGAAAAAGAGGTGCTGTATCATAATACGGAAGAATCCACCTGTTTTTGCGCCTGTATTGATTTGTAAGTGTACATCGTACTCCCGCAAGGGTCACTACTCACAAGTGTCATCTCCTTTAAATTGAATTTTTGCAGATTTTATTAATCCGTTACCTATTATGATAGTCTAAAAAAGCAATGTTTGTCAACTAAATTTTAGTGGTAAAAAAACACAAAAAAGCTTTGCCGATGCAGTGTTATACACCGGCAAAGCCTTGTTTTATGCCTTGTTTCTTTTTGAATATCTGTGCAGTGAAACAGAAATTACCATACCGAAAACACAGCATATTATCAGCCCTGTGAAAATCACTCTGTAAGCTGTGATTGTGTCAAAATTTTCCATGGCGATACCGCAGAGTGTATAACCAAATATATCCGGCAGATAGCCGATAATACTGATTATACCGCTGGCTGTACCTATAAGGTGCTTCGGAATATCCACCTGTGACATAGTGGCAAACTGTACAGAGCGCAGTGCACCATTGAAAATACGGAATATCACAGCCACTGCAACACACGGCCACACTGTATTACTGCCCCAGGGAATAAACAGGAATATCACTGTCACCACAGCAATAAGCCCCATTACACAGGCAATAAACTTGGATGGCGAACCTATGGCATCACTTATTTTACCACCAGACAGCGAGCCTATATTTGCAAAGCCGTTTGCCGCAATAATGGTGATAAGAGCAACTGTGGATGCAGACAATCCACCCACACCTGTAAGAAACGGTGTAAAACGACCAAATATAATAGCAATAAACTGCGTGAAGAATATTGTCATGCCTATAAGCCACACACCTTTAAGGCGCAATACGTCGCCTATGCCTTTTATAAGCTGTGACACATTTGTATCCCCCTGTGGAGGAAGCGGAGGCATAAATATCGCCACCAGGACACCGATGATGATATGCAGTGTGGAGTTTACCACCAGCAAAAGCACAAAGTTTTCCCCACTGGCCCTGAAAACCGCCAGCGTACCCATGGAAAACACCAGTGTCATAATACAGCAGATTGTTTCTTTCAGACCGAACACCCTGCCCTGACGGGTACCGTCTGCCAGACTGTTCACAGCCTTCAGCATAGCTGACCAGAATGTAAGTGTGGTGGAAACTGACCAGAATACATTCAACAGCAGCATAACAGGATAGCTTGGCAGTGTGGCACTGTATAGGCCAGACAGACCAGTAGCCACCATTGAAAATACAAACAGTTTCTTTGTGTCAAACAAGTCAGCCGCTACGCCACCAAAAAAGTTGGCAAAAATATTGAATATACCGTATGCACTTACCAGACTGCCCATCTGCACATGGGAAAAGCCATAGGCTGCCTGCATACTGTCGTAATATGTACTTTGAAGATATGGCAAAGTGTATATCAGCGAATTTGCCATACAGATTATAAATAAAACGGAAAATTTCTTTTTGTCCATAGACTCTCCGAAAGGATTGTAATTATTGTCATAGGAAATAATAATACTTTTCGTCCAGTGTTTCAACAGGAAAATATGTTTTTCAAAAGATTAGCTGAATTAATATTTCCACACAAAAAAGCCGCCGGTTAAACCGACGGCTATATTTATCATACAGTTGTTTTAACCCGACAAGCTGAAGCGCAACTGCTACAGTTGTGTGAACAACCTGAACAACCAGCACAGCCGCCTTTTTTATGGTCTTTCCACATGGAGCGTACTGCAAGCGCCACGCAGAAACCAATAACTGTGAGAACTATGAAATCGCCCATAGTGAGACCTCCTGTATATCATCTTGCTTTGGATTATTTTTTAGGCACCTGATATCCTTTGCGGAAAATCAGGTACAGCAGTGCAGCCAGAATAACAACAGCCAGCACTGTAAAGATAGAGAATACTGCTTCACCTGTTACAAAACCAACCAGCTGGTAAACAATCATTGAAATCACATACGCAAAACCACACATATATGCGATTGTGCCTACTGTCCATTTCATATCGCCCATTTCTCTTCTGATAGCGCCCATAGCTGCAAAACATGGTGCGCACAGCAGCTGGAAAATCATAAAGCTGTATGCTCTTACAGGGCCGAAGTCTGCAGCAACCAGTGCCCAGATTTCATTACCTGCTTCAGACAGTTCGCCTGCAAAGTTGTACAATGTGCCGAATGTAGAAACTACCTGTTCTTTCGCAATCAGACCTGTAAATGTAGCAATTGTAGCTTTCCATGCCATTTCGCCAGCCCAGCCCAGTGGGTAGAAAATCCAGGCAATAGTTTTGCCGATGTCTGCCAGCAGTGAAACGTTAGGGTCTTCAACAGCCATAAAAGCACCATCTACAAAACCGTAACCCTGCAGGAACCAGAGAACGATGGAAGAAAGCAGAACAATTGTTGTTGCTCTTTTTACAAAGTCCATACCTCTGTCATATGTGGAGCGCAGAACATTTCTTGCGCTTGGCAGATGGTATTCAGGCAGTTCCATTACGAATGGAGCAGGTTTGCCTGCGAAAGCTTTGAATTTTTTAAGAATAACACCGCTGATAACTACGGCCATTACACCGATAAAGAATGCAGATGTTGCTACCAGTGGTGAGTTGCCAAATACTGCACCTGCAAACAGGCCGATAATAGGCATTTTAGCACCGCAAGGGATAAAGCCTGTAGTCATAACTGTGATTTTTCTGTCATTTTCCTGTTCAATAGTACGTGAAGCCAGAATGCCTGGAACACCACAGCCTGTGGCAACCAGCATAGGAATGATAGATTTGCCAGACAGACCGAATTTGCGCAGGATTCTGTCCATAATAAATGCAACACGGGACATATAGCCCACGTCTTCCAGAATTGACAGCAGGAAGGACAGCACCAGAATCTGTGGTACAAAGCCCAGCACAGCGCCAACGCCAGCTACAATACCATCCATTACCAGACCGTACAGCCAGCCGCTTACACCAAGGGATGTAAGGATGGAATCAAACAGTGTTGGTACCCATTCGCCGAACAGCACATCGTTTGCCCAGTCAGTACCCATTGTACCGATGGAGAAGGAGTAACCGCCCATTGCGATGGCGTACATCAGGAACATAACGCCTGCAAAGATTGGCAGGGCCAGAACTCTGTTTGTAACAATTTTATCTATTTTACCTGAAAGTGTAACTCTGTGTTTTTCGCCGGATTTTTTAACAGCACGGCTGCAAACATCACTGATGTAGGAATAACGGCTGTCAGCTACAATACTTTCTGCATCATCATCCATTTCTGCTTCACAATCAAGGATGTGCTGTTCAACGTGTGCCATTACATCTGCAGGCAGGTTTACTTCCTGCTGTACGATTTCGTCACGTTCAAACAGTTTGATTGCATACCAGCGCAGATATGTTTTGTCTACTGAATCTTCAATGGATTCTTCAATATGTGCCAGAGCGTGTTCCACACTGCCTTTGAAAACGTGTGGTACATCGCCGTGTGTATGGTTTTTAGCCAGTTCTACTACTTTTTCTACAGCAGCCTCAATGCCTTCGTTTTTCAGTGCGGAAATTTCCACAACAGGGCAGCCCATTGCTTTGCTCAGTTTTTCGATGTCGATGTGGTCGCCGTTTTTGCGAACAAGGTCCATCATGTTTACTGCGATAACAACAGGGTAGCCCAGGTCCAGAAGCTGTGTTGTAAGGTACAGGTTTCTTTCGATGTTTGTACCGTCGATAATGTTCAGAATAGCGTCTGGGTGCTGGTTTACAAGGTATGTACGTGTTACCACTTCCTCTGGAGAGTAAGGTGACAGGGAGTAAATACCAGGCAAGTCCTGAATAATTACATCGCTGTGGCCTTTCAGATGGCCTTCTTTCTTTTCAACAGTTACGCCAGGCCAGTTGCCAACGTACTGGTTAGAGCCGGTGAGAACATTGAACAGTGAAGTTTTACCACTGTTAGGGTTGCCGGCAAGTGCAATTTTAATGCTCATATATAAAATCCTCTTATTCTACTTCAATCATTTCTGCATCAGCTTTACGCAGTGTCAACTGGTAACCGCGTACTGTAAGTTCCATTGGATCTCCCAGTGGCGCAACTTTACGCACTTTGATTTCAACGCGCTTTGTAATGCCCATGTCCATAATTCTGCGGCGTACAGGGCCTTCGCCGTGGAGTTTCACCACAGTGGCTGTGTCACCAACCTTTACATCTTTCAGTGTTTTCATAAATATAATCCTTTCGCACATTTATTCTATAAACGTGTCTTGTATGCAGTTAGCCTGCACTAACTAGTGTAGTTAGTATATACTAACTAGCATCGTTTGTCAATGCTAACCGTGTCAGATTTCCACACAGATACTGATAAATCTGCAATTCTTACAATAAGTTTGATTATTAAATCATTCCCTTTTGTTGCATTTGCGCATAAGATATTATACATACAAAATAAAAACAGGACGC
>JAZQYH010000126.1:0-7217 GCA_045633415.1 Oscillospiraceae bacterium | reverse complement strand
TATCGGGGTGGTACTTTTTATGGCGTTGTTGTATATGCAAGGGTATGTGAAACATAGCTGGAAATATTTCAACGACCTATTAAGAGCAGACTTTTACAATGCCGCATACGAAGTGCCGTGGCTGGTGAAAAATCAGGAAATCGACAAAAATCGACAAATCCTGACATTTGAAGGAGTTGGATTCCCACGCACTTTATGGGAAGACCACCAGTCAGAGCTGGAGAGCGTTTTCAAAGGTTACATAGGTCAGATAAGAGAGATTGACCGAAGAACTGTTGAAATTGTCACAGTAGCCAACGAAAATGCGTTCCAGAAAATTCTCTGGGATGACAGAAATATTGACTGGGGAAACGATGCCCGTATTATTTTAGGCAAGGGACTTGTTGAAGATATATGGGTGGACATCGATAAAAGCCCTATGATTTTAATTGGTGGGAGTACTGGGAGTGGGAAAAGTGTGCTACTGAAAACTATTCTTTGGCAGCACATCAAACGCAACAATGCCGTAGTGATTGCTGACTTCAAAGGAGGAGTTGATTTCTCTGATGGCTGGCATCAGCTGACAGAGATTATCACTGATGAAGAAAAGCTACTCACGAAGCTGGAGGAGATTGTAAACGAGCTGGAGAGCAGAAAGAAACTGTTTGTCACCCACAAGGTCAAGAATATTGGCGAATACCGCCTGAAAATCAGCAGCGATATGCAGCGAATAATTTTCGCCTGTGATGAAATTGCAGAGCTGATGGATAAAACAGGGGCAACCAAAGAACGAAAAGCCCTGATGGATAGCATTGAAATGTGCATTTCAACGATAGCCAGACAAGGCAGAGCCTTTGGTATTCACTTGGTGCTGGCGACACAACGCCCAGACGCTCAAGTTCTAAATGGTCAAATTAAAAATAACGCTGATTGTAGGGTGTGCGGGAAATCGGACTCTACGCTTTCTACTATTGTTATAGGTGATGGTAGAGCACACGAAGCTATACCAAAAGACAGTCAAGGGCGTTTCATCAATCAGGACGGAATAGTATTTCAGGGCTTCTATTTTGATTACTGATACCAATATAAACCAAGACCACAGAATCGCTTCTGTGGTCTTTTTTATTGGTTATTTTAACGATGACTTTTTATATAAAAGCACTCTACCTATATAGAACATATAACAATATCTTGTAAAGAAATACCCCGTTAATTTGATAGGGTACAATAGCCATTATCTATTTCAGTTCTACCTTGAATCCAATAACGGCATCTTTTCTGTATGCGGAAATTTCGCCACCGTGTCTGTTTACAATTTCCCTTGCCAGCGAAAGACCTATGCCAAAGCTGCCGTCGTAGGTTCTGGCCTTGTCGGCACGGTAAAAGCGGTCGAACAGTTTGTCCAGTTCCACATTGTCTGCATCTGTGTATGTATTTTCCACCGTTATAATCGGGTGTCGTTTTAGGCTAAGGTCAACATGTATATCTCCGGCGGTGTCGCAGTATTTCACGGCATTGTCCAGAAGTATGGACATGAGCTGGCGTATGAGTGCTTCGTCACCCTTGTAAGTTACATCGGGCTGCGCCATACAGTAGAGAATTTTTCTGTTTGATGCTGCAAGCTGAACAAACTCCGATGCAGTATCGTAAATCACGCCTGTCAGATTAAAATCTTTCCTCTCTATGGAATTATGCTCTTCATCCATACGGGAAAGAGAAACCAATCGGTTTATAAGCTGTGTCATACGCTGACCTTCGCTTCTTATATCGTCCAGCCATTCGCTTTTGCCCAGTTCCTCCTCCACAATATCCACATTGGACATTATAAGCGTAAGAGGTGTTTTCAGTTCGTGGTTTGCATCGGTGATAAACTGCTTTTGCCTGTCATAGCTTTCGGCAATAGGTGAAACCACCTTTTTTGACATAACCACAAATAGCATAAGCAGCACAATGCCGCTGCCCAGCAGAACAAAAAACGAAACAACCAGAAATCTGTAGGATACTGTACGGTTCATCTCGCCGTTTACAAAGACGATGGTTTTGCCCTCAAAATGGCTGAAAATTTTGTATCTGTAATTTGCTACCCAGCCACGCTCTTTATTTTTGTTCAGTGCCTTCTGTGCATACTCCACCGACTGCTGCTCATCAACTGAAAATACTGAATCGGTGTTTATCTTTATTATTTCGTTATAATCATCCAGCCATACGGTAAAAAAACGGGTGCTGAACTTTGTTTCTTCGGTTATGATGTCAGGTTTGTTAAAAGGCCTATCCCTTGGAGGATTTCCTCTGTTAAAATCGGGGAATGCACCTCCGTTGCGGGATATTGCATCGGTCAGTGTGTCCATTGTGTCGTTCAGCTGTATCTGGTTTGTAACAGCAATACCTGCAAATATAATCGAAAACACTATAAGTATGGATAATGCACTGATTTTTATAAATTTTTTTCTTAAATTATAAATCATGCTTTGCCTCCAGAATATAACCGCCATTGCGTACAAATCGGATTTCTGTGCTGCTGTTTAATGCCGTAAGTTTTTTGCGCAGATTGGAAATATGCACCCAGACCACACTGGTGTCAACATCCGTGTCCCATCCCCATATATGTGTCATAAACTGTTCTGTGGGCATTATAGTTTCAGGGCGTTGCATAAGCATTTCCATAATCTGAAATTCCTTGCCGCTTAACATCTGTGTATTGTTTTCATAACTCAGTTGATATGTAGAGCGGTTGAGAACAAGACCGCCGTATTCCATAAGGTCAGCAGTATAGTTATCCTTGCGGCGTAGCATAGCACGTACCCTTGCCAGAAGCTCCTGTGTTGAAAAAGGCTTTGGCAGGTAATCATCTGCACCTGCATCAAGACCTTCAACCCTTTGGTCAATTTCAGTTCTTGCAGTAAGAAATAAAGCAGGTGTTGTTATGTTTTTTTCTCGCAGTTTTTTCAGCACTGTCAGTCCATCCATACCGGGCATCATAATGTCCAGCACAAGTCCGTCGTATTCGCCTGTAAGTGCATATTCCAAAGCATCATTGCCATTGCTGACACCGTCAGCAATATATTTATTGGTTTGGAAAATATGTATAAGAGTTTTCAAAAGACGAGGGTCGTCCTCTGCAATAAGCAGTTTCATAATATCACCTCAATGTATAATCATATCACAACAGACTAAAGGCAGACTAAATTTATAAAATTTTGTCCGCCTTTCTTTACAAATTATTCTATTGCATTTTTTTGATGAGTTTGTGTTTATACGATGATTTTATTCATATCTTAATGCTTCAATTGGGTCAAGTTTGCTTGCTTTGTTTGCAGGGTAGTATCCAAAGAAAATACCTATTGCCATAGAAATGCCAACAACGGCAATTATGCTTTCAATATCTGCTCGGGCAGAGTAGCCAAGTACAATGCAGGCTATTGAGCCAAGTCCTGTACCCAAGGCTATGCCAAGTCCGCCGCCGATAAGACAAATAACCACAGCTTCAATAATAAACTGCATCAGTATTGTGGATTTAGGTGCACCAAGCGCTTTTCTTGTGCCGATTTCCTTTGTTCGCTCTGTTACAGAAACCAGCATAATATTCATAACGCCTATACCGCCAACCAACAGACTGATTGCCGCAATAGCACTGATTGCAAGGCTGACTGTATCCAGCATTTCGGTGAGGGAACTGATAAGTGTTTCCATACTGCTTGCTTCAACAGTCCAGCTGTCATTCAGCGTATAGTAGCTGGCAAAATATTCTTCTGCTATATCTATAAACTTTGTTATATCCGTTTCAGGTGTGGCCATAACTGTAACAGTAGAATAGTTTTTATTTACCCCGCTGATTGTCTTTGCTGTGGACAAAGGGATATACATACTTGTTACAGTCTGTGTGCTCATTGCAGAAAGGGTTTCGTCTTCTTCATATTTATAAACACCCACAATATAGAATGTATATGGTGTGCTGTTGATTTTTACATTCAGTTCCTTGCCAACAGCGTTGTAAGAGGTAATGCCCATATAGTCGCTTACAAAGGTATCTGCAACCATACACAGTTTTTTATCTGCGTCGGTGTTGTTGTTTACCGCTCTGCCGTACAGCAGTTCCACTTCCTGTGCAGGGATATATTCGTCGTTAATACCTGTAACGGTAAGGGTTGCACTGTCACTGTCTGCAGCATATGTTGCACTGCCTGCACTTTCGCTTATTGTAATATGCTTTACTTTATCACTGAAAGCTGTGCGGAATTCCTCCAGCATTGTATCGGTAATAAGGTCGCTTTCGTCAGGATTCGATGGGCGGAACAGGCGCATACGCACCCCCTGTGAAGTGTTGGCGTCATCATCTTCCTTTTCTGTTATGCTTACAGTGATGTTGCTGGCACCGAAACCACTCATACTGTCAGTAATGGAACCGCTTAAACTGTTGCCAACTGTCTCGATGGCGATAACAGAACCAATACCGATAATAATGCCAAGCATAGTCAGCAGTGCACGCATTTTGTTGGCGCGCAGACTCTGCAAAGCCATAATAATATTATCAAGCATCTACGCCACCACCTTTTCTATCATTTACAATTACACCATCCATAAGGGTGATAACTCTGTCACATTCTGATGCAAGTGCATTGCTGTGTGTAATCAGCACAATGGTTTTGCCGTGTTTTTTGTTCAGAGTATGGAAAATATCCATAACTGTACGGCTTGTGGCGCTGTCCAGCGCACCTGTTGGCTCATCAGCAAGGATAATAGCAGGGTTGTTCGCCATTGCTCTTGCAATAGCAACACGCTGTTTCTGACCACCGCTCAGTTCGTTTGGCTGATGGTCCATACGTTCGGACATGTTTACCATTTCCAGAAGTTGCTTTGCTCTTTCGTTTCTTTCCTTTGCAGGCAACTTTGCATACAGCATTGGCAATTCAACATTTTTAAGGGCAGACTGCCTGCCTATAAGGTTGAAGGTCTGAAAAACAAAGCCTACTTTTTTATTTCTGATTTCACTTAACCGAATATCATCCGCCTTGTTTATATCCACACCGTCAAGTATATAACTGCCTTCTGTGGGGCGGTCAAGGGCACCAATGATATTCATAAGAGTGGATTTACCGCTGCCGCTTTCGCCAACTATGGCAACAAATTCACCTTCATAAACTGTCAGGTCGATTCCGTGGAGAATTTCCAGCTGGTTCGGCTTGCCGATATAATAGCTTTTGCGGATATTTTTCATATGAATAATAGGCTTTTTCAGTTTGAATTCATCAAAAGGAAAATCTATTTTATTCATCAGGGCATACCTCCGCCGTTACCACCAGGGAAACCACCACCGTTTGGCATCTGTGGTCTTTCGCCATTACCGCTAGGGAAACCATCACCGCTTGGCATCTGTGGTCTTTTACCGTTGCCGCCACCGCTTGGGAAATTGCCACCGCTAGGCATACCACCGCCAAGCAAACCACCAAACATATTGCCAAAGCCCTGCATCTGTGCCGCTTCTTCGCCTGTTACTGTTTCAATGCCGATTGTAAGGTCAGAGTAGCTGCGAATAACATCGCCTTCTGCAAGTTCATCAGCGGAGATTTCCACATAGTAATCATTGCTTTCGCCGACCGTTACATAAACTTTTTCAAATTCCATATCCACGCCTTCACCGCTTGTGTGACGATAGATAAATTTGCCCTGTTCGTCTTCGCCTATAGCATCTGCTGATACTGTAAAACAGTCAGCAACTTCGGAAATTATAATATCAACATCGGCGTACATACCGATAAGCAATCCCTGCGCTGTTCCGTCAACAGTAACCTCTGCGCCAAAGCTACCGCCCTGACTGGAAACAGGGTCAATCTGTGTAAGTGTTCCGCTGATATATCCTTCGGTTGCATCACTGCGGATTTTACATTTCATACCAATTTCAACTGTGTTTATATCAGCTTCACCGATTGTAACGGAAATTTTCAAACTGTCTGTATCCTGAATTGTGGCAACTGTGCCGTTTACAGTGTTGCCTACAATTGCAGAAAGGCTGGTGATTTTGCCGTTTGTTTCGGCTTTAAGATTGCAGTTTTCAAGCTGTTCCTGCAGGCTTTCCAGAGTATCGTTTGTGTTGCCGTTAAGATAGTTTTCATAAGCCAGTTCTTTGCTTTCATAGGCTGATTCTACCTTGGAAGTCAGCTGTTCTTTTGCAGATTTTGCAGAATTGTATGCAGAAACTGCGCTGTTGTATGCAGATTCGTAAGAAGAATAGTTGCAAGCTTTTTTAGCATCATCAAGTGCTGTTTTTGCTTCTTCTGTTGCTAATACAGCATTTTCATACTTTGTTTTCGCAGTGTTGAAACTCTCTGTAAGATTGGCTACCTTTTGTGTAGCTTCGCTAAATTTTTTGTCAGCTTCTGTCTTTTTGATTACAGCTTCATTGTAAGCGTTTTCAGCATTGGTTTTCGCTGTTTCAAGTTCAGCTGCCAAAGTATCGTCTGTATTGTTGATATATGCATTTTCAGCAGCAATTTTTGCCGATTCTTTATTTGATACATCTGTTGCAGCTGTCTCAGCTTCAGTTTTTCCTGCTGCTTCTTCTTTTACTGCCTGCTGCCAGTCTGTATAGGCAGCGTTGTATTCAATACCTGCTTTTTCCTGCGCTTTTACAGCATTGTCATACTCTGTCTGAAAAAGTGAAACATTGTTTTTGATTTCTTCAAAGCTTTTTTCTGCTGCAACCATATTGTTGTATGCTGTATCCACTGCCGCTTTGCTTACATCCAGTTCATCGTCCAGTGCTTCATAGTTGTCAGATGCTACTGTGTATTTTTCGGCCAGTTCTTCCAGCTTTTCAGCCAGCAGTTCTTTCTGTTCGGTGATGTTTTCAAGAATATCTGTATTATCCAGCACAACGATAATATCTCCTTCTGCCACATAATCACCTACAGCAACATTTACCGTTTTAATTTTAGCTGCGCTTGAGTTCATACCTGCAGAATAGCTTACTGTAGAGGTTTTTGAGCTTTCCACACTGCCTGTTACATTTACTACTGTTTCCAGCCCGTCCCTTGACAGGGTTGTTGTGCGGACAAAGCTGTATATAGCTTCTTCGATTTCTTTCATATTATTGTTCAGACGCCACAGCGAAAACAGCAGTAAAAGCACCGCCAATACCGTGACAACTGTAATAAATTTATATTTCCTGCATTTTGACAATAAACTTTTAAAAAATCTTTTTATTGGATTTTCTTTTTTAATTTCTGTTTCTGAATTATTCA
>JAZQYH010000125.1:0-47171 GCA_045633415.1 Oscillospiraceae bacterium | reverse complement strand
AGATTTACCCTGTTTTTTGTAATCGTCCATGATTTCCTGCAGTTTTGCCCAGCATTCATCAGCTTTTTCGTAGTTTTCGTCGATTTCTATAATAAATTCTCTGTGTTTTGGAATTCTTGCTTTCATTTTTTTACCTCTTTATATTTTGATTTATTTATATTTTATATTCAATCAGTATAAAAGTCAATAAGTCATTGTACGTGGGGGCTGTATATGCTAAAATATACCCATAATAAAAATACGAGGTAACAATTATGAACGATACATTACTTAAACAGTATGGTGAAATGGCTGTAAAAGCTGGTGTAAACATCCAGCCAGGCCAGACACTTATTATAAATGCACCAATCACAGCGGCTGACCTTGTGCATCACTGTGCAACAGCGGCTTATGATGCCGGTGCAAAAGAAGTTGTGGTACACTGGTCTGACGAACAGCTGTCCCGCATCAAAATGGACAGAACAGCACAGGATGTTCTCTGTGATGTAAAACCTTGGATTCAGGAATCCTATCTGCAGTACATCAAATCAGAAGGCAGTGCTGCAATTCTTTCTATCACAGGCTCCGACCCTGAAATCTACAAAGGTCTTGATATGAAAAAAATCAATGCTGCATCCATCGCCCGTATGAACGCTCTGGCTGAATACCGTGACTATACAATGGCATCCCGTATTCAGTGGTGTGTTATTGCTGTACCAAGCAAAGGCTGGGCTAAAAAAGTGTTCCCGGAACTGCCAGCTGACGAAGCAGTGGAAAAACTCTGGCAGACAATTTTCAAAGTAAGTCGTGTTGAAGGTGACGCTGTGGCAAACTGGAAAGAATATGCTGAAAAAGCCGCTTTCCGTCGTGACAGAATCAATGCTATGAAACTGACAGAAGTTCACTTTGAAAGTGCCAACGGCACAGACCTGTATGTAGGTCTGGCTGATGACAGACTGTGGGGCGGTGTAAGCGAATACAGCGAAGCAAAAGTGGAATTTATTCCTAATATGCCAACAGAAGAACTGTTTACAGCACCACATAAAGACAAAGTAAACGGCGTGGTTTACGGCACAAAACCTTATGTCTACAACGGCAGTCTTATTGATGAATTTGTTCT
Organism: Oscillospiraceae bacterium; assembly: GCA_045633415.1. Classification (GTDB taxonomy): domain Bacteria; phylum Bacillota; class Clostridia; order Oscillospirales; family Ruminococcaceae; genus RGIG3102. The sequence continues at coordinate 46,072 of JAZQYH010000125.1, read as the reverse complement.
CACTTTCAAAGATGGTAAAGTTGTGGACTACGATGCAAAAACAGGTAAAGACCTGCTGAAATCCTTGCTGGAAACAGATGAAGGCGCATCCCACATCGGTGAAGTTGCACTGGTGCCTGCATCCAGCCCTATCAATAAGGAAAATATCCTTTTCTACAACACACTGTTTGACGAAAATGCCGCATGCCATATCGCTCTCGGTCAGGGTTATCCAGGCACAGTTACAGGCGGCGAAAATATGACTACAGAACAGTTGCTTGCAAAAGGTGTAAACGATTCCGTTATTCACGAAGATGTAATGATTGGCTCTGCTGATATGAAAATCACAGGCACCTGCGAAAACGGCGAAACAGTCCTGCTGTTTGAAAACGGCGAATGGGTGTTTTAACGGGAATTTCTTTTAAAATTCAGCAAAACTTTCAAAAAATAGAACAAAAAGTATTGCAAAATCACAAATAATATGCTATTATATGTAGCGTAAATTAATTCTAAGCAAAGGAGAGTGGGGAGACCCACTCTCTTGTTTTTAGCAAAATATAAAACGGAGGTAATCTGCTTTGGCTAAAGGAAGAAAAGCAACTGATATTGTTGAAGAACTTGCAAGACCTGTGTGTGAAGAAATGGGTCTTATCTTATGGGATGTAACTTTTGAAAAAGAAGGTCCAGACTGGATTCTGCGTATTCTTATCGATAAAGACAACGAAGGTGTGTTTATCGACGAATGTGTAAATGTTTCCCGTGCTGTTGACCCACTGCTTGATGAAGCTGACCCAATCAAACAGAGCTATAACTTTGAAGTATCATCTGCTGGTCTTGGCAGAAAACTTACAAGACCTTTCCACTTTGAAAAGAAAATGGGTCAGGTTGTTCTGGCACGTCTTATCCGTGCAGTTGACGGCGTAAAAGAAGTGAAAGGTACACTTAAAGAATATAACGATGGCGTTATCACAATTGAAAAAGAAGACGGTATGTCTGTAGATGTTGTTGTAAAAGAAACATCTTTTGTAAAACTTTGTGATGACGATGACTTATTTTAGGAGGATAGATAAAAAATGAATAAAGAATTTTTTGAAGCCCTTGAAATTATTGAAAAAGAAAGAGGCATTAAAAAAGAAGTTCTGCTGGAAAAAATTGTTAAAGCAATGGAAGTAGCAGTAGAAAAAGACCTGGGTATCGAAGGCAACGTAAATGTTACAGTTGACCATGAAAAGAAAAACTTCTCTGTTGCTGTTATGAAAACAGTAGTAGAAGATGTATATGACCCAGACACAGAAATCTCTCTGGAAGACGCTAAAAAAATCAGAGCAAGAGTTAAAGTTGGCACAGTTCTGCCAATCCCTCTGAAAACAAAAGATTTCGGTTACATCGCTATCGGCGCTGCTAAAAACGTTATCCGTCAGGGTATCAAAGAAGCAGAAAAAGCACAGCTGTTTGCAGATATGCAGGGCAAAGCAAAAGAACTGGTAACAGGTGTAGTACAGAGAATCAGCGAAAAATCTGGCGCTGCTATCCTGCAGATTGGTTCCAACGAATTCGTTCTTCCTAAAGAAGAAATGATTCCAGGCGAAGAAATCAAACCAGGCGACCATATCAAAGTTTATGTAGTAGATGTTATCTCCACAGACCGTGGTCCAAAAATCATGCTGTCCAGAACACATCCAGGCTTTGTAAGCAGAATGTTTGAACTGGAAGTACCAGAAATCTATGACGGCACAGTAGAAATCAAAGCTATCAGCCGTGAAGCTGGTGCAAGAACAAAAATGGCTGTATGGTCAAAAGACGAAAACGTTGATGCTATCGGTGCTTGCATCGGCACAAAACGTAGCCGTGTTGAAAACGTAATCGCACAGATTGGCGGCGAAAAAATCGACATCGTTAAATACAGCGAAGACCCAGCAGAATTTATCTCAGCTGCACTGAGCCCATCTTCAGTAATCAGCGTAGAAATCATTTCACAGCAGCCAAAAAGCTGCCGTGTAACAGTACCAGACGAACAGCTCTCACTTGCTATCGGCAACAAAGGTCAGAATGCTCGTCTTGCAGCACGCTTAACAGGCTATAATATTGATATTCATCCTGAAAGCGGCTACTTCGGCGAATAATAAAGAAAAGGAGTGATATTATGGCTATCAGAAAAATCCCACAGAGAAAATGCATCGGCTGTAACACTTCCAAAGATAAAAAAGAACTTATCAGAGTGGTAAGAAATGCCGAAGGTGAAATTTCCATCGATATGACAGGCAAAAAACCGGGCCGTGGCGCATATATCTGCAATGACCCTAAATGTCTCAAACTGGCTATCAAAGGCAAAAAACTGGAAAAAGCTTTTGAAACATCAATCGGTCAGGAAATCTATGACCGTCTTGAACAGGAGATTATGGCAGATGAATAAATTGCTTTTTGCACTATCACTGGCAAAAAAATCCGGCAAACTTGTTGTGGGTTTTGACGCTGTTAAATCAGCTGTTATCCATGGCAACGCCCATATCGTTTTACTTGCAAATGACCTTAGCGAAAAAACAATAAAAAGAGTCCAATACTTTTGTGAAGATATCACAGATGTTTACAATACCGGTCTTACACAATTTGAGATTTCTCAGGTTGCACAGAGACTTACAGGCGTTCTGGCAGTGACAGATGAAAATCTGGCTATTCTGGCAAGAAACGCAATAGAAAAATAAGAAGGAGAGTTGTAAATGGTAATTAAATATAAAGCAAGCGACCTTATATCTGATTTTAACCTGAATGCAAAAACAACACTGACACAGCTCAGCGAAGTTTTCGGCACAGAAGTTAAAAAATCCACAGTTCTCACAGAAGAACAGGCAAACATCGCTTTTGAACTGTATTCACAGCAGGGCAAAATCGACAACTTTGCCACATATCTTGATAAAAAAGCTGAACCAAAGGCTGAACCACAGAAAGAAACAAAGCCACAGATGAAAGAAGAAAAGAAAGCTGACAAACAGCCACAGACTAAAAAAGAACAGCCAAAAGATAAAAAACCTGTTAAAGAAGCACCAAAAGGTGACAGACAGGACCGTCCTGCAAGAGACAACAAAGACAGAAAAGATACAAGACAGGACAACAGAAAAGACATGCGCGACAACCGTCAGGACAATCGCCAGCAGCCTAAAAAACAGGAAAACAAACCTGCACAGCAGACAAAACCTGCACAGCCAGCTGCAAAACCAGCTCCACAGGCTCCAAAGGCTCCACACAATCCAAACGAACCACTTAAACGTGCAGACGGTACAGTTGTTGAAACAAAATCTGTAAAGAAAGCTAAAGTTGAAAAACAGGAAGTTGAAAAACAGGAATTTGTAACTGTAACAGTTGACACACGCCAGTCCAACGTAAATATGGATAAGTTCAACGAAAAATACGATGAACTTGCTGGTACAAAAAACTATGGTGGCGGTCAAAGAAAAAATCAGCAGGGTGGTAAACAGAAGTTCGGTAACAAAAACAAACAGAACACTAAAAACCCATATGCTAAAAAGAAACAGGAAACAGAAGCAGAAAAACTGGAAAGACTGCATCTGGAAAAAGCAAGAAAAGCACAGCTTAAAGTTCAGATTCCTGAAGAAATCACAGTTGGCGAACTTGCTTCCCGTCTGAAAGTAACAGCCAGTGAAGTTATCAAACGCCTTATGTTCCTTGGCGTTATGGCTTCTATCAGCCAGGTTGTAGACTTTGAAACAGCTTCTCTCGTTGCAGAAGAACTTGGCGCAAAAGTAGAAAAAGAAGTTGTTGTTACAATCGAAGAAAGACTGTTTGAAGAAGTTGAAGACAACGAAGAAGACAAACAGGAAAGACCTCCAGTTATCGTTGTTATGGGTCACGTTGACCACGGTAAAACATCTCTGCTGGACGCTATCAGAAATACAAACGTTACATCCGGCGAAGCTGGCGGTATCACACAGCACATCGGTGCTTACCAGGTAGTTGCTGGTGGCAAGAAAATCACATTCCTTGATACTCCTGGCCACGAAGCATTTACTTCCATGCGTCAGCGTGGTGCTATGGTAACTGACATCGCTATCCTTGTTGTAGCAGCTGATGACGGTATCATGCCACAGACAATCGAATCCATCAACCACGCTAAAGCTGCAAACATTCCAATCATTGTTGCTATCAACAAAATTGATAAACCTACAGCTAACCCAGAAAGAGTTAAACAGGAACTGACAGAACACGGTCTTGTTCCAGAAGAATGGGGCGGCGAAACAATCTGTGTACCAGTTTCTGCAAAAATGGGCACAGGTATCGATGACCTGCTCGAAATGGTTAACCTGACAAGTGAAGTTAACGAATACAAAGCAAACCCTAACCGTCGTGCAAAAGGTGCTGTTATCGAAGCTCGTCTGGACAAAGGTCTTGGCCCAGTTGCTACAATCCTTGTTCAGAACGGTACACTGCACAAAGGTGATGTTCTCATCGCTGGTACAGCAGTTGGTCGTGTTCGTGTAATGACAAATGACAAAGGCGAAAGAATCGACGTTGCTGGTCCATCCACACCAGTTGAAATCACAGGTCTTACAGAAGTTCCTGTAGCAGGCGACCTCTTTGACGCTGTTGAAGACGAAAAACTGGCAAGAGAACTGGCAGAAAAACGTATGCAGGCAATCAAAGAAGAAAAATTCAATGCTGTTCAGAAAGTTACTCTGGATAACCTGTTCAGCCAGATTGCACAGGGCGAAATGAAAGAACTGCCAATCATTGTTAAAGCTGACGTACAGGGTTCTGCAGAAGCTGTTAAACAGTCTCTGGAAAAACTGTCCAACGAAGAAGTACGTGTTAAAGTTATCCACGCTGCAGTTGGTGCTGTTAACAAATCCGACGTTATGCTGGCTGGTGCTTCCAACGCTATCATCATCGGCTTCAACGTTCGTCCAGATGCTACAGCTAAACAGGATGCTGAACAGAACGATGTAGAAATGCGTATGTACCGTGTTATCTACGATGCTCTCAATGACGTTAAAGACGCTATGAAAGGTATGCTAGCACCTAAATTCAGAGAAGTTGAACTGGGTCAGGCTGAAGTTCGTAACGTATTCAAACTTTCCTCTGCAGGTACAATCGCAGGTTGCTACGTTAAAGAAGGTAAAGTTGCACGTCACGCAAAAATCCGTGTTGTTCGCGACGGTATCGTAATCACAGAAGACGAAATCAGCTCACTGAAACGTTTCAAAGACGACCAGAGAGAAGTTATGGCTGGCTACGAATGTGGTATCGGTCTTGAAAAATTCAACGATATCAAAGAAGGCGATATCTTTGAATCCTTCATCATGGAAGAATATCGTGAAGACTAATATAAGCAATATACAGCAGGAGATTTAAATGTCTCCCGACTGACACACAGACAAAGGCGGCATTATTGCCGCCTTAACAATAAATCAGGAGGTTATTCAATATGGCTTCAACTAAAGTTGAAAGATTGAACGAAGACATCAAAAGAGAATTAATCTCTATAATATCTCAGATGAAAGACCCACGCCTTGATTGTTTTCTTACAATTATGCGTGTGGAAACAGCTCCAGACCTTACAAACGCTAAAGTTCATATCAGCGTACTGGAAGGCGATGAAGCATGTGAAAACGCTATCAAAGCACTGAAAAAAGGACAGGGCTTTATCAGAGGCGAACTTTCCAAACGCCTGCGTATCAAACGCAGTCCTGAATTTGCATTCGTAAAAGACGAGGGCGCAGCATATGCCCAGAAGATCAACGAGATATTAAGGGATATTAATAAAAATGACAACTAAAATTGACGTAAATGAGACTGCAGGGCTTTTGCTGGAAAAAGATAATATTCTTATTATCTGCCACAAAAATCCGGATGGCGACACTCTGGGCAGTGCGGCAGCACTTTGTCATGTGCTTACAGCTATGGGCAAAAAATGCTATGTAACATGCCATAATACAATTCCGTCCAAATATGAATATCTCGATATTCCGGTTTATGACGGAGAGGCAGAAATCGAATTTGTGGTTTCAGTGGATGTTGCAGGCATTAATCTGCTGGGCGACAATCTTGCTGACTATGCGCATAAGATTGACCTGTGCATAGACCATCACGGTTCAAATGGCGAATATGCAAAATATCTCTGCCTTAAAGCAGACTATCCTGCAGCTGCACAGCTGATGTATGAAGTAATTACAGCTATGAATTGTGAAATCACACCTCATGTTGCAGACTGCCTTTACACAGGTATTCTCACAGACACAGGCTGTTTCAAATATTCTTCCACTACACCGCTGACACACATTATCGGTGCAAAACTGATGGAACTGGGTGCGCAGCACACAATGCTGGTGGAAAAATTCTTCATGTCCAAAACAAGAAAAGCAGTTATGCTGGAAAAATACATGATGAACAATCTGGAATATTACTATGATGACAGATGTGCATTGCTGGTGCTTACACGTGAAGCAATTCTGGATATTCAGCCAGACCCTACAGATCTTGATGGCCTTTCATCAATGCCAAGAGATTTTGAAGGTGTTGATATTTCAATACTTATCCGCCCTTTACGTGAAGAAGGCAATTACAAACTTTCTATCCGCACAGGTGAAACTGTTGATGCATGTGCACTGGCATCCAGCCTTGGTGGTGGCGGTCACATCCGTGCCGCAGGCTGTGAAGTAGTAGGTAGTATCGAAACAGTTAAAAAAGCAATTCTCAAGGAAGTGGAAATCGCATTATGTCAGTAGACCGCAACGGAATTCTTATATTATATAAACCACAAGACTGGACAAGTTTTGACGTTATAGCAAAAGCCCGTGGCATACTTTCCACCAGAAAAGTAGGTCATTCAGGCACTCTTGACCCTATGGCTACAGGTGTTCTGCCTGTATTTATGGGCAGGGCTACAAAAGCTGTTGATATGCAGATAATCAAGGATAAAGAATACATTGCTGTTTTTAAACTTGGTCTTAACACCGATACAGGTGACATTACAGGCGAAGTTATAAAAGAAAGGGAAGTTACTTCTTCCAAAGCTGATGTTCTGGCAGAAATGGAAAATTTCAAAGGTGAAATCACACAGCTGCCACCGATGTATTCTGCAGTAAAAATCAACGGTCAGCCGTTGTACAAGCTGGCACGTCGGGGTGTGGAAGCCGCTCAGGTAGAGCGAAAACCACGTCTTGCAGTTATCAAAGAACTGGAAATGCTAGAAGATGAAACTCTTTCAGAAAATGAATATAAAATCCGTGTTCTTTGCAGTGAAGGTACTTATATCCGAACACTTGTTGAAGATATGGGCGAAAACCTCGGCTGCGGTGCTGTGCTTACTTCACTTACACGCACAAAAGCATGTGGTTACACTCTGGAAGACTGTATCACTCTCCAGCAGTTACAGCAAGCAAGAATTGACGATACAATAGATTCACTTATTGTGAATACAGATACTGTGTTTATGCACCTTGAAAGGGTAGACCTTTCACCAGAACTGGCAAAGCGCCTGCTCAACGGTGCAAGAAGCAGAATTGCTAAAGCAGATGGCGATTACAGAGTTTATTACAAAGATAAATTCTATGCCATTGCAAATGTTACAGAAAAGAAAATGAGCGTTGTTAAGCTTTTTGTTGAAAAAGAAAAGGAAATTATCTAATGCTTGAAGTTTACAATACATCCTGGCGCAACACAGATAATACTGCTGTTGCCTTGGGTTATTTTGATGGTGTGCATATTGCACATCAGGCTCTTATAAATCAGATGTGTGATTATGCCACACAGAACAATCTGAAAAAGGCTGTTTTTACATTTACAAAATCCATTACCCTTGGACATAAAGGTAAAGATATCCTTACACCTGGGCTGAAACTGGAAGCCATGAGAAATCTTGGCATAGATATATACTATTCACCAGATTTCCTTGACTTTTCCTCATTTACACCAGAAGAATTTGTAAAGAATATTCTTATTGATTCCATGGGTGCAAAGGCTGTTTTCTGCGGAGAAAACTTTTTCTTTGGCAAAAACAGACGGGGAAATGTACAGGTGCTGAAACAGCTGTGCGAAAAGTACAACATAGTATTTATGCAGGCTGAAACAGTGTATATGGATGATGAAATTGTCAGCAGTACAGTTATCAGAAATGCCTTGGCAGAGGGTAATGTACAAAAGGCAGAAGCCATGCTGGGCAGACCATATTCAGTGGTTTTTCCTGTGGTACATGGTAAAAAAATAGGTCGCACTATCGGTACACCTACAATAAACCAGCTGTACCCTGCATCAATGTGCAGTCCTAAACCGGGTGTATACATCACTTGCACAATTATTGATGGTAAAAAATATCCATCAGCAACAGGTCTTACCAACCGTCCGACAGTAAATGGTTCTGGCTATACATGTGAAACATTTATTTTAGGTTTTGAAGGTGATTTATATCATCAGAATGTACAGGTTGAATTCCATTCATTCCTGTTTGAAGCCAAAAAGTTTGATTCACTTCAGCAGTTGGGCGATATGATATATTCCAGCGCTGTTACAGCAAAGGAATATCTGCTGGATAAAGGGGTAATATGATAATATGAAAAAATTAAACTGGTTATCATATTGTTTTTATGGAATAGCGGCTGTTTTGTATTCATTTATTGTGTTCAATACACTGACAAATCCACAGAATCCAGACTTGATTATAAAACCAGCTGTACTTATACCAGTAATGCTGGTACTTTCAGTGCTTATAATTATAGGTGTTTATATCTGCCGCAAGATTAAATACAAATGGCTTGTATTAGGCGGATTTACCGCTATACTGCTGTTTTTACAGGCTGTGACTATTCACTATCTGTCTGTAAAATACCATGTGGAAACATGGGACATGGGTGTTGTTTACAATGCCGCTGAATATTATGTAACAAACGGAAGCTTTGATATGGGAAAATATGATTATTTTCTCTGGTTTCCAAACAACTCACCACTTTACAATTTGTTTGTAGTGTTGTTCACTGCCTTTTCCAAATTAGGTATCACCAACACACAAAGAGCTTTGAATATTGTCAATGCACTGGTATTGTTGCTGTCTGCATGGATGGTTGAAAAAACCATACAGATTTTTGCAGGTAAAGAATACACAGGCATTGGTCTGATGCTGTGTGTGGTACTGTGCCCATTCAGCCTGTATACAGTAATAGCATATACAGACACATTTTCAATGCTGTTTCTTTCTATAGCACTGCTTTTCTATGTGCGATTTATAAGGAATACAGGTAATCGAAACGTAAATCTTTTATTGTTCAGTGGCGCTGTTGCCTTTGGTGCATCATTAAAAGTTTCCATACTTATTCTGGCTATTGCCGCCGTTATGGATCTGTTTATCAGCAAAGATGAATTAAGAAACAAATTTGTTTCGCTGATTTTGGTTATAACAGTTGCCTTCGGGGGATTTGTAAGTTTTAAATACATACATGAACATTCTCCATTTTTACCAGAATATGATTATAACTACACAATCCCACATTCCCATTGGGTAATGATGGGTCTTAATGGTCTGGGTGGTTACAGTGATGATGACTACCAGAACATTACACTGCAGTATCCCGATAAAGCATCAAGACAGCGGGCCAATATTGAAGAAATAATCCGCCGTATTGAAGAAAAAGGTGTGGACGGAATGGTAACACATCTGAAAAATAAACTTAGCTTTATTTTTTCAGAAGGTACTTTCGGTGCATGCTATAAACTGGACAGGGCAGTGGTAAGACCAAATGGTCTGCACGAATATATAATATATCTTGGAACAAGATTTGAAATATTGGGTAATTTTTCTTTAGGTTTATTTCTTTCTGTGCTGGTATTTATGGTAATCGGCATAGTAAATTCTATAAGGAAAAAAGATACATATGTCACAATGCCTGCCCTCAGTTTAATAGGCATAATAATGTTTTTACTGATGTGGGAAGCAAGGTCCAGATATATTCTAAACTTTTTACCAGTATTTGTTCTTATGGCTGTATCTGGTATAAAATCAATATTTTCCAATGGGAAAAATAATTAAATTTTAAAGAAATTATATATATAAACTCTTTACAAACAAAGGGTTTAATGATATAATCTTATGGTGACCTATGAATCGGTACAGGGGCACAGCTGCAGGGCAGCATTCACCATACCCTATACTGAGTCACAGGCAAATATTTAAATTAAGAAAGGTGAAACAATTATGAACAAACAGGAAATTATCGCAACATACGCAATGCACGAAGGTGACACAGGTTCTCCAGAAGTACAGATCGCTCTGCTCACAGCTAGAATCAACCACCTGACAAACCACCTCAAAACAAACAAACAGGACCACCACTCCCGTCGTGGCCTCTTCAAAATGGTAGGTCGTCGTCGTAACCTTCTCGCATACCTCCAGAAAACAGATATCGAAAGATACCGTGCTATCGTTGCAAAACTGGGTCTGCGTAAATAATTCACATAGTGCTACAAGGCAGATGGCAACATCTGCCTTTAAGTCTATATTTAAAGCGAAAAAGGCAAGGGAGGATATTATATTTAGCAGTAATTTGAGTGTTTATCTTACGATAAATACTGAACTAATTGCTGAAAATATAAACTCTCTTGCCACCTGAAAAGATTAAAATAAGGAGACAAAAAAATGAGTTTTAGAGTATTTGAAACCATGTTTGCCGGCAGAAAACTTACAGTTGAAACAGGCAAAATGTGTGCACTTTCAAACGGCTCTTGTCTGGTAAGATACGGTGAAACAGTTGTTCTTGCTAACGTTACAATGAGCCCATCACCAAGAGACGGTATCGATTTCTTCCCACTGTCAGTAGATTTTGAAGAAAAAATCTACTCTGTAGGTAGAATCCCAGGTTCCTTCCTTAGAAGAGAAGGCCGTCCAGGTGAAAGCGCAGTTCTGTCCAGCCGTGTTGTTGACAGACCAATGCGCCCTCTTTTCCCAAAAGATATGAGAAACGATGTTTCCATCGTTATGACAGTTATGTCAGTTGAACCAGACTGCGACCCAGAAATCGTTGGTATGCTGGGTGCTATCATCGCTACATGTATCTCTGACGTTCCATTCAACGGCCCAATCGGCGGTATCTCCGTAGGTCTTGTTGATGGCGAAATCGTTCTGATGCCAAATGCAGAACAGAAAAAGACAAACAGACTGGACCTTACTCTGGTTTGCAGCAGAGAAAAAGTAGTTATGATTGAAGCTGGCGCAAGCGAAGTTGATGAAACAACAATGCTGAACGCTATCAAAGCTGGTCATGAAGAAATCAAAAAATTCATCGACTTCGTTGATGAAATGGTTGCTGAAATCGGCAAGCCAAAATATGAATTCCAGCATGTTGAAGTTGACCATGATATGTTCGAAGCAATCAAAGAATTTGCTTTGGACAAAGTTAAATTCGCACTGGATACAGATGACAAAAACGTTCGCGAAGCCAGACTGAACCCAATCTACACAGAAGTTCACGAAAAATTCGACGAAATGTACCCAGAACAGACAGGTATGATTGACGAATGTATGTACAAACTGCAGAAATTCGTTGTTCGTCGCTGGCTGCTGGATGAAGGCAAACGTGTAGACGGCCGTGGTATCAACGAAATCCGTCCACTGTCTGCTGAAGTAGGTCTGCTGCCAAGAGTTCATGGTTCAGGTATGTTCACACGTGGTCAGACACAGGTTCTGTCCGTTGCTACACTGGGCACAATGAAAGATGGTCAGCTGATTGATGGTCTGCAGGATGTATACGAAAAGAAATACATGCACCACTACAATTTCCCACCATACTCTGTTGGTGAAGCACGTGCTCCAAGAAGCCCAGGTCGTCGTGAAATCGGTCACGGTGCTCTGGCTGAAAGAGCTCTGGTACCAGTTCTGCCATCACAGGAAGAATTCCCATACGTAATCAGAGTTGTTTCTGAAGTTCTTTCTTCCAACGGTTCCACATCACAGGCTTCTATCTGTGGTTCCACACTGGCTCTGATGGATGCTGGTGTACCAATTAAAGCACCAGTTGCTGGTATCTCCTGTGGTCTTATCACAGAAGGCGACCGCTGGATGACAATGCTGGACATTCAGGGTCTGGAAGACTTCCACGGCGATATGGACTTTAAAGTTGGCGGTACACACAACGGTATCACAGCTATCCAGGTTGACATCAAAGTTGACGGTCTCACATATGAAATCGTTGAAGAAGCATTTGAAAAATGCCGCAAAGCAAGACTGCACATTCTTGACGATATCATGGCTCCAGTTATTGCGCAGCCAAGAGAAGAACTGTCTAAATATGCACCAAAAATGAAGTCAATGAAAATTGACCCAGACAAAATCAAAGATGTTATCGGTAAAGGCGGTAAAGTTATCCAGAAAATCTGTGCTGAATGTGAAGTTCAGATTGACATCGAAGATGACGGTAGCGTATTTATCTCTGGTATTGATGCTAACAACCTTAACAAAGCATACCACATCATCAAAACAATCGTAGACGATCCAGAACCAGGTTCAATCTACAAAGGCGTTGTTACAAGACTGATGAACTTTGGTGCATTCGTTGAAATCGCTCCAGGTAAAGAAGGTCTGGTACACATCTCCAAACTGGATGAAAAACGTGTTGCAAAAGTTGAAGACGTTGTAAATGTAGGCGACGAAATTCTCGTTATGGTAACAGAAATTGACGACCAGAACAGAATCAACCTGTCTAGAAAAGATGCTATTGCAAAAATCAACGCTAAAAAAGAAGAAAACAAATAATAAATAATTAAGCGGTGGAATTTTCCACCGCTTTTATTATTTACAAATATAAAAGGCAGGCTTAACCCTGCCTTTTTTTATTCTATTGGTATACTGAACCAGAAACAAGCCCCTTTGTCATCAGTGTTATAAACACCATATTTACCATTATGTGATTTGATAACTGAACGCACAATGGAAAGTCCGATGCCTGTACCTGTAACACTTCTTTTGTGGTTTTTATCGTTTTTATAATATCGTTCCCACACGTAAGGCAGGTCTTTTTCAGCTACACCTTCACCTGTATCAGTTACAGCCACTTTTGCAACACCGTCACCAGATGAGAGAGTTACATATATCTGCTTGTCATCACCAGTGTAGTTTACAGCGTTTATAAGAATATTATAAAAACTTTGGGAAATTCTTGCTTCATCAGCTGATACTATTACATCACCGCTGTGTTCAAAATTAATTAAATAACCATCCTGCTTCAATAAATTTTGCATATTGCTGATGGTTTTTGTTATGGATTCTGTCAGATTAAAATGGTTTTTGACCATTGGCACAGCACCAGACTGTATTCTGGACATATCCAGAACATCATTTACAAGGGTGGATAAACGATGTGTTTCGTTTATAATTGCCTGTGCATTTTCTGTATTGTTTTCCCCGGGAATATCCCTCATCAGCTCTGCATAGCCACCGATAAGTGTCAATGGTGTACGCAGGTCATGGGAAACGTTAGCTATAAAGTCTCTCCTCAAGGTTTCTACCTTGCCCAGCTCTTCAGCGGTGTTGGTAAGACTGTGGGACAGCTGATTGATTTCCGCATATCCTTTGGCGTCGAACATAACCTGATAATCACCTGTGGCAAGCTGTTGCACTTCTTCAGACAGCTGTTCCATTGGTTTTGCAATATGTTTGGAAATTACTGTTGCAAGTACCAGTGAAAACAGAATCATCACCAGTGTAATCATCCTCAACTGTGACTGAATTGTGGAAACAGTAGCATTTACAGGGCTTAAACGCACATTCAGGATAATATATCCCAGTGTAGTGTTATCGCTGATAATTTCTTTGCAATAAACCATAGACTGCACCACACCATCGTTTTTTGGGCGCCCAGAGTATTCAATTATTTTATTAGGCTCGAATGGGTTGGTGCTGGAGTATACACCACGCAGTTCTCCGCCATTTTCTTTTGTGTTAACTACAATTTCCAGAAGGTCTATATAGTTGCTTTTATGCAGCATGCAGTCGCGTTGTACATCTGTTGAATGTACAACAGTGCCATTGGCTGCCATAATAATCACACATGCTTCGTTTTTTTCGGCAATTTCAGAGATTTTGGTTAAATCGTTGTTGCTTTTTATCAGTGCCTCTATCTGTTTTGAAGTGCTGAGCATTTCCTTGATACGTGTTTTTTCATATATGGAAGATAAAAATACTACCTGTGTAAGCCACAGCAAAATCAACAGACAACCACTAAAAAACAGCAGGTAACCAAATATTTTCCATTTGATTGCCATATTGTCAAATCTGGCTTTGAGTTCTTTCATACTATTCCTCGAATCTGTAGCCTGTTCCACGAAGTGTAACAATAATATTGCTGTAATCACCTAAATGACGGCGCAGAAGTTTAATGTGTGTGTCCAGTGTTCTGTCATCTCCATAAAAATCATAACCCCATACATTTGTAATTAGTCTTTCACGGGAAAGTGCAATACCTTTGTTTTTAGCCATATAGAACAGCAGGTCATATTCTTTTGGAGACATATCTACTTCTTGTCCATCAATAAGAACTTTTCTTGCTGTAAAATCTATTACAAGACCATCTCGGCTAAGTATATCGTGGGCTGTTTCTCTGCCTTGTCCTCTGCGAAGAATTACATCAATTCTCATCATCAGCTCTTTAGGGGAGAATGGTTTTACCACATAGTCATCCACACCAGTTTCAAAACCATGTATCCTGTCATATTCTTCACCTCTGGCAGACAGCATGATTATAGGTACATTGGAAAATTCCCTTATTTTACGGACAGCGGAAAAACCATCCATTTCCGGCATCATAACATCCATAATTACTATATCAACATCTCTGTTTTTACATATATCAACAGCCTGTAAACCATCACTGGCTTCCAGCACATTGTGACCTTCATATTGAGCATATTTTCTGATAAGAAGGCGGATACCGCTTTCATCATCAGATACAAGAATATTATACATAATATCACCTCTGTAAAATGATTTTATCATATGAAATACAATAATACAATTTTATTATATATGTATTAGTTGTTATACATTTGTGTATATTGTGAATTCTGAGTGAAGAAATAAATATTTCAATAAAATATTGACAAGAGGGAAGTGGTGTGATATTATATAACTGTAGTTAGCAGAGGCTAACTGAAAGTGAATTTATTCCCGTAAGTTTACTAATCCTTTTAAAATATTAAAACAGGGGCCTGTCCCCATAAAAGATTGCTTGGGTTTATCCTCCCGATAATTACCTTTTTTACACTTTCCTAAGCAATTTAAACTACATAAACACAAGATTCATATTAACTCCAAACTCCCTGCCGGTGCGTTGCCAGCAGGGAGTTGTCCTATAAAAATACCCCTTGGAATTACTCCAAGGGGATTATTTTATATCATAAGGTCGCAAATCATATTGCTGAGCTCTGTTGGATTATCGACTGACAGACCTTCGATAAGTCTTGCCTGTGCATACAGGATTTTGCTGTATTTTTCCAGTTTATCTTTGTCAGAAACATACAGTTCTTTCAACTTTGCGGCGATAGGGTGGTCTTTGTTGATTTCCATCACTATTTCTGCTTTTGCATCTGTACCGTTAGGCATCTGTTTCAGCACTTTTTCCATTTCAAGAGAAAGCAGGCCTTCACTTACCAGGCATACAGGATGACTTTTAAGTCTGTTTGTAAATCTTACAGCTGCTACACTTTCGCCAATGGCTGTTTTCATTGTGCCCAGCATTTCGCTGTTTTCTTCGTTGGCTGTTTCAAGCTGCTGTTTTTCTTCTTCTGTATCAAGGTTAAGGTTTTCTGTGCTGATGTTTGTAAATGTTTTGTTTTTGTAGCTTGCCAGAATCTGCAGTGCAAATTCATCCACGTTATCAGTGAGGTACAGAATTTCAAAACCTTTGTCCTTTACCATTTCAGCCTGTGGCAGCATTTCGATTTTATCCACACTTTCACCGCAGGCATAGTAGATTGTGTTCTGGCCTTCCTTACATCTTTCCACATATTCAGCCAGAGTTACAGGTTTCTTTTCAAAAGAAGATGTAAACAGTACCAAATCAGCCAGTTTGTCTTTGTTTGCGCCAAAATCTTCATACATACCAAATTTCAGCTGAGTGCCAAATGCTTTGAAAAATTCTTCGTATGTTTCTCTGTCGTTTTTCAGCATAGACAGCAGTTCGTTTCGAATTTTTCTTTCCACATTGTTGGCGATAAGCTTCAGCTGTCTGTCGTGCTGTAACATTTCACGGGAAATATTCAGAGACAAATCTTCGCTGTCAACCAGACCTTTTACAAAGCTGAAATAGTCAGGCAGCAGGTCAGGGCATTTTTCCATTATCATTACACCTGATGAATACAGCTGCAGACCTTTTTCAAAGTTTTTTGTGTAATAATCAAAAGGAGGCTGTTTTGGAATGTACAGCATAGCTGTATATGTTGCATTGCCTTCAACTTTTGTATGGATAAACTTAGCAGGTTCGTCCCACTGACCAAACTGGTCTTTGTAGAACGAGTCAGCTTCTTCTTTGGAAATTTCGTTTTTAGCTTTTTTCCACAGAGGAATCATGCTGTTAAGTGTTCTTTCTTCCAGAACTTTTTCAAATTCGTTGTCAGAGCCGTCTTTCAGCTTATTTGTTTCCCACATCATACGGATAGGGTAACGGATAAAGTCTGAATATTTTTTAACCAGTGTCATGATTGTGTACTGTTCAAGATATTCAGAGTAGTTTTCTTCTTCTGTATCATCCTTGATGTGCAGTGTGATTTTTGTACCTACTGTATCTTTGATACATGGTTCTATTGTATAACCATCAACACCTGTGGATGTCCAGCAGAATGCCTGGTCTTCGCCATGGGCAAGGCTGCGTACAGTAACCTTATCACTTACCATAAAGGCAGAGTAAAAGCCTACACCAAACTGACCGATAATAGACATATCATCAGCTTTGTTTTCAGTTTTGAAATCAAGACTGCCACTTTTTGCAATAGTACCCAGATTGTTTTCCAGTTCTTTTTCTGTCATACCGATGCCGTTGTCTTCGATAATAAGCAGGCGTTTATCTTTGTTTACAGACAGTTTTATCTGATAATCACTTCTGGAAAGAGTAATGCTGTCATCAGTCAATGATGTGAAATACATTTTATCCAGTGCATCGCTTGCGTTGGAGATAAGTTCACGCAGAAAAATTTCTTTATGTGTATAGATGGAGTTAATCATCATATCCATCAGTTTTTTACTTTCTGCTTTAAATTGTTTCTTTGCCATAAAACCACCTCTATATAATATTAGCACTCTAATGTGTTGACTGCTAATATTATATTCCCCTTTGTAACTAAAATCAATAGTTTTAACAAATCTTTTACATTTATAACAATTTTAAAAATTAATTGTTTATGTTATACTGAAATTAATATATATTTCGTTTAATTTTATTTTGAAAGGAAAAAATTATGGCAGTACATTTATTTGAAAACAAAGGTTGGGAAAACACATACAAAACAGCTGAACTGGCACGGGAATACGCAAAGGAACATGGTCTTAAATATGTAGTTCTGGCATCCAAAACAGGCTATACAATCGATATTTTTATGGATACATTTGCAAAAGCAGGTGTAGATGTTAAATTTGTTTCTGTTACACACTGCTATGGCGATATGGGCCCTGGTCAGTGCGAAATGAGCCTTGAAAAACGCAAAGAACTTACAGATAAAGGCGTTACAGTTATCACAGCAACACATGCTCTTTCCGGCGCTGAAAGAGGTATTGTAAACAGATATGGCGGTGTTACACCTGCTATTCTTATGGCTGACACACTGAAATTCCTTGGTCAGGGTATGAAAGTTGGCGTTGAAATCTCCCTTATGGCTATGGACAATGGCGCTGTTCCTTACGGCGAAGAAATCATTGCAGTTGGTGGTTGCGGCCACGGTGCGGACTATGCCCTTACACTTATTCCTGGTCATTCAAACAACCTGTTTGAAACAAAAGTTATCGACATCATCTGCAAACCAAGAATTTCATAATAAAAATTTATGCCACAGTGTAATAGCTGTGGCATTTTATTTACAACTGTGTGAAATTTATATATAATAAAAAGAAAAAGGCAGGAGGAACTTGTATGAAAAAGATTTTTGATTGTGCTGATTGCTATATAGTTACAGCCGGATGGAAAATGGTGGCGGTATTGAAATTCTGTCTTTGTTCACTGGGTATTTTGCTGGGGCTTTCTGTTGCGGAAAAGGGTAAAAAAGCAACAAAAGGTTTTGCGTGGTTGGTTTTCCTTGGAACATACATTGCTTTAATGGTTGATTTTATCAATTTTGCAAGATATTTCTTTAAAGTACAGCAAATTACAGAAGAATAAAAATAAAGTCAGGCTTTACAGCTTGACTTTTATTATTTATTTTTTACATTTTTCTACAAAAACTCTGAACAGTTCACGATAGATTTCTTCGTCCTGCATTCTTTCTGGGTGCCACTGTACACAGAGGATAGAGCCGTCTTCGTTTTCGATAGCTTCTACTGTGCCGTCTGGTGCTTTACCTACAATTCTGAAACCAGGTGCCAGGTCTTTGATTGCCTGATGGTGAGATGTGTTTGCTCTGATTTCAGTAGAACCAAAGATTTTAGCCAGATGACTGTCAGCTTCCAGAATTACTGGGTGGTAGTTTTCCTGATAGTTAGGACCCATAGCATGGTTAATGTCGGATGGGCACTGTGTAACGATATCCTGATACAGTGTACCACCATGGCATACGTTCATAATCTGCAGGCCACGGCATGTAGCAAGGATTGGTTTGCCCTGTCTGATTGTTTCTTTGATAAGTGCGATGTCATAGTCGTCTTCAAATCTGAATGTAGAGCCACAAACAGGCAGTTTTTCTTCACCATACAGAGCTGGGTCAATGTCAGCACCACCAGGTACCAGTAGACCGTCCAGCATATCAACAATCTGTTTTACATTGTCTGTGCTTGGATTACAAGGCAGAAGAATAGCTTCACCGCCAGCTGCCCATACAGCATTAGGGTATGTAACGCGCTGTGAATAATATCTGTCACCAAAAGCTGTAACAGCTGTAACGCCGATTAAAGGTTTTTTCATAATAAAGACCTCCTTAATAAATTATATCTTGATTATTTTTTGCATTTTTCGATAAATACTCTGAACAGTTCACGGTACATTTCCAGCCCCTGCATACCTTCTGGGTGCCACTGGGTACAAATGATAGAGCCGTCTTCGTTTTCCATAGCTTCTATTGTGCCATCCAGTGCTCTACCCACAATTCTGAAACCAGGTGCCAGGTCTTTTACAGCCTGATGATGTGCAGTGTTTGCCGCTACTTCTTTGGAGCCAAGTATTTTAGCTAGATGGCTGTCTGCCTCCAGTATAACAGGATGATATGTCTGCTGATAGTTTGGACCCATAGCATGGTTTACATCAGATGGGCACTGTGTAACAATGTCCTGATACAGTGAACCACCCATTGCAACGTTCATAATCTGCATACCACGGCAGATACAGAAAATAGGCTTACCCTGTCTGATAGCTTCTTTGATAAGTGCAATATCGTAGTCGTCTTCAAATCTGAATGTAGCACCGCATACTGGCAGTTTTTCTTCGCCGTACAGTTCTGTACTTACGTCTGCACCGCCCGGTACCAGCAGACCATCCAGCATACCGATAACCTGTTCAACGTTGTCAATGCTGGTATTGGTTGGCAGGAAAATAGTTTCGCCGCCAGCTGCCCATATAGCCTGAGGATATGTAACACGCTGCTGATGATATCTGTCATTGAATGCAGTAACAGCTGTGATACCGATTAAAGGTTTTTTCATAGTAAAAGCCTCCGAATATTACGAATATATACTATAAATATTATATTATAAATCATATTTACTTTACAATATTATTTTGAAAACATACAAAACTTTGTACAATATGTAAAAATGTTAATAATTTGTTTTTGATTTATCACAATTTATATGGTATACTATTATGGTAATAGTTAAATAATGGTGTATTATGCCAATTGATATATGAATAATAACAAAGGAGTCAAAATGGCTACAGAAAAAAATGTAAACACACAGCAGCTGGACTTTCACAATGAAATGATGGAAGTTGAAAAAGCTGAAGCAGAAAGAAAAAAAGTTTATTCAACAGAAACAAAAAATAATGTTCACAGAAAACGCATGGTTACAGGCGCTGTTTTTTGCCTGCTGGCATTGGTAGGTCTTGTGTCTATCATCACAGGTGTGGTTAAAACAGGTGTGAAAATTCTGGATAACGATGCTGAAAAACAGGAATACAATGCACTTCTGTCTACACTCGTTATGTATGACCCACTGCCTTTTGAAACACCAGACCAGGCAGACCAGAAAGTTTTGCTGTCCAGCAGTGTATGGACCGCAATTATGAACGAAGATATGACAATGTACGAAACAGACGAATATGGCCAGCCACTTCTGCCAGCTATTGACGTGGATAAATACTTTGCAAAAATCTTCGGTACACAGATTTCTCTGACACACGGCACATTCTCTGACCAGGACGTTGAGTTTAAATTTGATGAAACCAATAAAGTTTATGCTATTCCAGCTACAAACTTCCCAACAGGTTTCACACCACAGGTAGAAAAAATTAAAACTTCATTTACAGAAAAAATAGTTACAGTTGGTTACCTGTCACCATCAACATCTTGGGCTGACACAGGCGAAAAATCTGTTTCCAAATATATGGACTATATTTTTGAAAAACAGGATGGTCAGTTCTGTCTGGTAGCTATCAGAGAAAGCAGCATGAAAGTAGAACTGCCACAGTCTTCTGAAGCTGCAGAATAAGAATAAAAAGAATAAAAAATAAAACAGTGTATGGTTTCATACACTGTTTTTTATTTACATCAGTGGTGCCAGTATTTTTACTGTGCGCCCTAAAATTCGTGTGAAAAGTTTTTCGCTTTTAATTGATTTTTCGGTAACTTCTCTTGTTTTCTCCATAGTGCTGTTGAAATCGGCTTTTATATCTGGTATACAGTCTGTTTTATACATAAACACAGCACATTCAAAATGATGGTATAGACTGCGGTAATCCAGATTTATAGTACCTACAACAGCTTTTACATCGTCGCTTACAAACACTTTGGCATGTACAAAGCCCGGTGTGTATTCGTATATTTTTACGCCGTGGCCAATAAGCCCTTTGTAATGGGTTTTGGCCAATGCATATGGTGTTTTTTTATCGGGAATACCGGGTAATATTATTCGTACATCCACACCTCTGGCGGCAGCAAATTTAAGGCTGGTTTCCAGTTCACCGTCAAGAATAAGATATGGAGACATAATATACACATAATCATTTGCTCTGTTGATTATATCCATATACACCCGTCGGCCCACCTTTTCGCCATCCAGTGGTGAATCACCATATGGTATAACATATCCGTTATACTGTGATGGCGACAGCTGGGTATCTAAATATTTTTCGTAATCCAGCTGGGGAAGGGTAATATTCCACATTTGCAGGAACATAAGTGTAAAACTTTTTACAGCGTCACCTTCCAGCATAATAGCTGTATCTTTCCAGTGTCCGTATTTTTCGCAGGCATTAATATATTCATCTGCCAGATTAACCCCACCTGTAAATGCCACTTTACCGTCAATAACCAGTATTTTACGGTGGTCACGATAATTGTAATGGGTGGATACAAATGGTGTGGCTGGTGCAAATACTTTGCATTTGATGCCAAGTTTGTTAAGTCTTGCGGGGTAGTCTCTGGACAATGTGGCAAATTCATTACTGCCGTCATACATTACCATAACTTCCACACCCATACTGGCTTTTCTTGCAAGGATTTCCAGAATTTTTCCCCACATGAAACCTTCGTCTATAATGAAATATTCCAGAAAAATACACTTTTCTGCTTTCTCCAGTTCAATCAGCATTTGGTGGAATTTATCTTCACCCAAAGGAAAATATTTTACACTGGTGTTTTCGTACACAGGAAAACAACCGGTTTTGCCGATATATCCAGCTAAAAGTGCCACGTCCTTACTGTCGTTTTTCAATTCTTTCACAATTTCTTCGGACTGTGGGATAATATCTTTAGTTTTACTCATTATTTTTGACAGCTGGTATTTAAGTGCATTAAAACCGATATCATTTTTTATATACCAGTACAGCACAGAGCCAAAAACAGGCAGTATTGCTATGACAAATATCCATGTGATTTTAGATGTTGGGTCCAGCTGGGAGGAGTTTAGCACATTGATAAACACTGTCACAGACAGGATGGTATTTACCAGAATGTAGTATGGGGAATAGTCCCTGAAATGAATAAATGTACTGAATATCATCCACAGCTGTACTGCCAGCAATACCATAATCAGCCCAAGTCTGCTGAATACCAGACTCAATATTCCTTTTTTACCTTTCTCCAGCAAAGAGATTCCGTTATTACTAATATCCATTTTCATCCCCCTTATACTTATCGAAGAGTAATTATAAGTATAGTATATATGTATGTCAATGAATTTAACACAGTTTTCACAAATAGAAAAGCCGAAGCAAAAACTTCGGCTTTTTTTATATGTTTTTATAATCCTGTGGCGTGTTTATATTGAAGAATTGCTGTGGATAATGTGAAGTGATATAAGCTGTTTTTACATTGTCCAGCAGTTCCATCATTTTGTAATTTCCGCTTTCTATCAGGCTTATGACTACATTCAAAACAGATTTTTTATATATGCCAACAGTAGGGAACACCCTGTCCTGTGAAACAAACACAGCGGCATCAAAATCACACGGCAGATTATTATACAGGCAGAATATACTTTCTTCTGTTATAAAAGGCATATCACAGGGAATAAAGAAAACATATTCATTTTCACAGTGGCCCAGACAAGAGTGAATTGCTCCCATAGGCCCCACATTACAGAATATATCTTTTATTATTTCACAGCCAAAACCATTATATAAATCTGTATTGGCTGATATGTATTGTCTGTCGAAAACAGATGTGTTGTATATGATATGGTCAGTAAAACTGTGACCTTTATAGTCCAATAAGCCTTTTGGACAGCCCATTCTACTGGATTTACCACCAGCGATTATTACACAGTCACTTTTGCGTATCAATGCCATTGCATTTCTTCGCTGACTGATTTTATATATCTCGTCGGTTAACATACTGTCCAGACAGGTTTTATCCAAACCAGTGTGGGCAAGTATAAATTCAGTCAAATGGCTGCAAATCATATCTTTTTGTTCACATCTGGAAGTGTGAAACATAGCTATGACAGCGGCAAAGTTTATATTGTTGTCACCACTGTGCCAACGTTCAAAATCTATGCCGTAAATTTTACCTTTATCTGCTGACCAGATAAAATTTTTAAGGTTTATATCATCCAGAACAATATCTTTTGTCAGCTTGTTGAACTGAATAATCCATAATACCAGCTTTTCCAGAATGTTTTTTATGTCACAATTTTTCTCAATAGCCTGTGCCAAAGTGATACCGTGGATAAAAGACATTTCTATGGTGTTTTCACTTTTGTTTATTATATGTGGGCACAGGTCGTTGCCTGCCAGTATGGAAAGAATCTGCATTTCTTTGTGGCAGGCTATTTTACTGTGGAAATATTTTTTTACACTGTGTTTATCAATAATCAGAGTATTTTTCACTTTACTTTCACCTGTACAACAGTTTTGGCCCATCTGGTTGAAAATTCATCCTTATTGATTACAAGCATAAATGGTCCATCGGTTTCAGCCAGTTTTTCACCATTTTCCTTTGTAATCAGCCATATATTGTTTTCTGCCAGTATTTCGCCAGCAGTCAGGAGTATTTCATATTGGTCAGCACATACAACACTTATCTGTGTATTGTCTGTAAGTTGTATATCCATTTCTTCAAGAATCAATGTCAAAGGCATACCGCTGTAGTTTTTGTCAAAAACATCACCGTTTTTACGCTTCATCTGTGTGTCAAAGCTTTGGTATTTATTGTGGTTTTCATCATAATAATACACATTTTCTTCGCTGTTTATGATGAAGGATAACTGCATTTTATCTGCCATATCTATCTGCGCCTGTGTGCTGTGGCGGTTGATGATAATCAGCGCCAACGCAAATATAAATACCAGTATTATAAAAATGTTCTTCTTATTGTTTTTCATATTTTACCTCATTCTTGCCAGCAACTGCTGTGGGATTCTTTCAGTAATTTTATCTGCAAACCAGCCGCCAAGACCACCAGAAAAAATACCGAATAAATAAAATAGTAAAAAAGGAACTAAAGACAGATTATAATACAGCATATTTGTAAATGCCGCACCTGTCAGCACACCCATTGCACCAGCCATCTCCATACGCTGTGGCTGTGGCAATTTTGTAAACAGTGGTGTACACAGCACCACATCAATGGCTATTCCAGGTAAAGTGTAGGTTATAAAAACCAGCAAACCTGTAATAGACGAAATGCCTGTGTTCAGTGCGATAAATGCCTGTATTAACCCCATAAGTGATGCAGTACCAAATTTTTTTGTCACCCCACAGGCGAATACCAAAAACAGCATACTGAACCCAGCGGTAACACTGCCACCTGGTATTCGTATAAAATCAGTCAACAGATTGAACACAGGTGCAATCACTGGCTTTATAAACATTCCAAAAACAGCCAGAAAAGACATCATACACAGCTGTTTTAAGGTGAAATAACTTTTGCTTTTCATTAAAATCTCCAAATTTAAAGGGCATATCCTGAAAAGATATGCCCAGACAGACCTTTTTTGCAAAAGGCCTGTGGTATTTCTTTTCAAATTGCTTAAAGCGGGAAGGCGAAGTTGTTTCCTTCTTCACCCCGGAAACTGTAGTTACAGTTTCGTCATACAGACCATAGCAAACGCCACAGGTCTGTATGCTCGAAATACAATATTAAATTGTAAATTCAGATTTTATTTCTGACTTTCAGCCAGAATTTTACACTGGTAAACCAGCGATTTTTCTGGTGGCAAGTCGTTTTCTTTATCATCTACAAGTCTCAATGCACCGAATGAACAGCCACGAACACAAGCAGGTTCCATACCTGCACGGATTCTGTCTATACAGCCGTCACATTTTTTCATTTTACCTTCCGGACCAAATGTAGGGGCACCAAAAGGACAAGCCATTGCACAACTGTGGCAACCGATACAGTATTTTGTATCATAAAGTGTCAGTCCTGTTTCTTCATCTTTATACAGACAACCTGATGGGCAGGCTGTTACACATGGTGCATTGTCGCAGTGCATACAGCTCATTGTGTAATAGTTAATAAGTCCCAGTTCTCTTGTTTCCTGTCTGAAAGCCATTCTGAATGGTCTTACACCGGTGGACAGGTCAATATCATTCTGGTCCATACAGGCTATGGCACAGGAGCCACATGCACAGCAGCGGGATATATCAAGTTCCAGTTTCAATGCCATAATTATTTCCTCCTGATGTTGCAGAATGCACTGCGGTATGCAGGGAATCCTGAATATGGGTCAAGGTTTGTGCCATCCAGAATACTGTTGATATCAAAGTCCTTGTAACCGTGATAGATGAAAACTTCACCTTTCTGCACAGTCGCAGTAGGGATAGCTTTGAATGTGATACTGCCGATGTTTGTAGTTACTTCTACATCATCGCCCAGTTCAATGCCCAGTTCGTCAGCATCTTCCATGCTCATCTCTACAGATGGTTCTGGTAACAGATGGCGTTCCCAAGGAACAGTGTGAAGTCTTGTGTGAAGTGCGTTAGGGATACGTGTACCTGCACACAGCAGAACAGGATATTTTTCTGGGTCAGGGTTGTATGGTGGTGTATATGTTGGCAGTGGGTCCAGACCCCATTCAGGATGGTTCTCAATCAGTTTGGAGCATAGTTCCAGTTTGCCTGTAGGTGTTTTCAGACCACGTTCCAGTGTGCTGCCGAATTTATATGGTGCAAAGCCTTCCATTTTAAATGGATATTTTGCTTCTTTCAGTTGGTCCAGTGTTACAGGCAGACCATCAATTACGTATTCGATACATTTGTCATAGCCGCCACACAGATATTCATCATCAAGACCCAGCCGATTTGCCAGCATTGTGTAGATTTCAACGTCAGATTTGGACTGGCCCAGTGGCTCTACTGCTGGTTTTGTATGCCAGATAAAGCAACCAGGGTAAGATTTAAATTCACCGCGTTCCATAGATGTACATGCAGGAAGAACGATATCTGCCCATTTGCATGTATCCGTCATAAATGGGTCTACATTTACAAAGAAGTCCAGCTTTTTGAATGCTTCCAGATAGTTGTCAGACTGTGCAAACATACGATAGTTCATACCGCCGCCGAAAAGTACCTTGATGGAATCTTCGTCCTGAGCCAGAATGTTTTTTGCCAGGTCGTTTGCCTGCATTTCCTGACGGAGAGCATACCACAGTGGGTGTTCTTTGTGACCAACTGCAGGTTTTGCATCTTTAGGGAATTTTTCATACTGGAACTGGTGGTCTTTTGTTGGGAAACCGCAGTCGATTTCGATAAATGTATGATTCAGTGGACGCTGACCGCCTTTTTTGTCAAAGTTGCCTGTGATAACCAGCAGGCTCATCATAGCACGGTAGTTCTGCATACCATTGTAGTGGTGACCGATTGGTGCAGAGCTTTCTGTAATACAGCAGCTGTTGGATTCGTTAATCATTTCAGCTGCTTTGATAATATCAGCCGCTGGAACACCTGTCAGTTCTTCACCTTTTTCTGGTGGAAACTGCATTACATATTCAGCGTATTTGTCATAGCCATATGTATATTTTTCAATAAATTCTTTATCTACCCAACCATTTTTAATAAGAACATGGGCGATGGAAAGTGCCAATGCACCGTCTGTACCCAGATGTGGGCGCAGGTGCAGGTCGGCAATACGCTGTGTTGTAGGTGTGATACGTGGGTCAACGATGATTACTTTCATACCACGTTTTTTGTTATTTTCCATACCACCAATCATTGGGTAACGGGAGAAGTAACTGTTTGTACCCCAGCCGATAAACAGGTCGGTATTTGCCATATCCTGCTGCATGTATTCCTGTGCAATAGTCTGCCAAGCCATAACACCTGATGTGAAACAGCTGGAGGATTCAGTACCAAAGTTCTGTGTACCAAATACATAAGCCAGACGGCGCAACATAAAGCGGAACCACTTACTGTAACCTACATAGAAAGCAACGGAATCTGCACCATATTTTTCCTTTGCTTCCAGCATTTTTTCAGCCACTGTGTTGATAGCCTCTTCCCAAGAGATAGGTTCAAACTTACCTTCGCCTCTTTCACCAACACGTTTGAGAGGGGTGAGAATACGGTCGTCTCTGTAAAGATACTGTCTGTTGCCCTGACCTTTTGTACACAGCTTACCTTTGTTGAAAGGGTGGTCCTTTGAACCTTCAACTTTAATGATTTTGCCGTCTTTTACATAAACGTCCAGACCACAGTGCATACCAGGTGTACAGATATCACATACAGAAGGGCATATTTTGATACCGCTTTCTTCACCCGGAATTTTTCCTTTTGTATAGTTGATATTATTTGCCATTGAATTTACCCTCCATTTTTTCAATGAATGATGGTTTCAGCCCTTCTTTGATAAGGATGCCTTTCTGAATAGGGGAAAGTGTGGTGTCTTTCTTTTCCATAATTCTGTACAGGTAGTTTTTAACTGTACCGCTGATGCGGTAGTTGTCCAGAATATTTACACCTACTAGACCTTCATCGCCGATAACGGCTTCTACATACAGACCTTTTGTAATATCACCAGATGTGTAAACAGTGCCTGTAAGTCTGTTGTCACCAAAACCGATAAAGTCCATATCCATAAAGTGTGTGATGTTGTGCATAAAGTTGCCATCAAATGTAGCACAGCCACCAGCCATATTTGCACCAGCTGTAACACCCTGATGTGCGGCATTTGCCCACAGGCCGATAATCATGCTGTCTTTACTCTGCAGTTCAGCACCTTCAGATACATCACCTGCGGCATAAACGCCTTCAGCAGAAGTAGCCATATTTTCATCAACCAGAATACCTTTGTTGATTTTTACCTGATTGCTGTCAACGATGGAAACATTTGTTCTTGTGCCGATACACAGTACAATAAGGTCAGCATCCACAATGGTGCCGTCTGTCATATGACATTTGTAGCTTTCGCCAATTTTTTCAACGGATTTCAATGCACTGCCAAGGGCAAGGCTGATGCCTTTTTCGCTGATTCTTCTTTCGATTTCTTTTGAAACTGATGGATAAGCTGCCAGTGGGAAAATTCTGTCTGCCATATCTGCAAAAGTAGTTTTAATACCTCTTGCGTTCAGCAGTTCAACCACTTTGATACCAACCATTGATGCACCTATAACCAGTGCTGTTTTGTAGCTGTGTGTATCAAGGGCATCTTTCAGCTTCAGGGCATCGTCAATTGTGCGCATATAGAAAGCTTCGCTTGGGTCAAGACCTTCAAACTTTGGTGCAAAGGCTTTTGCACCAGTAGCTATCAGAATTTTGTCGAATTTATAATTTTCACCATCTTCCATAACTACAGTTTTACTTTGAGCATCAACCTTTTCCACCTCTTTGCCACTGATAACATTAAGCCCAAGTTCTTCTTTGATTTTGTACATATCACCAAATGGGAACATACCTTCAAAAGGAATCTTGTTTGCTACATAATATGTAGTCAGCATTGGGTTATAAGGTGAATAGCTGTGTTCACTGAAAACGGTGATTTTGCCATCTGGGTCGTTTTCTCTTATGGTTTTTGCACCGTAGTAACCGGCACAGCCAAAACCGATAATCGCATATTCTGCCATATTTTCCTCCATATCGTTAATTAGTATGTTTTCTAATCAATATTTTTTTATTTTATTAAATGTTAACACTTTGGTATATCGCTGTCAATTCACATAACATATAGAAATTTATAAATAAATTATATAAAAAAGAAAACAGCCCTGTCGGGCTGTTTAATGCTGTTCAAATTCACAGGTTTTATACTGTACAAAGTTTTCACCACAGTGTGGACAATGTTATGGTATTGGTATATATAATATTCTGTCTTTATTTGTTATCGCGAAAATTTGCTCCGCAGTGAGGACAATAATCTGGTAGAGGACCCAGACCAGGTACCTTACCATATCTTACACGCCCTATTTTTTTATTTGGTGTTATGGTAGGTATCTGAATGTGGCAAACAGGACACATAGACAGTGTAGTAGAGACAAACCTGCCTAAAAAGAATGTAACAGCAGTAATCAGCACCAGAGCCATTTTATAGGCTTTTTCATATTCGCCCATAGTCAAAGCAGGGAAAAAATCTGCTAATACAATGCCATAAAATACCAATCCCAGCAAACTGACAAACCGCATTTTTCTGAAAAGTTCACGTTTTCTTATAAAATTTCTTATAGTGGCATCTTTGTCCATTATTTTACCAGTCTTTCTTTTTCTTCTTTTATCAGTCTTTCGGCCACTTCAGTAGCAAACAGCACATATTCCACGCAGTTGTACTGCTGCTCCAGGCTTTCAAGTGGTCTGCCCTCTGCAAGTTCCAGACATTTTATGCTGCCAAATTTTTCTTCAAATTCTTTCAGAAACTGTTCTACAAGTCTGTAAACAGTTTTGCTGTCACCTTCTGGCTGGGTTCTGCCGAATACTGAACCGATGGCGGCAATAGCACCATTTACAGCACCACAGTTTGCATATCTGTTGCCACTGCCGTTGATATTGCCGTGGAGACCTGTCATCATTTTTACAGCGCTCATAGGCAGGTCTGCAACACCTTTTTCAATCAGATATCTTAAACTGCTTTCGGAACACGCCATTGCATCATCACCAAAGTATGGGATTTTTTCGTTTAAAATCATTCTTTCGCTCATAATCAGCACCTCTTTTTTCCACAATTATACATTAAAATGAATGAAAATAAAACGATTTTTACATTTTTTCACAGTTTACACACGCCCGGTTATCCCAAAATAAACAGAGTATCGAGCGAGGAATGATAGAATGAATAATTTCAGGAATTTTTCAGAAAGTGGCAGTAAAACTATAAAATCTTCTTTGAATATAGCTGGCAAAATGGGACATATAACAGTGGGCACAGAGCATCTGCTTATGGGGATTCTCAGCTGTGGCAAATCTGATGCGGCAGATTTGCTGGCGGGTTATGATGTGAATTTTATCTGTGTGTATAATGTTGCTTTGAATGTGCTGGGGTGTGGTCAACCAACAAAACTGGGGGAGGAAGATTTCAGCACAAATGCAATAGAAGTGCTGAAAGACGCATATGGGAAGGCAATACAGAACGGAAAGGGGTATGCAGGTATAAACGAAATACTGTATGCGCTTGTTTCAAATTCCAGATGTATGGCTTATCAGATTATTGCTACACTTATAAAAAATTACAGCCAATTTCAGCAGGAAGTCGCAAACTTATGTCGGAGAAAAAACACAACAGATTTTTCCTTTGCTAGCAAGCAGAAAAAAGAAATGAAAACTCTTGAAAGATATTCCAGAAATCTTACAGCACAGGCAAAGATAGCACCCTTTGACCCCTGTATAGGCAGAGAAAATGAAATCAGACAGCTGACTGAAATATTGCTTCGCAGGCATAAAAACAACCCATGTCTTGTAGGTCTTGCAGGGGTGGGGAAAACTGCCATAGTTGAAGGTCTTGCCAATATGATAATAGAGGGGAATGTACCTTCACAGATGAAGTCAAAATCCATCTATGCGCTGGACATGGCGTGGCTTCTGGCAGGTACAAAATACAGGGGTGATTTTGAAGAAAGGGTAAAGTCGATAATAGAAGAAGCAGCCGGTGACAGAGATGTAATTCTGTTTATTGATGAAATACACACCATTGTATCAGCAGGCGGTGCAGAAGGTGCCATAGATGCCGCCAATATATTAAAACCAGCCCTTTCCCGTGGCATTATACAGGTGATAGGTGCAACTACAAGGGATGAATATGCACAGACTATAGAAAAAGACGCTGCACTGGAACGTCGTTTTTGTCCTGTGGATGTACAGGAGCCAGATATTGCAACAGCCAAAGAAATACTGACTGGTTTAAAGGAAAAATATCAGGAATTTCACGGTCTGGATATAGCAGACACTGCTTTGGATGCCTGTGTTAACCTGTCGGTAAAACATATTCACAACCGCTTTTTGCCGGACAAGGCAGTGGATTTGCTGGACAGAAGCTGTGCCGCAGTTAAAGTGGAAGGAAAAGAAAAGGTAACAGAACATGATGTTCTGTCAGTTATTTCAAGACAAAAGGGAATGTCATTTTATGAAGCCAAAGAATTTGAAAAATGTATGTCTCTGGAAAACAAACTAAAGGTAGGCATTATAGGTCAGAATCAGGCGGTAACAGCTATTTCCAACAGTATAAAGCGATGGTTTGCAGGGCTGAAAAAAGAGGAAAAACCTATAGCTACCTTTATGTTATGTGGTTGTACAGGTACAGGCAAAACCCACACCTGTAAAGTTCTGGCAGATGTAATGTTTCCGCAAAAAGATGCTCTGGTGAGAATAGACTGTTCAGAATATGGGGAGAAAAACAATCTTTCAAAACTTATTGGTTCGCCTCCGGGATATGTGGGGTATGATGAAGGCGGCAGGCTGGAAAAAGAAATACTGGCGAATAATGGCTGTGTTGTACTGTTTGACGAAATTGAAAAAGCCCACCCGGATTTGCATAATCTGTTGTTACAGGCTATGGACAACGGATTTATAACAACCAGTCGAGGCAAAAAAATCAGTTTCAGAAATTGTGTAATAGCAATGACAACAAATGCGGCGGCATCCATATCAGAAAAAGAAGCAGTGCTAGGCTTTGAAAAAAACACAATGAAAAACAACGCCAGAGACAGACTCCATATGGAACTTAAAAAATATTTTTCACAGGAATTTTTAGGCAGAATAAATGAAATACTGTATTTTGATAAGTTGGATAAAACTTCAGTATTGCAGATAATAGACTCCAGACTGGAAGATATTACAATACTGATGGCTGGTAAAGGAATATCTTTAAAGACAGACAGTAGTGTTGCAGAATATATTTTTAACAACAGCAACAGCAATATGTTTGGTGCCCGTGATATAAATTCTGTGATATCACGACTTGTTGAAACAAAAATCAGCGATATGCTATTGTCCAACCAGCTGAAGAAAGGAATGTCAGCCTGTCTTGTTGCAGAAAGTGACGGTATAAAGGTTAAAATTCTGCAGTCTGCTATATCATAAAACAATCAACACTTACACTAGTGTTGATTGTTTTTATTCACTTAACGTTCAAACTTGGTGGATTGACAACACTTTGTATATAATGCTATAATATTGGCATTGATAAAAGTACGAAATCTAACAATTAGAGTTCTAACCAGGAGGACTTATGGGGAACAAACACAGATTGGCAAAATTTATATTGGATAATGCTCACATGATGAAAGTGCGTCTTGATGCTTCATTTGGTGATGTTAATCTTAACGGTTTACAGGCACGTATTCTTGGCTTTATTGAATACAATGACCATCAGGGTAAAGATGTATATCAGAAAGATATTGAGGCAGAGTTTAAAATCCGCCGTTCATCAGTAAGCAGTGTGCTCGACACCATGGAAAAAAACGGATATATCATGCGTCAGTCAGTGGCATCTGATGCACGTTTGAAAAAACTGGTACTTACAGAAAAAGCGAAAGCAGTTGGCCAGCACCACAGGGAATGTATAGATAATTTTGAAAATGCAGTAGTGGAAAATCTTACAGAAGAAGAAATCAACACACTTAAATCCTTATTGAGTAAAGTAGCTGACAATGTTGCAAATATTAAAGTTTAACAATCAATCTTGTTATGTACATAATCTGAAAATTGAACAATGAACATACAGGCGCAGCGCCAGAATGCTGTGCCTGTATTATTTTGTTCATAATAGGTTATCAATTTATGAATAATCTATTAAAATTTGCAGATTTGTTGATGTTTATATTTAACATAAAAACAATTATTCAAACACATCTGTCTGTTAACATAATAGGCAACAGAGGTGTTTTATGAGTTATAAAAGAATTATTACAGTGCAGGATATTTCCTGTGTAGGCCAGTGTTCCTCTACAGTGGCATTGCCTATATTGTCAGTATATGGTTTTGAGACTGCGGTGTTGCCCTGCAGCCTTTTGTCAAACCATACCACTGGCTTTGAACAATATTCTTTCAGGGATTTATCAGCAGATATGGCTGAAATATGTAATCAGTGGAAACAGCAAAACATTAAATTTTCAGCCTTATATTCGGGTTATATGGGCAATATATCCCAGTTAAGAAATCTTGAAAAAGTAATACAGACCTGCCTGGAGCCAGATGCTATAAAAATAATAGACACTGCAATGGCTGATGATGGTCAGCTTTACCCAGGGGTTGATCAGAATTTTGTTGAAGAGGTTAAAAACAATATATCAAAAGCAGATTACCTTTTACCAAATATCACAGAAGCCTGCCTGCTGACAGATACCCCATATCAAGAAAAATATGATGAAGATTTTATAGAAAAAATATTAAAAAAACTTTCTGCTATGGGATGCAGAAATATTGTTCTTACAGGTGTAACTTTTAATGAAGGAACAATAGGTGTGGCAGTTTATGAAGATAGAAAATACACATATCTTTGCCATGAAA
The DNA here is from genome assembly GCA_045633415.1 of Oscillospiraceae bacterium. Lineage (GTDB taxonomy): Bacteria > Bacillota > Clostridia > Oscillospirales > Ruminococcaceae > RGIG3102. Next base: position 12,383 of record JAZQYH010000125.1, on the reverse strand, counting down.
AAGTTGCAAAATCTTCACCGGGCACAGGTGATGTGTTTGCATCGGTTTTCACAGGTGCAGTGTTAAAAGGTTATACAGCCTGTGAAAGCGCACAGATGGCATCACAGTTTGTGGTGAAATGTTTAAAAGAGACAGTAAAATACCCACAGCATACATATGGTCCAATATTTGAACCACTACTGGCAGAACTGATTAAAATGGTCAATAAATAAGTCTATATATTTTGGAGGAAGTTAAAATGAAAGAAAAACTTACTATGCAGGCTCGAAACCTGATGGAAGAATTTGTAGAAAAGGCTAATCTTAAACGGGGCAATATTATGGTAATCGGTTGCTCAACCAGTGAAATAATCGGCTCTAAAATCGGCTCCAATTCCAGCCCTGACACAGCGGCTATTATTTTTGAAGCTATTCACAGCTATGCCAGAGAAAAAGGCATTTATATTGCTGTTCAGTGCTGTGAACATCTTAACAGAGCAATAGTTGTTGAAAGAAAAGCAGTTCCTTTTGCAGAACCAGTAAATGTTGTTCCACAGCCAAAGGCTGGCGGCTCTTTTGCAACACAGGCTTATGCGCATTTTGAAGACCCTGTTGTACTGGAAGAAATCAAAGCAGATGCGGGTATAGACATTGGTTTTACCCTTATTGGTATGCATCTGAAAAAAGTGGCAGTGCCTCTGCGCCTTGAAAACAATATGATTGGACAGGCACTGGTTATAGCTGCACGCACACGCCCTAAATTTATCGGCGGTGTCAGAGCTATATACAATCAGGACCTTTTATAAGCAGGAGAGATAAAATATGAATAGAGAAAAGAATACAACAAAAATTTTGGTACGGTCATCTATGTTCGCAGCTTTGGTATGTGTAGCCACAATGGTAATAAAAGTGCCTTCTCCACTTAACGGCTATGTAAATCTGGGTGACAGTGTTGTATTACTGGCCGGATGGCTGTTGCCACCAGTATATGGCTTCATGGCGGCAGGTATGGGCAGTGCCATGGCTGATATGTTCAGCGGTTATGTTTTGTATGCACCTGCCACTTTTGTAATCAAAGGTGTAATGGCTGTTATTGCACATAAACTGGTGAAAAAAACTAAGGTAATAAGCGGTGTTATTGCGGAAATAGTTATGATTGTAGGCTATCTGTTTTTGGAAAGTGTACTTTATGGTTTTTATCCATCACTGGTAAATGTTCCAGCAAATGCTATACAGGGCGTTATCTGTCTTGTACTGGCTCTGGTTATGGTTCATTTTATCGACAAAAATCCAGACAGATTCAAATTCTGATATTTGCGAATTTTACCCACCTCCCATACACAAGGGAGGTTTTCCCTTTATATTTTGTTTATATCAGTTTTATAATAAAATATTGAATTAATATCCATTTTGAGTTATGATTTAATTAGTTGAAAATCGTATTTAACCCAAAGGAGATACATTATGGATTACAAACAGGTACTTGAATCTGCACGTGGCAATATCGGCCCATATTGCAAGGCTTGCCCTGTGTGCAATGGTAAACGGTGCAAAAATCGGATTCCTGGTCCGGGTGCAAAAGGCAATGGCGATGTAGCCATCCGCAACTATGACAAATGGCAGGAAATCCGTATCAATATGGATACTCTGTGTGAAAATGTTACACCAGATACATCAGTTGAATTTTTTGGCAAAAAATTTGATATTCCTGTTTTCGCTGGCCCTGTTGGCGCAGTAAAACTACATTATGGCGAAAAGTACACAGATGAAGAATACAACGATATTATTATCAGCGGTGCAAAAGATGCAGGTATTGCGGCTTTCACAGGTGACGGCACAAACCCTGCAGTTATGCAGGCAGCGGCAAAGGCCATAACAAAATATGAAGGTTGTGGTGTTCCTACAATCAAACCTTGGAATATTGACACAATCAAAGAAAAATTTGAACTCATCAAAGACAGCGGCTGTTTCGCAGTTGCTATGGACGTAGATGCGGCTGGTCTGCCATTCCTTAAAAATATGACACCACCAGCAGGCGGCAAAACTGTACAGCAGATGAAAGAAATAGTTTCTCTGTCACCAGCACCATTTATTGTAAAAGGTGTTATGACAGTTAAAGGTGCTCTTAAAGCCAAAGAAGCAGGTGCGGCAGCTATCGTTGTATCAAACCATGGTGGTCGTGTTCTTGACGGCACACCATCCACAGCTGAAGTTCTGCCAGAAATCGTAAAAGCTGTTGGCGGTGAAATGAAAATTATCGTTGACGGCGGTATCCGTACAGGTCTTGATATTTTCAAAGCACTTGCTCTTGGTGCAGATGCAGTAATTATTGCACGTCCATACGTTACAGCGGTTTATGGTGGTGCACAGGAAGGTATTAAAGTTTATACAGACAAACTGAAAGCTGAACTGGCTGATATTATGTCTATGTGTGGTGCAAAAACAATCAAGGATATTAACGGCGATATGCTGTTTTAGAGAGGTATAATTATGGAAAGCAGAATCAAAGGAAAAATCGCTATAGTTACAGGTGCAACAAGTGGTATCGGCTGGTCATCAGCTATTGAACTGGCAAAACTGGGTGCAAATGTTATTATTTCAGGTCGTCGTCAGGAAAGACTGGATGCACTGGGAAAAGAACTGGATGCACTGGGTGTAAAACACTACCCACTGATTATGGATGTAAGCAAATCATCAGATGTTAAAGAAAAAATGGCTTCTCTGCCAGAAGAATGGAAAGATATCGATATTCTTATCAACAATGCTGGTATGGCTGTTGGCACTGAAAAAGTGTTTGAAAGCTCTATGGAAGACTACGATGTAGTTATTGATACAAACGTAAAAGGCGTTCTGTATATGATTAAAGCTGTTGTACCACAGATGGTTGAAAGAAAAGCCAAAGGTGTGGTTGTAAACATGGGTTCTGTAGCCGGTAACATCGCTTACGGTGGCGGTGCAGTATACTGTGGCAGTAAAGCGGCTATCAGATACATCACAGATGGGCTGCGTATCGACCTTATGGACACACCAATCAGAGTTACATGTATCGAACCAGGTCTTGTAGAAACAGAATTCTCCATTATCCGTTTCCGTGGTGATAAAGACAAAGCAAAAGCTGTTTACACAGGTATTGATGCCCTTACAGCAGACGACATCGGTGCGGCAGTTGCTTATGTATGTAACCTGCCAGAAAATGTACAGATTCCAGAAATGATTCTTACACCTGCAAATCAGGCAGACAGCATCAATAAATACTATCAGAAATAAAATCACAGGCGGAGCAATCCGCCTGTAGTTATATAAGGAAAATATGAAAAAATTTATTCTTATTCCAGATTCTTTCAAAGGTACGGTAACAGCAGGGGAATATTGCGATATTTCTTCCGCTGTTCTGAAAAGATATTTCCCAGACAGCGAAATTATTTCTCTGCCTCTGGCTGATGGTGGGGAAGGCACAACAGATTGCTTTCTACAGATGGACGGCTATAAAAAAGTGGTGACAAAAGCCATGAACGCCTTTATGGAAGAGAAAGAAGTTTACTATGCAGTAAAAGATGACGTGGCTGTTATGGAAATGGCTATGTGTGCATCACTGCCAAGCGCAAAAGGCAGGGAAAATCCTGCTACAACCACTACTTATGGTGTTGGTCAGCTTATCCGTCATGCAGTGGAAAATGGCGCTAAAAAGGTTATTTTAGGCCTTGGAGGAAGCTGTACAAACGACGCTGGTGCTGGTATGGCGGCGGCATTAGGGGTGAAATTCTATAATCAGAAAGGTGAAGAATTTATCCCTACAGGTGAAAGTATTAACAATATAGTCCTATATAATACTAAAAAAGCGGAATGCTTGCTGAATGAAACTCAGATTATTGCAATGTGCGATATAGACAATCCACTTTATGGTGAAAAAGGCGCCGCATATATTTTTGCACCACAAAAGGGTGCAGATAAAAAAATGGTATATATGCTGGATAACAACCTCAGATATATTGCCGATGTTGCGACAAAACAGACAGGTACAGACTACCACCTGTTCAAAGGTGCTGGTGCCGCAGGCGGTATGGGTTTTGGTGTATGTGCTTTTTTAGGCGGAAGTCTTCGCCCAGGGGTAGACCTTATTCTTGATACCATAGACTTTGAAAAACAGATTGAAGATGCAGACTATATTTTTACAGGTGAAGGACGTCTGGACAGCCAGTCCCTTTCAGGCAAAGCCGTTATAGGAATAGCCCGCAGGACAAAGGGTAAACCTGTCATCGCTGTGGTTGGCAGTGTGGCCGACGGCTGGGAGAGTGCTTATAATGAAGGTGTGACAGCGGTGTTTACCACTAATTTACAGCCTGTACCTTTTGAAATTGCAGCACAGAATGCTCATAAAAATCTACATTCCACAATGGAAAACATTGCACGCATATTGAGTTTACAAAACTGAAAAATAGTGCTAAAATATACTTAAAACAAGCTTAAACGGCAAAAAATGGAGGCAATTATGACAAATCAGGAAATTCTTGCAATGGTTGACCACACACTTCTTAAAGCTGATGCTAAAAAAGAAGATATCAAAAGAATTTGTGAAGAAGCACTGGAAAACAATACAGCGTCAATCTGTATCAACCCAGGCTTTATTGAATATGCAGTAGGTATTCTGGGGGATAAAATTCCAGTATGTACAGTTATCGGTTTCCCTCTGGGTGCTATGACTACAGCTGCAAAAGTTTTTGAAGCAAAAGATGCTATTGAAAAAGGTGCACAGGAAGTTGATATGGTTATCAATATTTCCAAAGCCAAAGATGCAGAATGGGAATACATCACAGAAGAAATCAGACAGATTAAACAGGCTTGCGGTGACAAAATCCTGAAAGTTATTATCGAAACATGTCTGCTTACTGATGAAGAAAAAATTGCACTGTGCAAATGTGTAACAGATGCAGGCGCAGACTTTATCAAAACAAGCACAGGCTTCTCCACAGCTGGTGCTACATTCCACGATGTAGAACTGTTTGCAAAATACTGTGAAGGCAAATGCAAAATCAAAGCAGCTGGCGGCATCCGTACAAGAGACGATATGGAAAAATTCATCGCTCTTGGTGCAGAAAGACTGGGTACATCTTCAGCTATCAAAATTCTCAACGGTTCTGCTACAGGCAACTCTTATTAATCAATAAAAAATAAAGCACCCTTATGGGTGCTTTTCTTTTTTAATACTTGTTATAGTGTACTCTTGTTTCGTCGTATCTGTCTACAAATTTATTTGCATTTTCATCAGCTGGGTAGCCGATAGCCAGCACTGCAAATGGTTTTACTGTTTCTGGCAGGTTGAACATTTCTGTCAGGAAGGTTTCTCTTTCACTGCCTCTGCCTACGCCCATCCATACAGTGCCCAGACCTTCTTTTACAGCCTGTAGCATAAGGTTCTGTACACATGCACCCAAATCCTGTTCTGTGAACCGTGGTGCACGCATGCCCTGTTTTTCCAGAATAACCATTGCCAATGGTGCGCCTGGCAGCATTTTTGCATACTGGCTGAAGTCTGCCAGTTTTACAATAGTTTCTTTATCATCAATAACCAGAAATTCCCATGGCTGCTGATTTGTTGCAGATGGTGCCTGCATAGCGGCACGTAACATTCTGTCTATTTTTTCTGGTTCAATTTTCTGGTCTGTGTATTTTCTAACACTTCTTCTGTCAAAAATAATATCCATTGTAGTTCCTCCACATATAAATCAATGGTATTATTTTATCATAATTATAAATTACTCACAAACCAAAATTGATGTTTAATTTTTATGCAAATTGTAGTATAATTATTTTTATAAGAAAATTGAGAGGTGGATTTATGAAAAAACAACATTGGCCTGGTGGCGCTATGCTTGGTCCTGTACCACCAGCACTTGTAAGCTGTGGCACTATGGAAAAACCAAATGCGCTTACAATAGGCTGGACAGGAATTCTCAACACTATACCACCAAAAACATATATAAGTGTACGCCCTGAAAGATATTCATACAATCTTATCAAGGAAAGCGGAGAATTTGTTATTAATCTGCCTACTGAAAAAATAGTAAGGGCAGTGGATTACTGTGGTTGCCGTACAGGCGCTAAAGAAGATAAGCTGGCAAAGTGTGGTCTCACAGTTACAAAAGGTGTAAAGGTAGATGCACCTATGGTAGACCAGAGCCCTGTAAATCTGGAATGTAAGGTTATAGATATTGTTCATCTTGGCAGCCATGATATGTTTATTGCAGACATTGTAGGTGTAAATGTAGATGAAAGTCTGCTGGATGAAAAAGGCAAACTGCATTTATCAAAGGCAGGTCTGTGCGCTTATGCCCATGGTGAATATTTCGCCCTTGGCAAACAGATAGGTGATTTCGGTTTCAGCGTAAGAAGAAAAAGTGTGCAGAAACGTAGAAATCAGCAGGCAAAAGAAGGAGCAAAGAAAAATGGAAAAAATAGTAAATGATGTATTGCTGACAACAACTTTTACACAGGAAGATATTGAATATTCCAAAAAACGCCATGTTGAAATTTTTGGCTCTGAATATGGCTTTTCAGAATTTTTCAACAAATATGCAACAGCGGCTATTGATGCATTCCCAAAAACATATAACCCAGAAAAAGACTTTATGCTTATAGCTAAAGTAGAAGATAAATTTGCTGGTACCATTACTTTTATGGGTGAAGAAAACGGTGTGGGTCGTCTGCGCTTTTTCTTTGTTGAACCATTCACACGTGGCAAAGGTGTAGGCAGACTGGTGTTTACAACAGCTATGGATATGGCAAAGGAAATGGGCTATAACCACCTGTATTTCTCTACATACAATGTGCTGAATGCCGCCAGAACAATGTACCGCACACTTGGTTTTGTTATTACAAAGGAAACACCTGAAGAAGAAGTGGCACCTGGTGTAATCGAAGAAATCTGGGAAAAAGATATTTAATTATGACACAATATTTTGAATATTCACATATTGAAACAGATTATTTAAAAAGCAAAGATGAAAAAATGGCTCGCCTTATAGACAAAGTGGGCCATATTTATCGTGAAATCAGACCAAATCTCTACTATGCGCTGGCAGACAGTATTGTTGGTCAGCAGATTTCCACTGCGGCACATGTTACCATCAGAAAAAGAATAGAAGATAAATTTGGTATTCTGACTCCTGAAATTGTAGTAAATACCCCAGATGAAGAACTGAAAAGCGTGGGTATATCTTACAGAAAAGTTGGTTACATCAAAGACTTTTCGCAGAAAATTGTGAACGGGCAGTTTGACATTGACAGTTTAAATAGTTTGTCAGACGATGAGGTTATTGAAAAACTGGTTTCATTGAAAGGTGTAGGCAAATGGACAGCTGAAATGATGCTGACTTTTTCCATGGCACGTGGCGATGTGCTGTCTTACGGAGATTTGGCAATACGCCGTGGTATTATGCGCCTTTATAATCTGGAAAGTCTGTCTGAAAAAGAGTTTCACCAACTGACAGATAAATTTTCGCCATATCGTACCACTGCCGCTTTTTACTTCTGGCGGTATGCCGCTCCAGACTGTGATTTTCTGATAGAGGACTAATATGAACTTTAATGTAATTGATGTAGAAAACTGGGACAGAAAAGAATATTTCAATCATTATTATTCCAACGCCTGCTGTACATACAGTGTTACAGTCAATGTGGATATAACATGCATCTATAATTTGTGCAAAGAAAAAGAATATAAGTTATATCCTGTACTGATATGGTGGATTGCCAAGGCCGCCAACAAATTTCAGTTTATGCGCTTTAATCATAATGATAAAGGTCAGGTGGGATATTATGATGTTGTAAATCCGTCCTTCACATATATGCCAAAGGACTGTGAGAAATTCAAAGTTTTATGGTGTCCATACAATGATAGCTTTTCAACATTCTATAATGACTGTGTGGAAATTATGAACAGCGTCGAAAATGGTGCAAAGATGTTTCCGATGACTGATATGCCATCAAACTGTTTTGATATTTCATCAATACCTTGGATAGAATTCACATCATTCAATCTGAATCTGTATACCAGTGGCACATGGCTGGCACCTATCATTACCACAGGTAAATTAATTAAAGAAAATGAAAAAGTAAAATTACCGTTCAGTCTGCAGGTACACCATTCAGTGTGTGATGGGTATCATGCGTCACAGTATTATGCCTATCTGCAGAAAACAGCAGATTCTGCAAAAGACTGGTAAAATAAAACCGCTATGATTATTCATAGCGGTATTTTTTATTCTAAATTAAAAAGTTTTTTTGCATTTTCGTTTGTAATGCGGATAATTTCTTCTTTTGTCAGCTCCAGTTCGTCAGCCATTTTCTGTGCTACAAAATGAAGCATTGATGAATCACAGCGTTTGCCTCTGTTTGGTTCTGGTGCCATATATGGGCAGTCTGTTTCAATCAGCAGTCTGTCCAGCGGTACTACTTTCATGCTTTCCAGTGCTCTGCGTGCATTTTTAAATGTGACTACGCCTGTAAAACCGATGTACAGCCCCATTTTCACCAGCTGTTTACAGCTTTCCCGACTGCCGGAATAACAGTGCACCACACCACTTTTCAGTGGGTATTCGTTAAGGATATCCAGTGTGTCCTGCATTGCATCACGTGTGTGGATAATCAGTGGTTTGTCGTATTTATTTGCCAGCTGAATCTGTTTTACAAATGCTTCTTTCTGTACTTCTGGTGACCATGAATCGTCAAAGTGGTAATCAAGACCAGCTTCACCAACAGCAACAGCTTTTGGATGTGCCAGCATTTCTTCGATTTCAGCCATTATAGCTTCATCCCTTGCCTGTATAGCATCGTGTGGATGGATACCGGCAGAAAAATACATAAAATCATTTTCTTCTGTCTGTTTTTTTGCAAGGCGGGCAGATTCAATATCAGCACCTACATTTACAACATTGCCTACACCACTCTCCTGAATATGTTTCAGCACTTCTTTGTAATCTTCTTTGAAAGATGAGTCGTTATAGTGGCTGTGGCTGTCAAAAATTTTATTCATATATCTATACTTCCTATAAACTTACTAATGTAAATTTTATTATACAACAATATAGGTGAGAAAACAATATTTACAAAGTTTCAGAAAATAGTAAAAACAAATCCGCTGTAAAATTACAGCGGATTTTATATTATTTTTTGTCATTCATCAAAGAGATACCAACACAGGCAAGACCGATACCCAGCATTACTATGGCGGATTTTGTGTCCAGGCTGTTCATTGTTGTCAGCACTGCCACTGCCACACCCATAGCCATTGCCACGGCCTTTGGTGCAATATCCATTATTTCGACTACATTGCTTACAGGTGCATCGGCTTCTTTTTTAATCTGCATAAGTTCTTCCACAGAAACACCAAGAATTTCTGCCAGAGTTGGCAGTGAGTTGATGTCTGGGCAGGACAAATCTCTTTCCCATTTTGATACTGCTTTATCAGTAACGCCCATTTTATCAGCAAGTTCCAGCTGTGTCATTCCGTGCTGCTTTCTCAGTTCTGCAATCATTGTTCCAAGTGTTTTTTTCATAGTCTTTATTTCCTTTCGGGGTGTTTTTTGTTGGTTTCATCATAACAGCGGTGCTGTGTATACTCAACCGACTCAAAGTTTAGTTGGCTAAACCGCCAGTTTACCCCTGGTTTACCTTTGTTCTACGCTTCTTTTTCATGTTATACAGCTCTTCTGTAGCCAATCTTGCTTTGGTTACAGACACATCTTTTGGTGGGAAGCAGAAATATGAAAATTCATTGTCGCCAATGCCGATTACATCGCCCATTTCGTACCAGTAATAGTCTGAATACAATGTGTGTGAAAATGTAGGAGACTGGTTGTAATCAAGTTTACCATCCCCGCCGGTTAAACGAAAACCATCCTGATTATGTACGAGGCGCCCTGAACCGATTTTGTACACACAGTCAAGGTTTACCTGCATGACTATATCTACATCTGTGTCCAGCAGATATGTGCCGTCTTCCAGTTCTTTTCTTACACATTCTCTCTGCCATTTATACCAGTCTGGAATATGTGGATATTCAGTATCGCCTTCGTTTGCTGACAGTTGTCCGTATTCATCCATTGTCCACTGTTTGTTACAGGAGTGGCAGGTTAAGTGTATACCTTTGCCTTCCATATGCTTTTCATTGCCACAATGTGGGCATTTGTAAAGAATTCTATGTAATCCATCTGCACGGAAAGGAACATCGATGAAAATTTTGTTGTCTCTCTGCCAAGCAAAGTTGTCAAAAGAAAAGTCTTCAGCCAGCATTGCATCCAGCTCTTCTACAGATTTTTCTTTTATTTCTTCAGCGGTGGCAAGGCATTTTACATGTGCACTTACTTTTACATCTCTTATCTGGAGCATGTTGTACAGTGGGTCTCTGTGGAAAGCACCCTGTGTAATTACTGTTACCACAGGTACACCCAGACGTTTCATTAGAGTGCCCAGTCTTTTTGGCATAGCTGTGGCACAGCCATCAAATGAATAACCAGCCTCTGGGTACATCAGTACACTTGTTTTATTTTCTTTCAGCATATATCTGATATCTTTAATCAGCGACATGTCAGAAACATATTTGTGTGTTGGTGTACAGCCCAGCAGACGCATAAACTTGCCCAGAATACCTGTCATGGCGTCTACAGAGGTTACAATACCCAGCTTTTGTGGATAAAAAATACCATATGCCAGTTTCATATCTGTAAAACTGCAGTGGTTCATAAGAATAAGGCATGGCTGGTCTTTTACCAGTTCCATACGTTCGGTAGTATATGTAAATTTTGTTCTCCACAATGCTTCCTGACATACAATACGAACTATTGTAGCCACCCACATCTGTGGTTTCATAGGTGTTTTGTGTTTAAGCCTTGGCTGTTTTAAAACCTGCTCATAAGACATTTTTTTCGTGCGTATTTTCATTAATCGTACTCTTTCAATTTTACACAATTTTTACAATTCATTATAACATATAGATATAAAAATTGACAGCAGAAAATACTGCTGTCAACAAATTATCAGTTATACAATTTTATTTTGATTTTTTAAGATAGATAAACCAGTAGAAAGCACCTACACAGATTGCACCGCCCACAATATTGCCCAGCGTAACAGGAATAAGGTTTGTTACAAAAAAGTTTTTCCATGTGATTACATCCAGATTTACACCAGCTGCTGTTGCGGCCGCTACATAGGCTGGTACATTTTTGCCAAACAGACCAGCACCGATGTAGTACATATTTGCAACACAGTGTTCAAAACCACAGATAACAAAAATCAAAATAGGGAAGAACAGGCTGATTACCTTACCAGCTGAATCCTTTGCAGAGAAAGATACCCATACAGCCAGACAAACCAGCACATTGCAGAAAATACCTTTTATAAAAGCATCAGAAAAGGAAAGTGTGCATTTTGCAGCGGCTGTGGAAAATGCAGATACAGCCAGTGCACCATCAAACATATTGTACTGACCGGAATATACCAGACCCGCTGCTACCAGCATACCACCAACCATATTGCCAAAGTAAACCACAATCCAGTTGCGAAGCAGCTGTTTTACTGTGATTTCTTTTTCAAGAAGAGGGATAGACAGCAGACAGTTACCTGTGAACAGTTCACTGCCAGCCAGCAGTACCAGTGTAAGACCGCCCGGGAATACACACCCGCTGATTAATTTACCTACTGATGATGGTGTTACGCCTACTGCTGCTGTTGCTGCACCGATACCGCCAAATGCAATAAAAGCACCTGCAATTACAGCCAGCATAAACATTTTATCTATAGCCATGTTGGCTTTTGTTTTACCGATTGCCACATAATTCTGTGCAATTTCTTTTGGTGAATTTAAACCCATAATTATCCTCCGTAAAATTACGTCATACAAAATATAATTATACATTTTTGTAAAAATTTTGCAAGGGATAATACTTTTTATATGTGGATTCAGATGGATTGTATATTAAAAAACAAAGACAGAGGTGCTTATACCTCTGTCTTGATTAGGATATATACTATCTTGTTGGTACAATTTCCAGCCAGTAGCCATCTGGGTCAGTGATAAAGTAAATGCCCATTGCTGGATTTTCATAGCAGATACAGCCCATTTCTTTGTGGTGGGCATGGGCTGCTTCGAAGTCATCCACCGTAAATGCGAGATGGAACTCGTTATCACCCAGTTCGTAGGGCCGATCCCAGTCGCGCAGCCAGGTGAGCTCCAGAGAATGGGCGCTGCCCGATGCATCCCCAAGGTATACCAGGATGAAGCTGTTGTCACCGGCAGTTACACGGCGAATCTCAGTCAGCCCCAAAGCCTGCCTGTAAAACTCGAGAGATCTGTCCAGATCACGGACGTTGAAATTGTTATGCGCAAAAGAAAAAGTCATGATCGGT
>JAZQYH010000124.1:0-6805 GCA_045633415.1 Oscillospiraceae bacterium | reverse complement strand
AAAGAAAAGCAGCGGTATGCGCCGCTGCTTTTAAATTGGTTATTCTTTTGTCAGCTGTGCAAGGAAGTCACACAGATATTTGAACATTTCGCCAAAGGATTCAATATCCAGCCATTCTTCCGGAGTATGTGCGCCGCCAGCTTTTGGACCGAAGCAGATGATATCCATTTCTGGTTCTTTGCCAAAGAATACACCTGTTTCCAGACCACCGTGAGTTGCTTCCATAACAAGGTCAATGTCAAATTTTTCTTTCATCAGTTTTGTGTGGATTTCACGCATTTTTGAATCAGGGTTGTATTTCCAGCCAAAGAATTTAGCGCCCTGTTTTACATCGTATTCAAAGATACCTGCCAGAGATTTGATTTCTTCTGCCATAGCTTCCTGACGGGAATCATCGCCTGAACGGTTAAATGTCCATACTCTGATTTCTTCATCACTTACCCATACAGCACCAAGGTTGTTGGAGTTGAGTACATGACCTTCGATTTCAAAAGACATATCTCTTACGCCGTTTGGCATTGCCAGAACAAAGGCAACCAGTTTTTTGCTCTGTACATCGTCCAGCATTTTTTCTGGTGCCTCACATGGGCCAAATTCACATACAAAGCCTTCGTCTGTTACACGCAGTTCTTCTTTGATATCTGCCACTGTTTTTTCAATTACTTTCAGTGCAACATCAAGATTTTCTACAGAAATAACTGCTTCCATTTCAGACATGATAGCGTTCATTTTCTGACCGCCATACATTTTTGCCACAACAGTTTTTGTTTCAAGGGATACAGAATTAAGAATTCTTGCCATCAATTTACCAGCGTTGCCTCGGCCAGAGTTGATAGCACCTGCAGAGTGACCGCCTTTAAGACCATGAACAAACACCGAAACGAAATTGCCTTTAGCTTCCTGCCAGATTGGTTTCTGTGTCATAATCAGTTCGATACCGCCTGCACAGGAAACACATGTAACTGTCTGGTCTTCGCCGCCAGCGTCCATGTTAATCATTCTTTTTGCTGTGAATTTGGATTCGTCCAGTTTTTCAGCACCTATAAGACCGATTTCTTCGTCTGCTGTAAATACACATTCAATTGGTGGATGTACAAGATCTTTTCTCGCCAGAACACCCATCATATATGCACATGCGTTGCCGTTGTCAGCGCCCAGTGTTGTACCTTTTGAACGGAGTTTGCCATCTTCCACATACAGTGGCAGTGGGTCTGTCATAAAGTTATGGTCGCTTTCTGGCAGTTTAACTGCCACGATATCCAGATGACCCTGCAGAAGTACAGGTGGCATATCTTCGCAACCAGCGCTGCCTGGTTTTTTCAGGATAACGTTGTGATATTCATCTTTGTAGGCATCAAGGCCTAAATCTTTACCCCAGTTGTAAACATATTCTGCTACTGCCGCACAGTTGCCACTGCCACGTGGGATTCTTGCCAGGTCTTCAAAGTACTGCAGGATGTCCTGAGGTTCATAACCAGCTGTTACATATTTCATAGTAAATTCTCCTTTTAGTTGTTATATTCTCAAAATTAATTATTCTTTTGTAAGCTGTTCAAGGAAGTAAACCAGATAGTCGTAAATTTCGCCAAATGATTTAATATCCAGCCATTCTTCAGGTGTATGTGCTCCGCCGCCAACAGGACCAAAGCAGATAATGTCCATTTCTGGTTCCTTGCCACAGAATACGCCACATTCCAGACCACCGTGAGTTGCTTCTACATGAAGGTCAATATCAAATTTTTCTTTGAACAGTTTTGAATGGAGACCACGAAGAGTTGATTTTGGGTTGTATTTCCAGCCATAGAAATGTGCGCCAACTTCTACTTCATAGCCAAATACATCTGCCAGTGAGTGAACTTCTTCACCCATAGCGTCCTGACGGGAATCATCACCTGCACGACCAAGTGTCCATACAAGTATTTCATCATCCCACACCTGTACAGCCGCCAGATTGTTGGAATTAAGTACATAGCCCTCAATTTCAAAAGACATATCTCTCATTCCAGCTGGGATTGCAAGCACAAACTGTACCAGTTTTTTGCTCTGTACATCATCCAGCATTTTTTCTGGCGCTGGGCATGGACCAAATTCACATACAAAGCCTTCGTCTGTTGCACGCAGTTCGTCTTTGATATCTGCCACTGTTTTTTCAATGGCTTTCAGAGCTACTTCAAGATTTTCTACACTGATAACAGCTTTTGCATCAGACATAATGGCGTTCTGTTTTGTACCGCCGTTGATTGTAGATACAACAGTCTTTGTTTTAAGTGAAACATGATTGATGATTCTTGCCATAAGCTTACCGGCATTGCCACGACCCATATTAATAGCGCCTGCGGAATGACCACCTTTAAGACCATGAATAAACAGGGAGATAAATTCACCTTTAGCTTCCTGCCATATTGGTTTCTGGCGCATTTTACTTTCAAAGCCGCCAGCACAGCCTACTGTAGTAACTGACTGGTCTTCACCGCCAGCGTCCATATTAATCATTCTTTTTGATACAAATGCATCTGCAGATAATTTTTCTGCACCTACAAGACCAATTTCTTCACCGGATGTAAACACACATTCAACAGGTGGATGTACCAGACTGCTATCTGACAGAATACCCATCATATATGCAACAGCATTGCCGTTGTCAGCGCCCAGTGTTGTGCCTTTTGAACGGAGAATGCCGTTTTCCACATACAGTGGCAATGGGTCTGTGTCAAAGTTATGGTCTGATTCCGGCAGTTTCACAGCCACGATATCCAGATGTCCCTGCAGCATAATGTATGGCAGGTGTTCACAGCCTGGTGACGCAGGTTTTCTGATAACCACATTGTTGTGTTCATCTTTCCATGCATAAAGTCCCAGATTTTTGCCCCATTCATAAACATACTGTGCCACAGCAGCTTCGTTGCCGCTTTCACGTGGAATTCTTGCGATGTCTTCAAAGTACTGCAGTACTTTAGCTGGCTGATAGCCCTCTGTTACATATTTCATAATCTCTCTCCTATATGAAGTAATATCTACATTATAATACAAAAACATAAAAATACAAGTTTTTTGTATATTATCAATATTGCGTTTTCGCTTGATTTTCGGGTTTGATTTTTCCGCTCCGTTTGTACACGGTAAAGCTACATCTGATTTTGCTGTGTGCATTTTACAGTGTTCTTACAATATTTTACTGTATTCCCATAAAAAACAACTGTTTTATATAAATTTACACATTTTAATCATTTTTGTATATATGCACAGTTTATAGACGCAAAATAAAGACTTTATTGTTATAAATTTACAATTTTCTGCCGTTTTCATATATATTCATTTATGCTCATTTGTGCAACTTGTCGACAAATAATTAACAATCTGTCTGATTTTTCAACACTTTGTATATACAGTAAAAATGAGTAAACTTGCAAATAATTTTTTTAATGTTATTATATATTTGTGGCAGATGAGATTCTGCTTGTAGGAAGTATTTAATGATAGATTATTTGGTGTTTAATTACTTGAAATTCATTGGTTATCTACAATTACCACCAAATACACCCGACAAAAAAGACACAGCTTCAAGGCTGTGTCTTTTTCGTTATCTTATAATTTTCTTTATTTGACAATTCTGTATATAACACTGGTATATTGGGCAGGGGAAACAACCTGAACATACTCATTGCTAATCAAATATACTACTGTTCTACCCTTATCAAAGTGAAAATCAAATGTGTACATTTCAAAGTTTGTTACATCCATATAACTTTCTCTGTGCTTTTTCAGTTGCAAGCCTTTTATATAATCAATCACCAGCTCACTCTGACTGTCAGTAAACTGCATACTGTAATCGACAGAAGTTATATCCTTGCCGCCATTGTCATAATATGCCATCGCCAGCTTGGAATTTTCAAGGCCCAGTTTCTGGCACAGCTTTTCACCTGTGGTATAGATACTTATAAAATATCCCCTAACAGCCACTGCAAACAGCAAAGCAATAATAAGCTTTTTATTTTTCACACTCCTTCCCCCCTTGAAAATTATACTCTTATATATAAATGTTTATATAAATGTTGTCTATAAATATGACATTTGTTTTATATAACAAAAAAGCAGTGGTAAAACCACTGCAAAATAAAAAAGTCAGCACCTCCCTATCTTCCCAGGACGTCTCCATCCAAGTATTTTCGGCACTACTCAGTTTAACTTCCGTGTTCGGCATGGGAACGGGTGGGACCTGAGCGCTATCGGCACTGACTATTTTTACAACTTTGTTATTATACTACAAATATTATTATTTGTCCAGCATTTTTTAATCATAATAGACGATTATACACTTTCAGCTTGCATTACGGTTCCAGCATGTACTTTTCTATAACTTTTGCCACACCGTCCTCGTTGTTTGATGCGGTGATATAGCTTGCCACAGACTTTACCTTGTCCACTGCAGTGGTCTGCCTGTGGAAAGAGTGAATACAATGCCTTTATCCACAGCCTTTTTTATAGCTTCTATAGTTTTTTCACTGATTTCCTCCTGAGAGTTCAGCAATGTTCCATCCATATCAACTGCGATAAGTTTATATGCCATTGTATCCCCTCCTTATTTATATTTATTATACATTAATTATATTATTTTGCTATAGATTCATAAAACAAAATAGCATTTTCAATATCCTTTTTATCTGGATGCTTTTTGTTCATTCCGCCTATCAGCTTTAAAGGTCCATAGGTATTGTAGCCTTTACAGCCGTATTGCCCCACCACTTTGGCATTTTTTATCAGCGCTTTTTCTGTAATGGATTTTGTAAATCTGTCATCATGCTTTGCACAGGTATAAAGAAAAAACACCTCTTTATTTTCTGGCAGGTTATTTTCCAGAAATATTTCTACTTCGCTGTAAAACCTGCCAAAATCTATACCAGAAGCAAAGCCAACCAAATCATAGCCCGAAATATCTTTCTTTGTTTCTTTTGTAGCATCAATGATATCCAGCTGATATTCGTCAGCTATTGCCCTGACCAGTTTATAGGTGTTGCCATGGTGTGTTGAACCATATATTATAACAGTTTTTTTCATAATAGCCTCCCTGAATTAATCAGCTTAAGCATATCACAATATTACTATTACCGCTTCCAGATATATGCTATTGTATTTTGATAAACTCCAAATCCTGTGTGATATTGGTGGCAGACATACCGAAAATACGGCGGTTTACATCAGCAAAATGGGCACTGCTGGAAAACCCAGCTTCAAGAGAAGCCTCTGTTATAGATTTTCCTTTTATAATCTGCATATAAACATACATCAGTCTTTGGTAAATCAGATAAGCTGAAAAAGTCATTCCTGTACTTTCTTTAAACAGATGAGAAAATCTGCCTTGAGACAAATAAACAGCATCAGACACTGCTTTACAAGTTAAATTATCACCAATATGAGACTGTACATACATCATTGCATTTTTTATTCTGTCGTCAACAGCGGCATTGCCACAGCAATATATTCCCATCATATTAAGGCAGGTATTTTCAAATTTATAATATTCGTTGCTGGTGAAATCTTTATTTAAAGAATTATATAATCTTTTAATTTCAGTGCATATTTCTTCTGGAATTAATTTTATCTGCTTTATATGTCTGGAAACCAATGTATTGCAATCGTAAAGAAACACCAAGGAAGTGCCCAGACTATTTATTTTATGCGAAACACCAGCTGGTATCATCACAGCTTTAGCTGTACACTCTCTTCCTTCAGAAAGCAGGGTGATATCTTCGTCTAAAGAAACGATAATATGCGCCGCCATATGACGATGCATCAACGGTATAATATTATCTGAATGAATCAATATATGATTTTTAGCTTCGTATATTTTCATTGTCCCCACCTGAATGTTATAAACTTAAAAAATAATATATCATATTATTTGTGTTATGTAAAACGATGTATAGCTTGAATAAAAATAATAATCAGGTATATCTTTCTCCAGCTCCTTCTCCGGCTCCCTGTTTTTGCCACAGGCAGCGGCCGCCTCCGTCACAGATTAAAGTCCGCCAAGGGCGACTTGCATACATAAATCGTTGGTTTGAAACCAGCATAAGAAAGCAAAAAAAAAGGACACCGTATGGTGTCCTTTTCTTTTGGCTCCCCAAGTTGGACTCGCCGCAGCAGGCGGCCGCGGACTAACCAACAACCATTCAGGTTGTTGGTTGCGACTCCTGTCTTTGTGTTGATACCAATCTTACTGTCGCCGTCCTGTTCTCGTCCAACAAAAAAACAAGGTAAAAAAAGAAGATACGCATTTGCGTATCTTCTTTCTTTCCTGGCTCCCCAAGTTGGACTCGAACCAATATATAAGCATAAGTTAAATCAAAATAATATTCTTGTTGCCTTCCCAACGACCGAACGAAGTAAAGTATAGTCGCACGCTGGTCGGTCTTGGTGCGACCTCCCTCCTGCTCCTTACCTTACTCTTCCTCCGGCTTCCTCCCTCTGCCACAGGCAGCCCTCGCTCCGTCACAGATTAAAGTCCGACAGAGGTGGCCTTCATACATAGGCTGTTGGTTTGATACCAGCATAAGAAAGCAAAAAGAAAAGGACACCGTATGGTGTCCTTTTCTTTCTGGCTCCCCAAGTTGGACTCGCCGCAGCAGGCGGCCGCGGACTAACCAACAACCATTCAGGTTGTTGGTTGCGACTCCTATCTTTGTGTTGATACCAATCTTACTGTCGCCGTCCTGTTCTCGTCCAACAAAAAAACAAGGTAAAAAAAGAAGATACGCATTTGCGTATCTTCTTTCTTTCCTGGCTCCCCAAGTTGGACTCGAACCAA
>JAZQYH010000123.1:0-1023 GCA_045633415.1 Oscillospiraceae bacterium | reverse complement strand
AAAGATGACAGAACTCTGATTGTGGTTCCGGTTGTAGATATAAATGATGCGGCTGCTGTAAAGGCAGTAAAAGGCAGCTAT
The DNA here is from genome assembly GCA_045633415.1 of Oscillospiraceae bacterium. GTDB lineage: Bacteria > Bacillota > Clostridia > Oscillospirales > Ruminococcaceae > RGIG3102. The sequence continues at coordinate 942 of JAZQYH010000123.1, read as the reverse complement.
AAATCTGCAATAACAGTTGTAGTAAACGGAGAAGAGTTTACTACAGAGGCTCTTACACTGAAGGCAGACAAAAAACAGCCAACAGTGAAAGCAAATGCAGTAAAACTGAACAGTTTCTACACAGGACATACAATGCCATTGATACTGACCTGCAAAGAGGGAAATATCACAGAAGCATATGTAGATTACAGCAAAGAAACCGCCAAGACACCGGCACTACCGGAATGGATTGTACTCAATGATGACCTTACTGTAAGTCTTACAGATGACTTTACAGGTAAGGCAAGCGGCAAACTGTATCTGGAAGTAATGGTTGAAGGCTACACAGTGCCTGTAAAAGTGGCAGCAGCAGTAAGTGCTGCGAATACAGCACCAAAGCTGAAACTTTCACAGACAAAAGCAACATTCAATACATACAGAGACAATGCTGAAGAAACAGAAATCTTCCTTCAGTCCAATGACAAGAAAGTTAACTTCTCTGATATTGGAGTATACGATGTAAGAGTAGCAGATGTAGCTGAAATGAGTGCAAAGGACGCTAAAACTTATGCAGCAAGCGAAAACTACACAGTAACAGGCTATGACGAAGAAACAGGACTGTTTACAATAGACACTGCTGGTGAAGCAATAAGCGGTAAAGTGATGCTGGAAGCATATGTAACTGGTTCAGAACAGGTAGTGAAACTGCCGCTGACAGTGACAGCATACAACAAAGCACCTGCAATCAAGCTGTCAAAAACAAGCATAAATATCAACACAGCCTATGCACCAGCAGGCAGCACAGCTAAAGTAAATATTGTTGCAACACCAGCTGATTACGAAGTTACAGAAAACAACTTCAGCTGGATAATTACAGACAGCAAGAACAACCCAGCAGAAAATGCCCTTGATGTAGCATTTGAAAACGGCACAGTAACAGTGCAGTCAAATGAAAACACAGCA
>JAZQYH010000122.1:0-28705 GCA_045633415.1 Oscillospiraceae bacterium | reverse complement strand
CCTTTGAAACCAAAGAAAATTGGTTTAAGGTGGCCGAAAAGTGCGCCTGCCACTGTGATGTACAGCGCAAGGTCTTTGAAAAATTCAAGATTTTCCACACCAGCCACCAGCTGGCTGTTCATAATGGCTTTACAGATTAACACTGAAAAAACGCCTTTGAAAAAGTCACCTGCAAAGGTGGCGGCGGCGGCTTTTTTTCCGAATGTGCGCAGAACGTTTGTCATGCCTGCGTTGCCAGAGCCAAAGTTACGGATGTCCTGTTTATAAAATGTTTTGCTGATAACTACAGCAAAGCTGATTGAACCAAGAAGATAGCCTATAGTAAAAACAAGTGCTAAGGTCAGGTAAATCATATATTATTCTCCTCTTTCACGGATAATCAGTCTCAGTGGTGTACCTTCAAGTCCGAATACTTCACGAATCTGATTTTCAATATATCTCTGGTATGAGAAATGGAACAGTTCTTTATCGTTACAGAAAGCAACAAATGTAGGTGGACGTGTGGAAATCTGTGTCATGTAGTAGATTTTCAGACGTTTGCCTTTATCTGATGGTGGCTGTACACGTGCAACCGCTCTTGCCAGAATATCGTTGAGAACACCTGTTGTTGTTCTGAATGAGTTCTGGTTGTCTACAAATTTAATCAGTTCAAACAGTTTGTCCAGACGCTGACCTGTCTGTGCTGAAATAAAGATGATTGGTGCATAGGACATAAATTTGAAGTTTTCCATCAGGTCTTTTCTCATTATATCCATTGTTTTATCGTCTTTTTCAACAGCATCCCATTTGTTTACAGCGATGATACATGCTTTGCCCTGTTCGTGTGCATAGCCTGCGATTTTGGAGTCCTGTTCTGTAAAGCCAACTGTGCCGTCAATCATGATAACACATACTTTACTGCGGTCAACTGCGGCAAGGGCACGGATAACGGAATATCTTTCAACACCGTCGTCTACATTGCCTCTTTTACGCATACCTGCTGTATCTGTAAAGATGAATTTGCCGTGTTTGTTTTCGATATAGCTGTCTACAGCATCACGTGTAGTACCGCTTTCGTCACGTACAATCATTCTCTGCTGACCAAGAATTTTGTTTACAAGGCTGGATTTGCCAACATTTGGTCTGCCGATAACTGCAACGGAGATTTTTTCATCTTCGTCTTCATCTTCTTCGGAATATTTGATGTATTTGAAACATTCATCCAGAATATCACCTGTGCCATGACCGTGTACGGAAGAAACAGGGAAAGGCTGGCCAAGACCCAGTGAGTAGAAATCATAGATATCATCTGGCACCCTGCCGATTGTATCGCATTTATTTACCACCAGAACTGTTGGTTTACCACTTTTAAGCAGCATTGTTGCTACATCGTAGTCGTTTGCTGTAACGCCACTGCGTATATCTGTAACAAACAGGATTACGTCAGCTGTGTCAATAGCAATCTGTGCCTGGTCTTTGATGTGTTTGAGAATAGTATTGTTGTCTTTTGGTTCGATACCGCCTGTATCAACCAGTGTAAACTTTTTGTCCAGCCATTCACCTTCTGCGTAAATTCTGTCTCTTGTTACACCAGGAGTGTCTTCAACAATACTGATTCTTGTGCCAATTATTTTATTAAACAGTGTGCTTTTACCTACGTTTGGTCTGCCCACTATTGCAATCATTGGTTTTGCCATATTGTACCTCCTAAATATATATTAATACTCTGTGCCCAGCAGCATCTGTGCCATCTGCAGGCCATCGTTTGGATAAAATTCAGTTTTAACACCAAGGGCTGATTCAATATCAGCAGGTGTTTTGTTATCAAGGAACATATCCTGTTCGCTTCTCAGCATATCGTTGCAAAGGAGAAGTCGGGTGGAAGTAAGTTTACCCTGTAACTGGTCTATAATGTCTGTGGCAGTGATAAGGCCTGTAACCCATACATTACCGCCAAAGAAATTGTTTTTGATTTTGTGCACTGTGATATTCAGCATATCGCCAGCCACTTCTTTTGCCTGTGCGATTACATCACACAGCACAGGATACATAGCTTCGCCTGTAACAATATCAGCATATACTGGTTCTTCCAGACCCTGATAGTATTCCAGTTCTTCTGCGAAACTGTCCATAAATGTGCGCACCATACCTACGCCGTTTTCAATCTGTGGGAATGTGCCGTAATATTCGGCCTGTGGAATCGGCAATTCTGCACGCAGATAAAATTCGTCTGACAGGTAAACAATGCGTTCGCCATGCTGCCTGTAGAACTCTTCTGTCCACTGGTTTACCTGTTCGATAACACGGCGACAGTCTTCTTTTGAGAAAGTTTCCACCGGTGCAAGACCATCACGGTAGCGTGTTACACCGATAGGTACGATAGAACAGCTGGCTACCTGTGGGTAAAGGCTCTGAAGCTTATCAATAGACTCTTTAAGATTTTCTTCGTCGTTTACACCTTTGCACAGAACAATCTGTGTGTTCATAATGATACCAGCTTCGGCAAATTCCGCCATAACATCATTTATTTCAGCAGAACGAGGGTTCTTCATCATAAATGTACGAAGCTCTGGGTTAGTTGTATGAACAGAGATGTTGATTGGAGAAATTTTCATCTTTTTGATTCTGTCTATTTCTCTGCGGGAAAGATTTGTAAGTGTGATATAGTTGCCGAAAAGATAGGACAATCTTTCGTCGTCATCTTTGAAATACATATCTTTGCGCAGACCTTTTGGCAGCTGGTCTACAAAACAGAAAATGCATTTGTTTTTGCATGAGTGCTGTTTGTCAATGAGATATGTCTGGAACTCAAGACCCAGAGGAGTGTAATCGTCCTCTTTTATGATGTGCAGACTGATATTTTCGCCGCCACGGGAAATTACCACATCCAGCTGTGTGTCTGTGGAGTAGAACTGCAGGTCCATCATGTCAAATATTTCTTCACCATTGATGGAAACAAGCTGGTCCCCTGGCAAAATATTGTATTTATGGGCAGGTGAATCCTGCACAACATCTATAATCTGAACAGCCATAATACCTCCTGTAAAGTGATTTGATATTAAAAACTTTACTAACAATATATTATAGCATATTGTTAATAATTTTTCTATAAATTATTAAGATAAAATAATATTGTCTGCAAAAATTATTACGCAAATGTTAGTGTGAAATAAGGGCTCTCATTTCAGGAGAAGCTGTCACCGAAAGTGACTTATGGGGTCGTATAATATAATTCTACTACCTCATACACTGCAAACGGTCCCACTTCACCTATTAGAGAAAGTCGTTGATTTTTATTTGAAAGCAAAAAAATAAAGGGCAGGAAAGACCTACCCTTGACTGTTTAATTATACAAAAGAATTAAGCTTCTTTTTTGATAACAGCTTTGCCTTTGTAATAACCGCAAGATTTGCAAACTCTGTGTGGAAGTGTCAATTCGCCGCACTGTGCGCATTTAACGAATGATGGAGCTTCGAGTTTCCAAACATTTGATCTTCTTTTATCTCTTCTTGCTTTTGAAAGTTTTCTCTTTGGTACTGCCATTATTAGCACCTCCTCTAATTATTCATCGTTATCCAGTAATTGTTTTAAGATTAATAACCTTGGGTCAACTCTTTCTTCGAGCTGACAGCCACAATTCTCCTCCTTTGGTCTGCCACATTTTGGGCAAAGTCCCTGACAATCCTCTTTGCAGAGCATTATAGATGGAATTTCCAAAGAAAGTTCTTGCAACACAAGCTGTTTTACGTCAAGTATGTTATTGCTGTTCACCGGGATTTCGCTTTCCGGGTCTGTGAGGGTCGCCGGAGTAACTATAAATTCCTGCGAAAAGGAAAATTCCTTTTCAAACAGCTTTAAACATCTTGCACAGCTGCACTTGGCTGTTGCCTGTACAGTAAGCTTTACAAATGTTTCGCCATTACCTTTTCTCAAATGCAGGTCTGCTTTCACAGGCTGCTCAAAGGCTGCATCATAGCTGACATTTTCTGCGGAAAAATCAAATTCCGTACTAAGCTGTTTTTCAGTCTCACCACGAGTGAAGATATTGCTGAGATTAACTAACATAAAGCACCTCATAGGTCACTTAAATATTATATAAAGGTTTGTCTATTTTGTCAAGGATATTTTTTGACAAAATGACGAACTTTTTGACCGATTTTCTAGTATTTTTACTCAAAACAAAGGTGGCAGTTTTGCAGCCACCTTTATTAATCAATTTTTGACTTGTTTTATAGATTACAGATATTTTGTAACTGATTCTGGCAGTTCTTCAACTGGGGAAGAAACTGTGAATACAACCAGTTTATCTTCAGAGATAGCGTCAACTTTAGCAAGCAGGTCGCCCAGAGCTTCCAGATCTTTGCCGCCAACTTTGATAAGGCCGTCTACATAAACCTGTTCGATATCGTAGTTGCCAGCCAGAACGCCTGCGAAGAAGCCGTAGAATGTGCCGTAGTCTGCAATTTTGTATTCGTCAACATCGATAAGTCTAACTGCTGCGTTGATGTTGTGAGTTTCCTGCATAGCTTTTTCAATGCAAACGATGTTGCCTTTTACAACGTTAAGGTTTTCGTTGATCATGTCGATCAGCTGTTTTGTTTTGCCTGAGCCTTTAGGACCAGTAATTAATTTAATCATAAGAATACACTCCTTTATTTTACGCTGTAAGCGTTATTCACCTAATTTTTTTAAAAGTTCTTCACGCTGTGCTTCATAGCCTGGTTTGCCCATAAGAGCGAACATATTTCTCTTATAGTCTTCAACACCTGGCTGGTTGAATGGGTTAACACCCAGCATGTAGCCAGAGATAGCACAAGCTTTTTCGAAGAAATAGATTGCATGGCCCAGTGTCACTTCGTCTTTGCCAGCCAGTTCGATAACGATGTTTGGTACGCCACCGTCGTTGTGTGCCAGAATTGTGCCTTTCATAGCGTTTGCATTTACGATAGACATATTCTGGTTTGCAAGGAAGTTAAGACCATCTGCGTTTTCTGGGTCTTCTTCAAGGAAGAAGTCCTGTTTTGGAGCCTTGATGTCGATAACTGTTTCAAACATTGTGCGGCTGCCGTCCTGTACAAACTGACCCATAGAGTGCAGGTCTGTTGAGTAGATAACGGATGCTGGGAAGAGACCTTTCTGGTCTTTGCCTTCACTTTCGCCAAACAGCTGTTTGTACCATTCGTTCATCAGTGTCCAGTCTGCATCGTAGCAAGCCATCAGTTCAATAGCTTTGCCTTTGCGCAGAAGAATATTTCTAGCTGCTGCATATTTGTAGCAGTCGTTTTCTGGGGAGAGAACTTCGTATTCTTTGCAAGCATTCTGTGCGCCTTCCATCAGCTTGTCGATGTCAAAGCCAGCTGCTGCGATTGGAAGAAGACCTACTGCTGTGAGAACAGAGAATCTGCCGCCAACATCGTCTGGAATAACGAATGTTTCGTAACCTTCTTTATCAGACAGGTTTTTCAGTGTGCCACGAGCTTTGTCAGTTGTAGCATAGATACGTTTTGCTGCTTCTTCTTTGCCGTATTTGTCTTCCATAAGTTTTTTGAATACACGGAAAGCCAGAGCAGATTCTGTAGTTGTACCTGATTTTGAGATAACGTTTACGGACAGGCGTTTACCTTCGCAAAGTTTCAGGATATTGTTCAGGTAGTCAGGGCTGATGTTGTTGCCAACGAAGTAAACTTTAAGGTCGTTCAGGTCGTTATACTGCATTGAACCCAGATATTCGATAGCTGCACGTGCGCCAAGGTAGGAACCACCGATACCGATTACCAGAAGAACGTCACTGTCACTTCTGATTTTTTCTGCAGCTTTTTTGATTCTTGCAAACTCTTCTTTGTCATAAGAAAAAGGAAGGTCCAGCCAGCCAAGGAAATCATTACCTGCACCGCTTTTTGCATGCAGAATGTTATGGCACAGCTCAACCTGTGGATAAGCATTATCAAATTCTGCCTGGGATACAAAACCATTTAAATATTTACTATTAAATTTTACAGACATATTGTCACCTTCTGTTATGTAAAAATAGCATATGATTTTTCACTTTTGCTTTATATAATCATACAATAGTAACTGGGTAGTGTCAACAATAAATTGGTATGTCTGCTGGTATTTCAACTATTTTATCACAATGTACAAACTTTTTTTGTTAAAATTGTCAAAGCTTTCACAAAGTCTATTTTGACGGCATTCTCCCCAATTGTTATAGGGTATTCCCCTATTTTGCCAGATGATGAGTACAGGGAGAGACTGCCCACTTTCATCCCCTTTTCCATCGGTGCATCGATGTACGCTGGCAGGTCTGTTTTTGTGGTAAGACTTGTGGTTGCACCTTTTACAAACAGCAGCGTTGCGGGGATATTACATACAAGCGGCACCTGTTTTTCCACACCCAGCCTCACTTTTATGGTCTGTGGCAGGTCAGAAGTATCTGGAAAAAGCTTTGACTCAAAGTTTGAAAAGCCGAAATCCAGCAATTTTCTGGCGGCTGTAAAGCGTTCTGCGCTGGAATCAGACCCCAGCACAACGGCAATCAAAGACAAATCATTCCTTACGGCTGTTGAGCATATACACACCCCTGCACCATTGGTTGTGCCTGTTTTAAGGCCTGTTATGCCGTTGTAAGAGCGCAACAGCTTGTTGGTGTTTACCAGCTGTGTGGCGCCGTTTCGCAGGTAATCTGTCCATATAGTAGTGTAGGAGTAAATCTGTGAGTGTTTCATCAGTTCCTTTGCCATAATAGAAATATCTCTGGCTGTGGAATAATGGTTTTCAGCATCCAGACCACAGGCATTTACAAAATTGGTATTTTCCATACCAAGTTCCTTTGCCCTTGAGTTCATCATGGCGCAGAAAGCATCTTCACTGCCGCCGATAAATTCTGCCAGTGCCACAGCCGCATCATTTGCAGAGGAAACAGCCACAGCTTTCAGCATTTCGTCCACTGTGAAGATTTCTCCCGGCTCCAGCCATATCTGACTGCCCCCCATTGAATAGGCATGCTCTGATACAGGCACAGTATCGTTCAGGGTGATTTTCCCTTGTTCCAGTGATTCCATAACCAGGAGCATTGTCATTATTTTGGTGATGGATGCCATAGGCAGTTTCTGGTCTGCATTTTTTTCATACAGTACCCGACCTGTGTGTTCTTCTGTTAAAAAAGCAGCTTTGCAAGGCACATCAAAGTCAGCGACGGTAGCAGTTTTGTCCACAAAGCTGTCTGCACCAGCCATAGCCCGTGCTATATGCGGGGAGAAAACATATTCTGCTTCGTTTTCGTATTCGGTGGTATCTTCCTCTGCACCGTAGGCAAAGGGAGCGAAAATATTGAAAAAAAGCACTGTACACAGAAGATATATAAGTTTCTTGTTCATAGAAGGCTCCTTGTTTTTTTATAAATATCTATGTGGAAGGAAGTGGAATTATTAAAGATGTTGAGAAAATAGAGAAAGTTTGGTATAATATTATGATAGAAATTATAAAACCTTCATTTCAAGGAGAAACTATGAAAGTTTGTTTTTTTACACTTGGTTGTAAAGTTAACCAGCAGGAAACTGCTGCAATGATAAATATTTTCAAAAAAGCAGGGTACGAAGTGGTACAGGGCGAAGCCGCTGCTGATGTGTATGTGGTAAACAGCTGTACTGTTACACTGAACGGTGACAGAAAAAGCATTCAGTGGATTCGTCGTGCACGCCGCCAGAACCCAGATGCTGTGATTGCCCTGTGTGGCTGTATGCCACAGGCTTTTCCACAGAAAGCCATTGATGTACAGGAAGCTGACATCATTATCGGCAGTAAAGGTAAAGGCGAAATTCTCAATCTGGTAAATCAGTTCAGAGAAAACAAAGAAAGACACATCGACATTGTGCCACACAGTGAAAGAGATAAATTCGAAGAGCTGGCAAGCGAAACTGACGCCCTGCACACAAGGGCTTTCCTGAAAATTCAGGACGGCTGTAACAGAGAATGTGCATACTGCATTATCCCAAAGGCCCGTGGCCGTGTAAGAAGCAGACCTGTGGACAGCATTGTGGCTGAGGCTAAAAAAATGGCGGCAGCAGGACACAAGGAAATCGTGTTGACAGGGGTTAATATCTCCTGCTACGGACAGGATTTGGGCAACAATGTGTGTGACGCTATTGAAGCTGTGGCAGAAATTGAAGATGTAAAACGCGTGCGCCTTGGCTCTCTGGAGCTGGATTTGTTCACAGATGAAATGCTGGTGAGAATGAGCAAAGTAGAAAAATTCTGTCCTCATTTCCATCTTTCACTGCAGAGTGGCAGTGACAAAACACTGAAAAACATGAATCGCCTGTACGACACAAAGCTGTACACAGATATGATGAACAGACTGAGAGAACTGTTTGACAAGCCAAGCTTTACAACAGATATTATCGTCGGTTTCCCACAGGAAAGCGACGAGGATTTTCTGGACAGCGTGGCATATATGCAGAAATGCCGTTTTATGCGTGTGCACTGTTTCTCTTATTCCCAGAGACCTGGTACAAAAGGCGCTGAAATGTCAGGTCAGCTGGACAACGCCACAAAGAGCGAAAGAAACAGAATTATGACATATAAATCTGAACAGGTACGTGATTCTGTGTATGCAGAATATATCGGTTTCATCGAAGAAGCTCTGCTGGAACAGAAAACCACTGACGGCTACTTTACAGCATATACAAAGAGATATATTCCTGTGCTGGTAAAGGACAACGGATATAAAGCCGGTGATATTGTGAAGGTAAGACTGACAGGTATTAACGGAAGCAAAATGGACTGTGAAGTTATTGAATAAAAAGAAAAGACAAGGCATAAAGCCTTGTCTTTTTATTTATACTTATTCTATTGTCTGTTCCTGGGTGGTTAATTCCACCGTTTCCTGTGCGGATTCCTGAGTAGACTCCTGAACAGCCTCTGGTGTAGGCTGTGGGGTAGCTTCCGGAGTTGCTTGTGGTTCAGGAGTAGGTGTTGCCACAGGAGTAGCTTCTGGGGTGGCTTCAGGAGTAGCTTCTGGTGTAGCTTCTGGTGTAGCTTCTGGTGTTGGCTGTGGGGTTGTCTGTGGAACCTTTACATCTGTGATTACTACCACACATGTTTCTGACCGGTCACCGATTTTTACAGTAACTGTATCTGTAAGTGAACCTGTTTCGCTGGTAAGGTCTGCTTTTGCAGTTACCACACCGCCAGAAACTGTTACATAGCCGTTGGCGCTGTACCATGTAGCTGTAGTATCCACACCCTCTGGGCGTTCTGGGAATGCCAGTACTGGTGTAGCTGTAAGTGTAAAGCTTTCCCCTGCTTTGATGGAAATATCCTTGTTGGACAGATTTACTGCTCTTACATAGTTGGCTTCCTGTTTTACTACCACTGTGATTTTAGCTGTGAATTCCCCTACCTGACAGGTGATTTCCGCTGTGCCGACAGAGTTTGCTGTAACTGCTCCGCCAGAAACTGTTGCCACGCTTGTATCACTGCTGGACCATGTGGCGTCCTTTTTGTCTGTAGTATCTTCAGGGTTGTACACTATTGTCAGCTGGGATTTTTCACCTTCAAACAGCTCTGTTTTGCCCTTCAGGGAAATACCTTTCAGTGGATTGGATTTAGCCACTGTTACAGTGTGCTGTGCGCTCATGCCGTCCAGTGTGGCTGTAATGGTTACTTTGCCCTCTTTGATAGCTGTTACATTGCCGTTACTGTCTACTTTTGCAATGGATTCATCAGAAGATGACCACTGGATTTTAGACACATCCAGTTTTGTGCCTGCTGGTTTTGATTCCACTTTCAGCTGGATTGTACCCTGTGGTTTAGTGGCATTGTCACCTGTGATGGTGATGCCTTCCAGTGCCTGTGATACGTTTACTTCCACAACTGTGTAGAATTTACCATCCATAATAGAAGCAACAATCTGGGTTTTGCCACCAGCTACTGCTGTAACATTACCTTTTTCGTCTACTGTTGCCACCTGATTGTCTTCGCTGTACCATTTAACAGTTTTGTCGCCTTTAAATCCACCAGAAACTTCTGCTGTAAGCTGTTTTGTTTTACCTTTATCAAGGGATACTGATGTTTTTTCTTCGCCGTCTGCTGATACTTTTACTTTAACCTTTTCAAAGTTGGCTGTAATGATGATTTCAGTTACATTTTCATCAACCTTTGGCACTTTGTAAGTAACTGAATCCTCTACAGTTGAAGACAGACCTTCATAACTACAGCTCCAGCCGATGAACACACCGCCGTTGTCTGGATTTGCAACAGCTTTTACAGGGTAAGATGTAATGGTGCGTTTAAGTTTCTGCTCCACTTCGCCTTCAACAGAGCCAAGATTTACATCTGATGACTGGAACACAATTTTGATTTTTGAACCACGCACTGCGATTGGGTCTTCGGTAATAACACCTGTTGGTGTTTCTTCCCTTTCAGGTACCTTTTTCAGTGGTTTTGGTCTTGTGTCTTCTGTGATATATGCATGTGTGCGGAAATATTCAAACATAGCGTCCATGCCCAGTTTGCTTAAATGCACACCGTCACCGATTGTGTAGTCTTTTTTTGCAAAGCCTGTTTTTTCATCTTTCAGCGCTTCTGCAGAGTTGACATATTTATAGCCTTCTTCCTTTGCCATTTCAGACAATGCCTTGTTCATGGCATCAATTGTCTGCATTGTAATGGCTGTATTTTCACGTTCTTTGTCAATTGGAGGAATTGAGTTTATAAGAATTTCAGCGTAAGGATAGGCCTTTTTAATGGCATCCAGACCTTCTTTATACAGTTTTATAAAGTCTTCTGTTTTGTAGCCAATGGTATTGTTGGTGCCATAGGTAATGATAATTCGCTGTGGCTGAATGATTTTTACAGCATCTGGCACGGTAACAGCATCGTCATAACCTTTGAAATATGTCATTTTAAGGGTTTTGATATGTTGTACCCCCATTGAAACTGCCGCCACAACATTGTCCCAGGTGGTATGACCATATATCTGGGAGCGCACTGTGTTGGAGTCGCCTATAAACAGGGTGTTTTTAATGTATTCTTCACCAGCATCCTCAGTAAGTGGGAGAATGGTATCCACCATTTTTTCTGTGTCCAGAGCATCCCGGTCTTTATCGTAAGCCTGGTCCATTTCATTTTCTACATAGTCGCTGTTTTCGTTTTTGCCACAGCCTGTGAACACGCCCATAAGCAATATTACAGCCAGTGCCGCCGCAATAAAACGTTTAATCAGCAGGGTTTTTGTTTTGAGTTTTTTGCCGTTATCAGTCATTACTCTTTCTCCTGATAATAAAATTAATCATATTTAATATATGATACTATATTTTGCAGAAAAAATAAAGATAAATATAAATATATGACAGAAAAGTAATTTTTTCATAATCTGTAAATAGAATTTCAATCGAAACCTGTTTATACTCCCTCTTCTCTTTTTATGGGATATTTTACCAATATACAATCATTTCTAAATATGGCACAGAGTCCGTGTGTTCTATAAAGTTTTATTGTCGACTTGTTACGAAACATTATGTTTATCTCTGTTGGCTTTGACACTTTTTATTTAAATTTCAGTTGAAAAGTCAATTCTATATGATAATATAACAATAACGGATAATATGGCACACCCTCAGTCCACAAAATAAGGCATATAGCGCTGGGCGCATATCTTTTATGAAAGTGCCGTCTGCCCAAAACAGCCTTATACAGCCCCAAAATAAAGCTATGGTGGAATGTTATACAGGGTATAATTCAGCGAAAATGACACTATATAAATAAAGATTTTCTTACAGACAAAGGTCTGACATAATACGGGGAACAAATAACACTGGAGGCAAGAGTATGAATAAGTTTGACAATGAATTCTGGCTGGCAGCAGATAAACTGGTGGCAGAATGCGAAATAATAATAGACCGCCCCAAAGGGACAGCACACCCAAAATATCCGGATTTTATATACCATATGGACTATGGTTATCTGAAAAATACATCCAGCTGTGATGGTGAGGGCATAGATGTTTGGGTAGGTAGTGGAGAAAGAAAAGCAGATGCCGTAATGTGCATTATAGATATGACCAAAAAGAATTCAGAAATCAAAATCCTTATCGGATGTACAGAAGAGGAAAAACAGATTGTGTATTCTACACACAACACCTACTTTATGAAAGGCCTGCTGATAAACAGGGAGAAATAAATACAGCAAAATAAAAAGACCTATGGATATCCATCGGTCTTTTATTTGAGAAAATTAAAATGTTATAAAATCGTCTCTGGACAACAGAGGATCTTCTATTATTCCGTTCTGTCACCCAAAAAGGAGCGATGACACGCTCCCTTATACTATCTCAATAACTTAGTTTTTCACCGCAATGTGGACATCGGTAAAGCATAGAACCTGTCATCCATCTGCCGTAGCCAAAGGATGTTCCGCACAGCGGACAATACAGCATACCCTGATGCAATGCTTTAAAACACATTGCCACCATACCACAAACAAGCATAAGAACGAAAGCAAAAACAAACCCCAACCCGTCCAAATCAATCAGCTTAACGGATGCAAACATCAAGCCTATAGAAATCAGTATTTTTATAAAATAACCCATTCTTTTGGCATTGTGCTTTATCACTTTTGCACGTTTTTCCTGCTCGGTCATTCCCTCACCCATTAGTTTCAATATCGTATAAATAGATTAAAGCATATTAATATGAAAAAGGAAATCTCTACCAGCAAACAAGGTCAACTTAACATTTATTAAAAACAAAAAATCCCCCTGATTTCTCAGGGGGATGTATTAATTTAATCTTATTGGATTAAACCAGTTCGATGATTGCCATTTCAGCAGCGTCACCACGACGTGGACCAGTTTTGATGATTCTTGTGTAACCACCGTTGCGGTCTTCGTATTTTGGTGCGATTTCGTCAAAAACTTTTTTTGCTACTTCTTCTTTTGTGATGTAGCTGTATACCTGTCTCTTTGAGTGCAGAGTATTTGTCTTGCCGAGTGTAATCATTTTTTCAGCCACTGCTCTAACTTCTTTAGCTCTTGTAACTGTTGTTTCGATTTTACCGTTTTCGAACAGATAAGTTACCATAGCTCTCATCATAGCTCTGCGGTGGTCGCTGGTTCTGCCAAGTTTTCTTGTGCCTGCCATGTGAGTCACTCCTTTACTGTACTATATATATAGACTAATCTTCTTCTTTAGGGAATTTGTAGCCAAGAGAAGCCAGCTTCTGCATAACTTCTTCAAAGCTCTTTCTACCGAGGTTACGAACTTTCATCATTTCGGCCTCTGTTTTGTTTACAAGATCTTCCACAGTGTGGATGCCTGCACGTTTAAGGCAGTTGAAAGAACGAACGGAAAGGTCCAGATCTTCAATTGTCATAGACAATGTGTTTTCTGTTTTTTCTTCGTCTTTTTCTACCATTTTTGGCAGAGCAACATCATCTGACAGACCTACGAAGAGGTTCAGATGCTCTGTAAGAATTCTTGCACCGATACTCATTGCTTCGTTAGCATTGATTACACCGTTTGTCCAAACTTCGATTGTCAGTTTGTCATAGTCTGTAATCTGGCCAACACGAGTATTTTCAACTGAGTAGTTTACTTTCAGAACAGGTGTAAAAATACTGTCTGTAGGAAGAACACCCAGTGTGCTATATTCCTGATTTTTCTTGTTTTTATCACCTGGAACATAACCGCGGCCTCTATCAAATGTCAGTTCCATAACCAGTTTAGCGCCTTCGCTAAGTGTAGCGATGTGCCAGTCTGGATTCAGGATTTCGATATCTGCATCTGTTTCGATTGAACCGGCTGTAACTTCACATGGACCAACTGCATTGATACGAACTGTTTTTGCTTCGTCGCAGAACAGTTTTGCTGTGATGCCTTTAACATTGAGAACAATGTCTGTTACATCTTCTTTAACGCCGTTGATGAATGTGAATTCGTGCAGAACACCATCAATTTTGATGCTTGTTACTGCAACGCCTGGAAGAGAAGAAAGAAGAATTCTTCTCAGTGAGTTACCAAGTGTTGTGCCGAAGCCTCTTTCAAGTGGTTCAACAACAAACTTGCCGTACTGTCCATTTTCGGATAAAACCGCTGTATCTATTCTTGGTTTTTCGATTTCTATCATTTGTAAACCCTCCAACTATTATAAAACTAAGGCTGCTTTTATAATTGCATTCCCAATGCCTGGGGTGTGGGTTATTTTGAGTAAAGTTCAACGATAAGCTGTTCTTCAACGTCAAGGTCAATTTCGCTTCTTTCTGGCATACGGTTGAAAGTTACTTTCATATCGTTTGCATCGAAAGACATCCACATTGGAACTGGTCTTGCGCTGTTGAGTTCAACATTTTCTTTAATTTTGTCACATGCTGAGCCGTGAACTGCGATAACATCACCTGGTTTAACGAGGTATGATGGAATATTTACTCTTTCACCGTTTACTGTGAAGTGACGATGTAAAACAAGCTGTCTAGCCTGACGACGGCTCATACCGAAGCCTGCGCGGTAAACAACGTTGTCCAGTCTGCTTTCAAGGATCTTAAGCAGATTTTCGCCTGCCATACCTGTGTGTTTTGTAGCCATTTCAAAGTATTTTGCGAACTGGCTTTCGAGAACACCGTAGTATCTTTTTGCTTTCTGTTTAGCTCTCATCTGGATGCCGTATTCAGAAGATTTTTTTCTTGCCTGACCATGCTGACCAGGTGCGAAGTTTCTTCTAGCGAGTGCACATTTATCAGAGTAACATCTTTCACCTTTAAGGAAAAGTTTCTGACCTTCTCTGCGGCACTGACGACAAACTGCGCCTGTATATCTTGCCATTTGAATTTCCTCCTATTAATTAAACGCGTCTTCTTTTTGGTGGACGACAACCGTTGTGTGGAATAGGGGTAACGTCCTTGATCATATTTACCTCTAAGCCTGCTGCCTGAAGAGCTCTGATTGCAGATTCTCTACCCTGGCCAGGACCTTTTACATATACTTCAACGGTTTTAAGGCCGTGTTCCATAGCTGCTTTAGCTGCTGTTTCGCTAACCATCTGTGCAGCGTAAGGAGTTGCCTGTCTTGAACCTCTGAAACCGAGGCCACCTGCACTTGCCCAAGAAATTGCGTTGCCCTGCATGTCTGTGATTGTAACAATTGTGTTGTTAAATGTAGACTGGATGTGAGCCTGGCCACGTTCAATGTTCTTACGCACGATTCTCTTACGAGAAGCTGTCTTTTTAACTGCCATTGCTATTTAGCCTCCTAAATTATTTCTTTTTGTTTGCTACTGTTTTCTTTGCGCCTTTACGTGTTCTGGCGTTTGTTTTTGTTCTCTGACCACGAACTGGCAGACCTTTTCTGTGTCTTACGCCTCTGTAGCAGCCGATGTCAATGAGTCTTTTAACGTCCATTGATACTGCACGGCGAAGGTCACCTTCAACTACGATCTGCTGTGCTTCGATCTGATCTCTGATTGCCTGTACTTCTTCATCTGTAAGGTCTTTTACTCTTGTGTCTGGATTTACACCAGCAGCCATGAGAAGTTTCTGTGATGTTGAAAGACCGATACCGTAAATATAAGTAAGGCCGATTTCAACACGTTTTTCTCTTGGTAAGTCAACACCTGATATACGAGCCATATATCTTACCCTCCTGCTTAAATAATTGTCAGATTAACCCTGACGCTGTTTGTGTTTTGGATTTGCGCAGATTACCATAACTTTGCCTTTGCGTTTGATAACCTTGCATTTTTCGCACATTGGTTTAACGGATGGCTTAACTTTCATATTTATAACCTCCTAATTGTATGCTTGTTATTTGGAACGCCAAGTAATGCGTCCTTTTGTTAAGTCGTAAGGTGACATTTCAACTGTTACCTTATCACCTGGTAAAATTCGAATGAAATTCATTCTGAGTTTTCCTGAGATATGAGCCAGCAAACGATGACCATTTGCAAGTTCTACCTGGAATGTTGCGTTTGGCAGAGCTTCAATAACTGTGCCTTCCACTTCAATTACATCATCTTTAGCCATAATTATCCTCCTAAGAATTAGTCAGGCTGTCTATAGCCTTTTTCAGATGCTTATTCACTTGCAAAGCCTCTGATTGCAATCTGTATGGGGTTTTTCGGACATGCTTAAAGCTTTTGCGTTTTGGATTGTCCAGTTCGTGGATTTTTCCATCCCGCAAAAAGCAATAACTGTCTTTAATCTCAACAATACAGAAATAACTGTCTTTGTCTTTGCCAGCTAAACTTTTAACTACGTCTCCGACTGTCAATTCCATAGAATCACCAATCACATGAACGCGCAGTTAAGATAACCGGACCATCTGTTGTAACAGCGATTGTATGCTCAAAATGAGCAGACAAGCTGCCATCAACTGTCTTAACAGTCCAGCCATCTGGCATAACTTTAACTCTGGCTGTTCCTTCGTTAATCATAGGTTCAATAGCTATTGTCATGCCTGGTACAAGTCGCACGCCTCTGCCAGCTTTGCCATAGTTTGGCACTTCTGGGTCTTCGTGCAGAGCTTTGCCCACACCATGTCCAATGTATTCCCTGACAACGTGGAAGCCATTGTCTTCTGCATGTTTCTGAACAGCATAACCGATGTCACCAATTCTGTTACCTGGTTTTGCAGCCGCTATACCCAGATGTAAACATTCATTGGTAACACGTAAGAGCTTTTCAGCCACAGGGCTAACACTGCCTACCTTGAAAGTATAAGCATTGTCGCCGTGGTAACCTTCAATGAAGGCGCCCACGTCAACGCTAACGATATCGCCGCTTCTGATGATTGTCTTCTTAGATGGAATACCGTGAATTACCTCATCATTGATGGAAATACACGCACTCCCCTTGAAGCCACCGTAACCCAGAAAACTAGGTTTTGCGCCAGCTGCAACGATAAAATCGTAGATAAGCTTATCTAACTCATAGGTAGACATACCTGCGTTAATTTGTTCCCCGGCGTATTGTAACACATCCGCACTGATTTTGCAAGCTTTTTTTAACTTTTTAATATCTTCGGGGCTCTTAATAATTATCACAGATTATACTCCTAATGCTTTCAGTACCAGCTCTGTAGTTTTTTCTACACTCTGTTCGCCATCGATTTCTACCAGCAGACCTTTTGCTCTGTAGTAGTCTTCCAGTGGCTGTGTAAGTGTGTGGTAGTTTGTCAGACGGTCGAGAACTGTCTGTGGTTCGTCATCCTTACGGATTGTAAGAGGCTGACCACATTTGTCACAAACACCTTCTACTTCACTTGGTTTATATTTAATATGGTAAGAAGCACCGCAAGAGCACACTCTTCTACCGCTTACGCGTTCGATGATTGTTTCATCTTTAACAACGATGTTCAGTGCCATATCGATTTTGATGCCCATTGCATCGATAGCTTCTGCCTGTGCGATTGTTCTTGGAACACCGTCCAGGATGAAGCCGTTTTTGCAGTCATCTTCTGCAAGTCTGTCATTTACAATACCGATGATAACTTCATCTGGTACCAGAGCGCCAGCTTCGATAAAGCTTTTTGCTTTCAGGCCCATTTCTGTGCCGTCTTTCATAGCCTGACGAAGAATAGCACCTGTAGAAATTGTAGGGATGTTCAGTTTTTCACAGATGATTTCTGCCTGTGTGCCTTTACCAGCACCAGGAGCGCCTAATAATATAAGTTTCATAATTAGTAATCTCCTTTTTGTTTCGGATAAAATCCTCGCTAAAACACCATTTAGCTAAATAATTATACTATATTATTTAGCTAAATGCAAGTGTTATTTTCAATTTTGAGAATTTTTTATTATTCCAGGAAACCTTTGTGATGGCGCATTACCATCTGGCTTTCCAGCTGCTGTGCTACTTCAAGAGCTACACCAACAACGATGAGAATTGAAGTACCGCCCAGCTGAATGTTTGTACCTGTAATGTTACCAGTGATGATAGGCAGAACAGCTACAACTACCAGGAAGATTGCTCCGATAAATGTGAGCTTGCTAAGTACTTTTGCGATAAAGTCCTGTGTCATTTTACCTGGGCGGAAGCCTGGGATAACACCGTTGTTTTTACGCAGGTTGTTAGCAATTTCGATTGGGTTGTACTGCATTGAAACATAGAAGTAGTTGAATGCAATAATCAGCAGAACATAACCTACTACGTATACAGCACCATTGTAGTCAAAAATACTGAGGAATTTTTTTGCAAATTCGCTTTCAATATTAAAGAAACTTTTGATTGTACCTGGGATAGACATGATAGAAGATGCAAAGATAACTGGCATAACGCCGGACATGTTAACTTTGATTGGCAGGTGTGTTGCCTGACCGCCCATCATTTTTCTACCAACAACTCTTTTTGCATACTGGATTGGGATTCTTCTTTCAGCGTTGTTCAGAACAACTGCGAAGGAGATAACCAGGATAGCAAAGATTGGGATAAGAATTGCCATAACCAGATATTTAATTTCACCAGCAATACCAGCCTGAACCATAGCAATCAGTGTTGTAACTGAAGGAACAAGGCGAGATACAATACCAGCAAAGATAATAAGGGAAATACCGTTGCCGATGCCCTTTTTATCTATTTGTTCGCCCATCCACATGATAAGCATAGAACCTGCTACGAATGCAGAGATAATAACTGTTGCTGCGAATACGCCAGACATACCTTCTGTGTAAATCAGAGCATTGTTTCTTTTCAGAACAAAGTAGTAACCGATTGACAGAATTACGCCGATTACAACTGCTACATATCTTGTGATTTTAGCAATTTTCTTTCTGCCTTCTTCACCTTCTTTTGACAGGTTTTCCAGGTAAGGAATAGCAACTGTCAAAAGAGTGATGATGATGGATGAGTTGATGTAAGGTGTTACACCAAGTGCAAACAGAGTAGCATTGGCAAATGCACCACCGCTTATCATGTTGAGATAGTTGAGCATATTGCCACTATCTGCAGCAATCATAGAGCTGATAGCAGATGGCTGGATAAATGGAACTGGGATTGCACAACCGAGACGGAAGAGCACCAGAACAACCATTGTGAAAATGATTTTCTTTTTCAGTTCTTCAATTTTCCATGCATTTTTAAATGTCTGTAACACTTTATTTCACCTCTGCCTTTCCGCCTGCAGCTTCGATTTTAGCTTTTGCTGAAGCAGAGAAAGCTTTGAGTTCAACAGTCATTGGTTTTGTGAGTTCGCCTCTACCAAGAACTTTGATACCGTCGTTAACTTTTTTAACAAGACCGCAAGCTACTACTGCTGCTTCGTCAACAACAGCGTTTGCTTCGAATCTTTCTTCAAGGTCACATACGTTGATAATAGCGTAGTTTGTTGCAAATACGCTGTTGTTAAAACCAACTTTAGGAAGTCTTCTCTGAAGTGGAAGCTGACCACCTTCAAAGCCTGCTTTCTTAGCGCCTGAACGTGCTTTCTGACCTTTGTGACCGTAACCAGCTGTTTTACCGTTACCGGAACCGTGACCACGACCTTTTCTTTTAGCAGCTTTATTAGAACCTGCTGCAGGTTTCAATTCGTGAAGCATCATTTTTGTGCACCTCCCTGTTATTATCTAACAACTTCAACAAGGTGGGAAATTTTTGCAATTTTACCCATTGTTGCTGCGTTGTCTGGCTGAACTGTTACGTCGCCAACTTTTTTGAGGCCCAGAGCTGCTGCACAATCTTTCTGATTCTGAATGCGGCCTGCGAGGCTTTTAACAAGTTTGATTGTTACTGTAGCCATTTCAAAGTACCCCCTAATTAACCTAATACTTCTTCAACGCTCAGACCACGAAGTTTTGCAACTTCTTCAACAGTTCTAACAGATGCAAGACCTGCTACTGTTGCAGCAACAACGTTGCCTGGGTTTCTAGAGCGGAGAGATTTTGTACGAATATCTTTGATACCTGCTGCTTCCAGAACTGCACGAACTGCGCCGCCTGCGATAACACCAGTACCAGGAGCAGCTGGTCTCATAAGGATTCTTGCTGCGCCGAATGCACCAACAGTTTCGTGTGGAATTGTTGTGCCTTTCATTGATACTCTAACTAAATTTTTTCTAGCATCTTCAACACCTTTGCGGATAGCTTCAGGTACTTCAGCTGCTTTACCTATACCATAACCTACGATACCGTCGCCGTTACCAACTACGATAAGAGCTGAGAACTTCATAACACGGCCGCCTTTAACGGTTTTTGATACACGATTGATTGATACTACCTTTTCCTGAAGGTCAAGTACACTTGCGTCAATTCTTTCCATTGTATCTCCTCCTTACAGCACTAAGCCGCCTTCACGGGCGCCTTCTGCCAATGCTTTAACACGACCATGATAGATGTAGCCGCCACGGTCAAACACTACTTCTGTAATGCCTTTTTCAATAGCTCTTTTTGCTACTGTATTACCAACTGCTTTTGCAGCTTCAATGTTACCGCCATTGCCTGTAAAATCTTTGTCCATTGTTGATGCGCTAACAAGTGTTACGCCTGCAACGTCATCAATGATCTGAGCATAGATGTGCTTAGAGGAGCGGAATACGTTCAGACGAGGACGTGCTGCTGTACCGCTGATTTTTCTACGAACTCTAGCATGTCTTCTCAGTCTTGCCTGATTACTGTTTGGTTTCTTTACCATAATTAGCTCACTCCTTTATTATTTACCTTTACCTGTTTTGCCTTCTTTGCGGATGATAACTTCGCCAGCATAACGGATACCTTTACCTTTATATGGTTCTGGTGGACGTTTGCCGCGGATTTCAGCTGCAACCTGGCCAACTCTCTGTTTATCGATACCGATAACTTTGATTTTGTTTGCATCTGGGCATTCAAATTTGATGCCATCTGTTTCTGGAACGATTACCTGATGTGAGTAACCAAGGTTCATTACAAGGTTTGTGCCCTGTTTTGCAACTCTGTAACCAACACCGATAACTTCCAGGTCTTTAGTGAAGCCTTCGGAAACACCAGTAACCATGTTGCTGATAAGTGTTCTTGTCAGACCATGCAGTGCTTTGGATTCGTTTGTGTCATCTGGACGGGAAACTACTACATTACCTGCTTCAACAGCGATTGCCATTTTTGCAGAGAATGTGGAATCAAGTGTTCCCTTAGGGCCAGCAACTGTAACTTTATTTCCATCAACTGTAACATTTACACCTGCTGGAATAGCGATGGGTTTTCTTCCTATTCTCGACATAACTATTTACCCCCTTACCATACAAAAGCGAGAACTTCGCCGCCCACATTTTCTTTGCGAGCTTTTTTGTCTGTCATAACGCCTTTTGGTGTTGAAACGATAGCTGTACCGATACCTTTCATTACCTTTGGCATATCTTCGCAGCTTGTGTAGATACGAAGACCTGGTTTGGAAACACGACGCAGGCCTGTGATAACTGGTGCGCCTGTTTCTGTATATTTCAGAGTGATTGTAATAACACCCTGTTTGTTATCTTCAGCTACTGTGTAGCTTTTTACGTAACCTTCTTCAACAAGAATCTGAGCGATAGCTTTTTTCATGTTGGATGCAGGTACGTCAACTGTTGCATGTCTTGCCTGAGAAGCATTTCTGATTCTAGTCAGCAGGTCTGCAATTGGATCAGTGATATTCATAATCTTGCCTCCTATATTATTTAAAAGTTTTGATTACCAGCTTGCTTTCTTTACGCCAGGGATTTCGCCTTTGTAAGCGAGTTCTCTGAAGCAGATACGGCAGATACCGTATTTTCTGAGATAAGCATGTGGTCTGCCACAGATTTTGCATCTGTTGTATGCTCTTGTTGAGAATTTAGGTTCGCGCTGCTGCTTAACCTTCATTGATGTTTTTGCCATTTTAACTTCCCCCTTCTTAGTTTGCGAATGGAGCGCCAAGAGCTTTGAGCAAAGCTTTTGCTTCTTCGTCTGTCTGAGCTGTTGTTACGAATGAGATATCCATACCACGCAGAGCGTCGATTTTATCATATTCGATTTCAGGGAAGATCAGCTGTTCTTTGATACCGAA
Organism: Oscillospiraceae bacterium; assembly: GCA_045633415.1. Taxonomy (GTDB): domain Bacteria; phylum Bacillota; class Clostridia; order Oscillospirales; family Ruminococcaceae; genus RGIG3102. The sequence continues at coordinate 6,753 of JAZQYH010000122.1, read as the reverse complement.
AGAGTAGTTGCCTCTGCCGTCGAAAGAGTTACCATTGATACCATGGAAATCTCTTACACGTGGGAGTGCTACGTTGAACAGTCTGTCAACGAATTCGTACATTCTTTCGCCACGAAGTGTTACTTTAACACCGATTGGCATACCTTCACGGAGTTTAAAGTTAGCAACTGATTTTTTTGCTTTACATACGATTGGCTGCTGACCTGTGATTTTTTTCAGGTCGCCTACAACTGCATCGATAACTTTGGAGTTATCTTTTGCTTCGGAACAACCAACGTTGATAACTACTTTATCAAGTTTTGGAATCTGCATTACGCTTTTGTAGTTGAACTGCTTCATAAGAGCAGGAGCAACTTCGTTTACATATAATTCTTTTACGTTAGACATTTAAAAGTTCCTCCTTTTCTCTTATAATTCAGCACCACAGTGCTTGCAAATACGAACTTTTTTATCGCCTTCAATTTTGTGGCCTACTCTTGTAGCTTTGCCACATTTTGGACATACTGGCATTACTTTGCTTGCGTAGATTGCGCCTTCTGCATCTACGATACCGCCTGTTTCGCCCTGGCGTCTTGGTTTAACATGTTTTTTAACCATGTTAAGACCTTCAACGATAACTTTACCTTCTTTTGGGCTCACAGCGAGAACTTTGCCAGTTTCACCACGGTCTTTACCGCTGATAACTTTAACGGTATCGCCTGTTTTTACATGAACTTTATTCATTATAAATACTCCTTACAGTGATTCTGGTGCAAGGCTCAGGATTTTCAGGTAGCCTTTGTCGCGAAGTTCACGAGCAACAGGTCCAAAAATACGTGTGCCTCTTGGGTTTTTGTCATCTCTAATAATAACTGCTGCATTTTCGTCAAATCTGATGTAAGAACCATCTTCACGACGAAGACCGCTCTTAGAACGAACGATAACAGCTTTAACTACGTCACCTTTTTTAACAACGCCGCCTGGTGTTGTTTTCTTTACGGATGCTACAACAACATCGCCGATATTAGCATATCTTCTGCGAGTGCCGCCCAGTACACGGATGCACATGAGTTCTTTAGCACCTGTATTGTCAGCAACCTTTAAATAGGTCTGCATCTGTACCATGTGTACAAGTCCTCCTTTTCAAAATTAGCTTATTTAGCTTTTTCTACTATCTTAACAAGTCTCCAGTTTTTGTCTTTAGAAAGTGGACGTGTTTCCATGATTTCTACACGGTCACCGATGCCACATTCATTGTTTTCATCGTGTGCTTTGAACTTGATTGTTCTTTTTACGATTTTTTTGTATAAAGGGTGTTTAACTCTGTCTTCGATAGCAACAACGATTGTTTTATCCATTTTGTCGGATACTACTGTACCAACTCTAGTTTTTCTAAGATTTCTTTCCATTGTCTTAACCTCCCTTTATTATTTTGCGATTTCGCTCAGAACTGTGTTCACTTTAGCGATATCTTTTTTAACTGTCTGGATTCTCATAGGGTTTTCCAACTGATTGATAGCATGCTGAAAACGAAGATTGAACAGTTCTGCTTTAAGTTCTTTAAGTTTTGCTGTCAGCTGTTCTGCTGACATGTTACGAAGTTCACTTGCTTTCATACTATTCACCTACCTCATCCTTTTTGATAAATTTGCACTTGATAGGCAGCTTGTGCATAGCAAGACGCATAGCTTCTCTTGCGAGTTCTTCAGAAACACCGCCGATTTCAAACATAACTCTGCCTGGTTTAACAACTGCTACCCAGTATTCTGGAGAGCCTTTACCTGAACCCATTCGAGTTTCAGCTGGTTTTTCTGTAACTGGTTTGTCTGGGAAAACTTTGATCCAAACCTGACCACCACGTTTGATGTAACGTGTCATAGCGATACGAGCTGCTTCGATCTGGTTGGATGTGATCCATGCTGGTTCAAGAGCCTGCAGACCAAACTGACCGTATGTTACTGTATTACCACGAGTAGCTTTGCCTTTCATACGGCCTCTGTGTACTCTACGGTATTTAACTCTTTTTGGTAAAAGCATTATTTGTTGCCTCCTTTTGTACGAGGTTTAGCACCTTTCAGCACTTCACCTTTGTAGATCCAAACTTTAACGCCAACTTTACCGAAAGTTGTGTTTGCTTCTGCAAAACCGTAGTCGATGTCTGCACGAAGTGTCTGGAGTGGAATTGTGCCTTCATGGTAGTGTTCTGTTCTTGCGATATCAGCACCGCCGAGACGGCCGGATACGCTTGTTTTAATGCCCTTAGCGCCCATTCTCATAGCTCTGGACATTGCCTGTTTCATTGCACGTCTGAATGCAACACGTCTTTCGAGCTGTGCAGCGATGTTTTCAGCAACAAGCTGTGCATCTGCGTCTGCAGCTTTGATTTCTGTGATGTTGATCAGAACTTCTTCAACAGGTCTGTTTACCTGTTTTGCAACCTGTGCTCTCAGTTTTTCGATTTCGGAACCCTGACGGCCGATAACCATACCTGGTTTTGCACAGAAGATGTTTATTCTTAATACTTTTGAGTCTCTCTCAATCTCAATTTTAGATACACCGGCAGTGTAAAGCTGAGCTTTGAGAACTTTTCTGATGTTGTAGTCTTCTACCAGTGTGTCGCCAAAATCTTTTTTAGCAACGAACCAGCGAGAATCCCAGTTTTTAATAACGCCTACACGAAGACCGTGTGGATTAACTTTCTGTCCCATAGCTTCCTCCTTATTATTCTTCGATTTCTTTCAGAACAACTGTCATGTGAGATGTTCTTTTAAGAATTCTGTATGCTCTGCCCTGTGCTCTTGGCATAACTCTTTTCAGAGTTGGGCCTGGTGTAACAAAACATTCTGCTACGAACAGATTGTTTTTGTCCATGTTAAAGTTGTGTTCCGCATTTGCCATTGCTGATTTAACCAGTTTAAGTAAAGGTTCGCAAGCAGCTTTTGGTGTGTGCTGCAGAATAGCAACAGCTTCGTTAACTGGTTTATTTCTGATAAGGTCCATAACGATCTGTACTTTTCTTGGTGCGATGCGGACATGTCTAAGGTATGCCCTTGCTTCCATAATCGATTCTCCTTTTAATTACTTAGATGATTTAGAACCAGCGTGACCGCGGTATGTTCTTGTTGGTGCGAATTCGCCGAGTTTGTGGCCAACCATGTCTTCTGTTACATATACTGGAACGTGTTTACGACCGTCATGTACTGCGAATGTGTGACCTACAAACTGTGGGAATATTGTAGATGAACGGCTCCAAGTCTTGAGGACTCTTTTTTCGCCAGCTGCGTTCATTTCTTTTACTCTTTTAAGAAGAACAGGCTGCACGAAAGGGCCTTTTTTAACACTTCTACCCATATCGATACTCCTTTATTAACCGTTGCGACGTCTAACAATGAATTTGTCAGATGCTTTGTGTTTGTTTCTTGTTTTGTAACCAAGTGCTGGTTTGCCCCATGGTGTAACTGGGCCTGGACGGCCAACTGGGGATTTACCTTCACCACCACCGTGTGGGTGGTCAACAGGGTTCATTACAGAACCACGAACTGTTGGTCTCCAACCCATGTGACGTTTTTTACCAGCTTTACCGATTTTAACGTTGTCATGGTCTACGTTGGATACCTGGCCGATTGTAGCGTAGCAGTTCAGTGGAACGTTTCTCAGTTCGCCGGATGGCAGACGTACGAGACCGTATTTGCCTTCTTTAGCGATGAGCTGAGCAAAGTTACCAGCGGAACGAACGAGCTGACCGCCTTTGCCTGGGTAAAGTTCGATGTTGTGGATAACTGTACCAACTGGGATTGCGCTGAGTGGCAGTGCGTTACCTGGTTTGATGTCAGCGTTTGGACCGTTCATAACGATGTAGCCAACTTTCAGACCGTCTGGAGCGATGATGTAAGATTTTTCACCATCTTCGTACTGAATCAGAGCGATAAATGCTGTTCTGTTTGGGTCATATTCCAGTGTCATTACTGTTGCTGGAACATCAAGTTTATTTCTTTTGAAATCGATTACACGATATTTTGTTCTGTTACCACCACCGTGGTGACGAACTGTGATGCGGCCTGTGTTGTTACGGCCAGCTGTTTTGTTCATAGGTTCCAGAAGGCTTCTTTCTGGAGCTACTTTTGAAAGAACCGAATAATCTGTTACAGCCATGTTACGGCGTGATGGAGTAGTCGGTTTAAATCTTTTGATAGCCATTTAGGTTCACTCTCCTTATGAGTCTTTTTGCGAGAAGCACCTTTTGTGCCTCCCATACTTAAAAACGTCTTAAATCTTGTTAAGACGGAGGGCATATTAGTACATGGATTCGAAGAATTCGATGCCCTTAGATTCAGCTTTCAGTGTTACGATAGCTTTTTTAGTAGCAGCTGTGTAGCCACCTTTCCAGCCCTGACGACGGAATTTGCCGCGTACAGAGATTGTGTTAACTTTAGCAACTTTTACACCGAACAGTTCTTCAACTGCTTTAGCAATTTCGATTTTGTTAGCGTCTTTTGCTACCTGGAATGTGTATTTTCTATCAGCAATGCCTTTCATGCTGTTTTCTGTGATAATTGGTTTGATGATGATATCCTGTGCCATTTTCATTATGCGAATACCTCCTCAAGTTTCTTTGCAGCAGCGAGGTCTACAACAAGTGTTCTAGCGTTGATTGTGTCGTATACGTTCATTGTTGTTGCAACTGTTGTTTGTACACCTGGGATGTTGCCAGCTGACTTAACAACCTTCTTGTCTGCAACTGCCTGAACCATCAGTGTTTTGCCTGTTACGTTCAGAGCGTCGAGCATTTTAACAACTGCTTTTGTTGAGAATTCGTTGATTGCGAAATCGTTAACGATAACCAGTTTGCCTTCTGCAGCTTTAGCTGACAGAGCGGAGCAAATAGCCAGTCTCTTAACTTTTTTGTTCATTGTGTAGCTGTAGTCACGTGGTTTTGGACCGAGTGCTACGCCACCGTGTGTCCACTGTGGTGAACGGATGGAGCCCTGTCTTGCACGGCCTGTGCCTTTCTGTCTCCAAGGTTTACGGCCACCGCCGCGTACTTCTGCTCTTGTCAGTGTAGACTGTGTACCCTGTCTCTGGTTTGCCAGGAAGTTTACAACTGCCATGTGCATTACTTTTTCATTTGGTGTGATACCAAAAACTGCATCAGAGAGTTCAACAGTATCAACTTTTGCACCGTTAATGTCTAAAACGTCAAATTTTGCCATTTTGTTTTCCTCCCTTAAGCTTTAACGCTGTCTGTCAGTACAACGATGCCGCCTTTAGCGCCAGGGATTGCACCTTTAACTGCGATGAGATTATTTTCTGCATCAATTTTTACGATTGAAAGGTTCTGTACTGTAACTCTTTCTGCACCGAGGTGACCTGGGAGTTTTTTACCTTTGAAAACTCTAGCACCGTCGATAGAACCGTTAGAACCTGCGTGTCTAGCAACTGGGCCTGTACCATGTGTTGCTTTCAGAGAGTGCAGATTCCAGCGTTTGATAACGCCAGCATAACCTTTACCTTTGCTGATGCCGCTAACGTCAACTTTGTCACCTGCTGCGAATACGTCAGCTTTGATGATGTCGCCTACGTTGATTTCTTCGATAGATTCAAAGCGGAATTCTCTAAGTGTTTTCTTAGGAGCAACGCCTGCTTTTTCAAAATGTCCTTTAGCTGGTTTGGAAAGTCTGTTTGCTTTAACTTCGCCGTAACCCAGCTGAACTGCCTGATAGCCATCGCTTTCAACAGTTTTCTTCTGTACAACAACACAAGGACCTGCTTCGATTACTGTTACTGGTACTACCATACCTTTTTCATCGAAAAGCTGTGTCATACCGATTTTTTTGCCGATAATTCCTTTTTGCATTTTCTTAATGCCTCCTGTTAGGTTATTGGTTGGCTCTCGCCAACATGACTCCAACTTGCGGTTGAGAGATGCTGCTTATATATAATGTTATATATTACAGCTTGATTTCGATTTCTACGCCTGCTGGGAGCTGCAGACTTGTAAGAGCTTCAACAGTTTTGTTTGTTGGTTTCAGAATGTCGATAACTCTTTTGTGAGTTCTGTTTTCGAACTGTTCTCTGGAATCTTTGTATTTGTGAACAGCTCTCAGAATTGTGATCACTTCTTTTTCAGTTGGGAGTGGGATTGGGCCAGAAACTCTAGCACCTGTTCTTTTTGCTGCTTCAACAATTTTTTCTGCTGCTGCATCTACCAGCTGATGATCATAACTCTTAAGTCTAACTCTGATTTTTTCTTTGACTGCCATAATAACGCCTCCTTATAATATTAAAAAATGTAGCGGCGGATTTTAAATATTGAACACTGTGCCGGGTGTTTCGCGCCCTTCCACGATAAAAACCGATTAACCGCCTCGCAGTTACATCGGAACACAGGGTCTCCCAACCCTTTTAATCGCGTTGTTTCGGCCATTGGACCACCCTTTGTGGTCATACACCCTTCGCATTTCAATATTTAATCGCCCGGTTCAAAGATCGGACATACTCAACGGAAAAACCCACGATTCTCGTGGCAACCTCCCGTGTCAACGCATAATCTTTGCAGTCGCCTAATTATGATACAATATTTACAAAAAGATTGCAAGCTTTTTTACAACTTTTCTAAACTTTGTATACATGGCTTAATCATGTAGAACTTTCGGTTTTCTTTTTGTGCAACTTGTACACAGAATGGGTTTTCATTCTCTACATATCGGGGGCTCTTTTCTGAGCCTTGAATATAATAACAAATCTTTTACAATTTGTCAATAGTTTACAAAAAAA
>JAZQYH010000121.1:0-41591 GCA_045633415.1 Oscillospiraceae bacterium | reverse complement strand
CCTCACTCACAACGAAAATTTGACTGTTTCTAAACTGTTTTTTGCTGTCAACAGTGTAAACCTTTTTACCTATACGAACACGGTCAAATTTCACTGTATACGGCTGCTGCAGGCGTATTGTTTTACTGCCCTGTTTTATTGCGCCATATATCAGCATCATTGTTTTTTCGCCGCTGTCTGTCACAGAAGCATATCTTTTTACCTCTGTGACAGCATCATCTGCATAATCGCCTGTTGTGGCATCATATTCGCCCGGTGTTACAGTCTGAAAGTATATCGGTGTATCATAACGCATTATATAAACCTCAACTTTCCTCTTGTGGTTTCTTTCTGCTTTTCAAGGAAAGCCTGTATTTCGTCCGCATATCCGCTGAAATCATCAGAAACGGCAAAATTCAGGCTTTCACCCTCTACAGAATGACTTGTCATTCCCTCGCTGCCTATGCGGTTAAAACGAATTACAGCCACTTCTAAAATGATATGGTCTAATTCGTCCGGCGGTTCAAGGCCACCCAGCAACACTTTAAGCCTTGCTGTTGTGTTTTCGATTATAAGCAGCAGTAAATTGTCACGGTCTGTATCATCGGCGGCAATGCCTAAAAGCAATTTAAGGTTGTCAAGCATAACGCCACCCCCTTATTTTTTGCCGCCTTTTTTATTTGGTGCTTTTTCAACAGCTGTTTCTTCAATAGGTGTTTCATCTGCAGTTTCAACAGGTGCAGCTTCTTCCACCTTTTCAATAAGTGGAACGCCCTGTTTGTTTTCTTTGCCTGCAAGTTCTGCAATTCTTTCAGCAGAAACTTCAAGGCCTTTTCGTGGGTATTCATCGCCTACATTGTAAGCGTGTTTTTTGTCCTGAAGATCCATAAAGAATTTAATTACTTTATACATAGGTTAGCCCCTTTCTTGAATTACACACCTGCGATTGTAACTTTTGCAATAGCCTTTTTGTTTGCTGGCAGTACAAATTCACCTGCACGGCCTGCGCCCTGAAATGCTACGCCGTCAAAGTCTTCGCTTTCGATTGTTCTTGCTGTTGAAATACCTGTAAATGCTTTACCGATATTTGCAATGTATGCGTAGCAGCATTCGTTCTGCTGGAACATAGAAGCTGGCAGTGCTTCAATTTCAAAGTCTTTGAATTTCAGAATGCCGTTGCTGTCAATGTTTGCGCCTGAACCTTTTGCAGAAGTAGTCAGTGGGTGGTCTACGATAGCATTGTACAGGTCAGCATTTACTTTTGCTTTCTTTGTGCCAACTGCTTCAATGTCTGTGAAGTATTTTGACAGGTTGTTAAACACTGCAAGAACTGCATCTGCTGTGTAGTCTGCAAGTGGTTCAACTTTTACAGCTGCGCCGGAAATAAATTTAGAGTGCTGTGTATTGAATTTTGCTGTTTTTGCCTGTGCCTGCAGTTCAAGGCGGTCAGCAACTGCACTGTCAAAGTTGTTGTTTACAGTGTAGCGGTCAATACCTTCGTGCCAGTTGTAGCCCCAAGTGTATGGAACAGGTGTGTTGCTGTAAACAATTTCTGTTCTGTCACCGAAGCGGGAAGATTTGCCTGTGCCTGTGCCGAATGCTGTGTTTTCATCGGTGTTGTAACCTGAACCAACTGCAACAGGAATATCAGAAGTCTTTACATAGAAAGCATTTTCGTTTTCCTGTACGCCGTCAAGTGTTTCAATGCCGCCGCCGAAAAAGTCACCGAAGTATGCTCTTTTTGCAAATACTGCTTCGAGCATCTTTTTAAATTCCAGCTGATAGCTGCGTGCTGAAAGTTCGTTGTTTTCGCCTGCGAACATCTGAAGGTCAATAAGTTTTTTCATTTGTGTGTTACTCCTTTACACATATTTTTTAAGTCTTTTGTCAATTTCAGAAAGAGTAGCCGCACCGCCTGTGCCTGTTTTCGGTGTGTTACCTCTCAATCTGTTTTTTACTTCATCTTCAACAGCGTTTTTGTACAGCTTAATAAAGCTGTCTGCAGTGGCCTTTGTTTCTGCTGCATCTGTTGTAACCAGCATTGAAAGAAGTTCATCAGGAATAGTGATGTTTTCATCAGAAAGCATTTTGCGAACAGTCTTTGACATTTCTGCAAGTGTATCTTTGCGCTTGAACTCGTCAAGTTCTTTCTGCATCTGCTCGATCTGATAGTCTTTTTTCTGATTTTCATTCATCTGTGCCAGCTTTGCAGCTTCTTTTTCTTTTGCTTTGGCATCTGCAACAGCTTTATCCTGTTTTTTCTGCCATTCAGCAAACTTTTTATCTATCAGGGCATTTACGTCAGCATCGCTGTATTTCTTTTCTGCTGCAGCTTCTGCTGTTTTTGTGTCTTTACCCTCTGCCGCTGTTCCTGTGGCTGTATTCGCTGTTTCTGCCGCTGCTGCGGTTTCTTCTGCGAACATCTGAAGATTGATTTTTCTTTTCATTGTGTTTGTCCTTTCCGGGTTTATAAACCCCGCTGTTTTCCGTAATTTATAGTTATCACGCCTAACTTTTGCCTATCCATAAAGTTTATTGACATTAATGCTTGGTCAAAATAAAACACACCACAAATTTTGTGGTGTGTTAATTTCATTATTAAGCTAATTTCCAGTAGTAGCCGCCTGCGGTTTGTTGTTTTCCTTTGCAGCATTTTGTAATGCCTCGTCTATCAAATCCGGCTCTTGCTGCCTCGCCTATACTGGGGTGTATTTTTACAATGCTCATATTTTTGTCGATTTGCATTACTTTTTTTGAACTGCGTTGATTTAAGTGGTTTTTACTACCATTCAAACCTGTTTTGTGAGAATGTTTTATATTTTCTTCGTGTGTGTTCCATTCAAGATTATCAACGCAATTATCTGTTTTAATGCCGTTAATGTGGTTTACAGTTTTCTTGTTTTCAGGGTTTTCAATAAACGCTTCTGCTACAAGTCTATGCACTAACCGTGTTTTCTTGTTATCCCCATTAAATAGCCCTACACGCAAATAGCCGTCATCATCTACAAATCTTTTAAGTTCTTTGCCTTTTCTGTTTACTTCGCCAAATCTTGCGTGTTTGATTTTTCGGTCAAGGCTTTTCACCCTGCCAAGATTGCTGACCTGATACAAGCCCTCATAGCCTGCAATGTCTTTCCAAATTTCTTTCATTTGTTTACTGCCTTTCTTGTAAACGCCTTGTTTATATAAGCGGGGAAACACTGCAAGGCTTTTCAGTGCTTATCGGTAGCTACCCTATCCCCATATATTATTTTACCATAATTTTACATATATTTCAATGTTACATTGTCAGGGTAACTTTCTGCAATCATTTCAACACCGATAATAAACGAATTTATCAAAGTCCGTTCAGTTTCTGTCATTTGCCTTATATCTCTGTATTTTATGCTTGATATATAGCCGTCTTTTTCTGTGACTTCCATTTCATAGCCTGCCAGCTTATATGTTGAACATATTAAATTCTGAACAAGCACCGAAACAGCAGCGCAAACAATATCTTTGCCCGGCTTTGCATAATGTGCGTGACCGCTTATTGTGATTTCGCCCGGTGTGTGGGTAATGATAATCATTGTTTCACCTCAATATAAAAAGCACCACTAAAACAGTCTTAAATCTGCGGGTTTGTGAGTATTTCCGTTATGAAGCAATCTCCAAGATTTATGATACGGATCGGCTGCAGCACGCTTGTCTGTACTTACATACAAATTATAGCTGACAATCGCACGTCCTTCCGTTTTCGGCGAATACACCAAAGATGTAAGTGGATACTCACTTGTCCAAGTTATATATAACGGGAAATCGTACCCTTTGTTTGCAACTCCAAGATAATCACCACCACCATTAAACATTTTTTCCAAATTTCGATAATTTACGTTTGCGGAATTAGTAAAGTATTCGCCAGCAATCGGAGACGGGGTAGCGTGAATGTTGTTTATCATAACATAACCACTGCTATCATTTGTCCTTAAAATTTCAAGCATATAGCTGTACTTTCCACTTGCTTTAAATGGTGTTGTGTCATAATTGCTTGGGTCAATATTGCCAAACAAAACAGCATCGGCACGCATTTGATTTCCAATGTCATTTGTATGCACGCCGTCTGGGTAGCCTGCTGCATTTGTGATGCAGAAGCGTCCTTCATTTTCAAGGTTTATTACATTGTCAATGTCTGCGTTCGGGTTAATAAACAGAACTTCTTTGCTGTCACAAAGCCTTTCAAGTGCAACGTTCCATTTGTCTGTACGTTTTCTTGTGCCGTCAATACCTAATGCGGCAAATTGGTCGCTGTGATGTGTGCGCCATATACCAACCACAACCACATCAGCAACAGATTTCAGTCTGTCGATAATAGTTGCCATATTGGCTATATACTCCGCTTCGGTTTTTGCACCTCTGTCATCGTTATAACGGTTATCGTTTACACCGATTGCCAATAAGTACAAGTTCGGTTTAGTGGAAACTATATCATCCAATCTTTCAATGATGCTTGCTGTCGTGTTTCCACCAATACCCTTATCAATTAATGTAATGTCAGGGAAGTGCGCCATAATTTTTTCATCGTAATTAGTTCCTTCTGTAAGACTGTCTCCAACAGATGTTACTTTTCCGTTTGCAAAATTGATAGCCTGCAGTTTGCGGTACAATTTGGAACACTTTACAGATTGATTTCTGTCAAAGTTGGTTTTGTTTGCGTCTGCCATAACGATTGCATTTGATACAGGCGCAGTTTCTGAAACAACATACGCAGTATTTTGCTGACCTTCTTTAATAGACAATCTACAATATCGTGCAGTATTATCAGATACAACTGTTTGTGCTACACCAATTTCTCCATTATTACAGTGCATAGACAAAAGTTTGTGGTTTGCATCATAAAAAGAAATACCAGCAACATTTTCGTGGTTTGTTTCAGATACATATTCAACATTCTCACCGGGATTAACAAGAATGTATTCTGAATAATATCGTTCAATAGCAGGTGCAATAATATTACCCTCTGCATCTATGTACCCCGAAAGCCAAGTGTAGCCAAAATTAGCTTTCATCTTCGTTACTTTTAAAGCTTCCCCACGAACAGCATCTCCAGCAGTGTTATAAACTTCACCAAACAAGCCAATACGAATATCTGTCAACTCTGCATCTGCTTTTGTGCTGCCGTCAGGCAATGCAATGATATTATCAACACGCTTGTTTAAAAGGGCAATATCGCCGTCAAATTCGGCTCTGTACTTGTTAAAGGTATCTTTTATGTTTGCATCATTTTCAGCCCTTAAAACAGCCATTAAGCTGTTCTGCCACTGTGCAATTATATCTTTGTAGGTTTCTGCAAAGCCTGTACCTGCGTTAATACCCTTACCGATTGTAATGCCGTCAAAAAATGCAGTAGGCCAGTTGTATGTGATTGTTTCGCCGTCCTTACAGCAAAGCCAAATATGAATAGCTGTTTTGCCTGCGTGAAGTGTAGCACTTACAGATATAAGCCAGCTGAAAACAACATTATTGCCGTCAATATGCAAATCTTCTGCTTCGTACATATCTGTGCTTATTTTCGGTTTTATTTTATCGCCGTCTGTATTGATGTAATGTATCTGTACAGAATTACATTCGGCCATATCGTGACCTTCAATAAAGCGGGGCAGGGAAAAGGTGTATCTTTCACTGTTATGGCTGTACTGCGGCAGAAATAAGCTGCCTGCGTTTTCGTGTGTAATAGCCCTTGTTACCGGGTCTATTTTAAAAATTGTGTCTTTATCAAGAACACTGTGTAAATGTTCCATTGTGTAACCTTTCTTGCTAAAAAAAACATAATTTTGGTTTATATATGCCGTTTTTTGTGAATTAATCTCAAATTTCGGCATATAAAATTCCAAAATCGCACTTTTATGTGCAAAAAAATCAATATTTACAGTGAAATATTGATAGTGTAATTATAATATTTACTTCCTTTTTCGCCTGTTATACTCTGCCGTTGTACCGCCATTGGCAAGGAAGTCCAGCCATTCTTCATAGTCAGAACTGTCTTCGTATGCGCTTGTACTGCAGCGGCAGTTAGGATGCATAGGCGGTGCATTTTTGCCCGGCTTCATATCTTCAACTTTGAAATGCTTGCCGTCTAACTCTGCACATATAGCACAGCAGCCGCTGTTTGTATGGAATGTATATTCTTCAAAGCCGTTTTCTATAAAAGACTGCTCCTGTGCTGCTGTCTGTACTCTTGCCAGTTCTGTGCGCATCAGCCTTACCATACAAAATTCATAGCCGCCGTCTGTGCGTGGGTCATTGCCATACCAATACTTTCGCAATTCTGCACCTATCTGTCGTGGGTTTTTGCCCTGAATAAGTGCTGTTTCCAATACCTTTGACATATCATTGCGCATTAAGGTTTGATACCGCCATATACGGTCTGAAAAAGTGGCATTGTGAAATGATGAATTAACAATAACACGAACAGACTTTGCATTGTTCTGTATTGTTTTGCCTAAAATACCCGCCTGCCTTTTAAGTTCCCGCTTTGTTCTGCCTTGCAGTATGCCAGCCATAAACTTCTGCAGCTTGTCGTGTCCTGCAATAAGTTCAAGACCTATGTTTGCTTTCAGCATTTCAAGGCGGTTTACTTTCATCATTAAGTTATAAAGGCGCATTTCTTCGTTGGCTTTGTCTGAAAAGTCTTTTTCTTTTACATACTTCTTCGCTTTTTGCTCGTAAGTACGAATATCTGCTTGTTTTACAGCTTTTTTTGCTTCAGCAATAGTAATTCCTTCTTTATAAGCATAACGCCCATAAAACGCATCTATTTCGCTCTGCGCAGCATCTAACATATCTGCATATATGCGCCTTACTTCTTTTTCAAAAGCAGCTTCTTCGGTTATGTTATGTTTTAGCTGTTCTTCCTCACGGTCACGCCAGTATTTTTCATTCTTTTGTGCGTTTTCTTCCTGTGATTTAGTTAATGCCATTATTCAATATCCTCGTCAACTTCCGTGTTTTCCTCGTTAGTTGGTGTATTGCCAAACATAAAACTTTCAACAGCTTTCTGTGCAGCTGTTTCGCTTTCTTCTTCCAGCTTTTCAATTTCTTCTTCCACATTTTCAACAGCAGAAAGAACTTTCAGCTGTGTTTCTTTGCTTACAATGCCTTCAAGCTGTGCAGCAATCTGTGCTTCTTCTGCAAGGTTTGCCGGATAGTTGAAAGTAAACTGATAATCAAGCTGCAGATAAGCATCTTCAGGTACTTTACTTGCCGGGTGTGAAAACAGCAGTTTGTATCGCTGGTTCATACCGCTTGTAAATTTGCGCTGTTTTGTTTTTGCAAGGTTTGACATTGCCAGCAGCTTGTATTTAAGTGAAATGCCGGAAGCCGCACCAAAGTTTTCATCACTGATATTTGCAACCATAGCAATCTGAAACGCAAGGCGTTCAAGTCTGTTCAGCAGGTTTTCCTGTGCTGTATCGCTTTCAGGTTTACCCATAAATTCAACGATAATCTTTTCTGCGTTTTCAAGGTCAGTTTCAAAGTTTACAACACGGGTGCTGCGGATATGGCTTGTATCTTCATCATCAACTTTCGGGCCGATAATTTTCAAATAAGCATCTGCGAAATAATCAACATCGTTTGCCTTTTCTGAAATAGCTTTATTGTAGGCATTTACGATTGACAGTATAGGCTCAAAAATGCCCTGTCTTTCAGCATTTTCAATGTATTCAATAGCCGGAACGCCTGCAAAGTAATGCGTCTGCCATTCGTCAAGCCATTCAATGCCGCCCATATATTTAAAGTAGCGTACATTTTCACTATCTGAAATACTGCCGTATTCTGTGCCTGTCAGTTTATCGGTGTATCTGCGCACAAAATACTTTCTGCGTTCCCTGATACTGTCATCGTAAATCATAAAGGCTTCAAGCGGTGAAAAGTATGTAATACACAGTTCTGCTTCTTCGTCTGTGTAATACATTTCAAAGCCTTTGCCGTAAATACTCATTATCTTTGACAGTTCGGCGTTATTATCGTCCTGATCGTTATACTGTTCAATGTGTTCAACAAATTCAGCAACAGCTTTATCTTCTGCAACTGTCTTTATCGGGTTGCCTATAAAAAAGCCGTTCATTGTATCTGTAATGTATTTAGGGAAGTTTACCACAATACGATTATCAGGCTTGTATTTCGGCTTTTTCGGGGCGTTCAGTATATCGTGTTCACTTATATAAGCATCGTGCAGCTTCTGATACCTGCTGTCAATTTCCCGCTTATGCTCACGCAGAAAATACTGCAGCAGTTCATCTGTTATAATAGTGTCTTTTGGAATACGAAACATAATCAAATACTTCCTTTTATATCTCTGTTCAGTTTTGCTGTAGGTTTGTAAATTATTGTGTAGCAGAAATAACGCACAGCATCCATTGCGTGGTCGTGCTGCTTTAACGGCTTATCTTCGCCCTTTTCGCTTGCCTTTATATCCCACACATAACTGCTAAATTCTTTTATTGTGTTTTCACACTTTGATGAAAACAGTATCTTTTCAAGGTTTAACAGTGTTGCTACATATCTGATCCCGTCCAATACATCGTTGCGGGCTTTTTTTATCCTATATCCACGCTCTTTTAAAAGCGCAATAAAAGAAGCCGCTGACGGGTCAACAATCACGGCTTCAATCTTTGTATTACCTATGAACTTTGCCAAATCATCGGCGTAAGCATTATCTGTTTTCTGTGTTGTTTCATCACGCCCGCTGTAATAGTATTCATCAATGCAATACCATTTACCGCCTGCGCCTGACATCCACATTAAAAACACAGTAGCATTCTGTGTACCATAGTCACAGCTTACATAATACTTTGCTGTTTCAACCTTTTCGGCGGCATCAACAATATGCTTATCTTTGTTAAACATATCGTAAATAATGCCCTCTGCAACTACCCACAAGCCTAAAATATAACGCTGAAAGAATACGCCGCTGTACATACTTTCGTATCTTTTGCGTATCTTTTCAGACAGGCTTAAATTGTCTTTCATCGTGAAATGCAGATAAATCAAATTCTTTTCATTTGCTTTATCTATCCAGTTCAATTTAAACCAATGATAAACGCCGTCCGGGTTGCAGTTAAACCAAAACTTTGAACCTTCAACAGAACAGCGGCCTGTTGCCTGATTGACAAAACTTTCCGGCATAAGGGCAACTTCATCAAACAGAACGCCCGCCAGCGTAATACCCTGTATTAAGTCTTGTGAACGTTCATCTTTACCGCCGAATATATAAAAGTAATTTGTTTTGCCGTCTTTTGTGATAACAACATAATTGTCTGCCCTGTGGTCTTTTACTTTATAGCCACGGCTTGCAAGCATCAGCTTTAACGGCATTAAAACATTTCGGCGAAAGCTGCCTATTGTTTTACCGCACATTGCAAAGTTCTGTTCGTTAAATGCGGTCATAGCCCACATAACGAAAGACAATGCCATTGATACTGTTTTGCCGGATCTGATAGAACCGTCTGCAATAACGCCGTCTTTATCCTTAACGGGTGAAGTATCAACCCACCAAGTTAAAACCTTTTTTTGCTTTACTGAAAAGGGCTTAAACTGAAATACAGCAGGCTGCTTTATTCTTCCCATATTTCAGCCGCCTCGTTTCGCAGCGCATCAATAAAGCCGTCATCTGCTTTTTCTGCCTGTTCTTCTTCTTTCTTATCAAACATACCCAGATGTTTACCCAGCAGTTCAAGGGCTTTCAATTTATCGTATGGTCTAACCTCGAAGCCGTCTCGCCCACGCTTTATAATTGACAGGGCTTTTTGCTGTTCCTTTGATAGTTCAGCAGTTAAAACAGGTTCAACAGTTTTATATTTTACCCGGTTGCCCTCATTATCAAGTATGGCAATTATTTTGCCGTCAATTTCTGCAGTAGCATCTTTTTCGATAACCTGCACATAGTCAGCAGCATTTGCAAAAGCAATATTTGCAATTTCACGCAAAACCATATCTTGCGTTATTTCAGTGCGTTTTTCCCTTGCGGCCTGCCTTTTGGCTATATATTCTGCGATTGTAGTATTTTGTAGTAACTTGTTTGCGTTCGTGTTTGCATACTTTGAAGTATATCCGGCACGAATAGCCGCCTGCGTTGCGTTCAGGTCAATCAAATATTCATCACAAAACTTCTGCTGCCTTGCATTCAGCTTTGTTCTGTTTTGTTTTGCCATTCTGCAACGCTCCTTTCTTACAATGTTACTTCTTCAAATAATGGCTGTTGCCGTTCAAGTTCAGCATATAAAAATTGTACCGGGGCAGAATTAAAACTGTCAGATAATTCACCCGGTACATTTATAATTTTCCTTTTGTTCAGTTTCCAGCCGTCAATCAACAGGCAATTAACAAGCGCATCAAAACACTGTGCCTGTGTAATTGGCTGTATAACAGTTTTTATTTGTATCATAGGCTTACACCCTTGCCGATGTATTTAAAACCCTGTACAGCCCGAAAATGCCCGCCGAAACCGCTGCCGTTGTGTTCCCTGCCTTTGCGCTTTGCCGACTTTTCGTGTGATTGAATGCTTTTTAATTTGTTGTCGCCGTATAGCTTTGCTGATACCTGCACCCACATATCAGAACGGCGCAAAGCTGCGCACAATTGCGGGTGTGATGTATGAAAGTATGTCGGCAGCTGTTTATTTTTTCTGCCGTTCCCCTGCAGGTGATATTCTGCAATAGCATTTAAAAAGCGTGTGCCTACGCCTGCGCCTTGCCATTCCGGCATAGTTACAAGCCGTGTAGCCCTGTAGCCTTTAATATGAAACCATGGGGCAACAGCTAAATGACAGGCTAATTCGCCGTTTACTGTGCCGATAAAATATTCTGCTGCAATCGGCATCGGTAAATCTAAATAATAATGCGGCTTAAAATATCGCCAGTAACTGCCGTTGACCTTCCGTATTTCCAATTCAATGGACGGCCTGCGCCGGGGGCAGTCTCTTTCAAAGGTCTTTTTACTTGTGTCAATTATCCAATCAGGCTGCAGCCATTCAATAACATCATAATGCGGTGTCAATAATACTGCTTTGCCTTTCGGGTTTTCTCTGCGCCACGCCTTTTGGAATGCATTTGCGCCGATTTTTGCAATCTGTCTGTCAATAACTGATGTAAATTCATCAATTACAACTTCGCCCGGCTTTTCACAAATAAGCCTTGCAAGCCCTGCCCGGAACTGTTCGCCGTTTGACAGAACATTAAAAGGCCGTAGCCACGCCGGAACATCTCCCAGCCCTACAGCTGCAAGCATACCTGTAACAAGGTTAAAGTCACCGCTTGCGGCTATATCATCTATTATCGGTCTGTCACTGTGCCAGCCGTCTGATAGATTAACAATTTTGTTTTCTGTAAATATCTGTTTGCCTATTGATGTTTTACCACTGCCGGAAGCACCGACAACAACGCCGATATTCCAATCGCCGGACAGGTCAACATTATCAATAGTTAAATCAAAGTTACAGCCGCTTTCTGCATTAAACAGGCTTTTAACACGGGCTGCCCGGTATGAATTAAAATCACTTACACTGTTGTGTATTTCAATCTTTGTCATACCGCAACCACCTTTAATTTAAAGCCCTCATCTTTCAGGCGGTTGTATATGTTTTCCTGTTCTTTTTCATCTTTGCAGATCACAATAACTGCGTATTGCTGTTTGTAGGTAAACCCAGCCATTAAAGTATCACTCTTTCTGTTTTGGATTTCCCCTTTGTTGTATGTATGTTTAATTTTCCCCAGCAGGACAAAACAAGCGGTAAGTGCTCCACTTCTTACCGCTGCTGCCCTGCAAATAATTACGAAAGGAGGGAAAATGAACCTGTAAATTAAATCTTACATCACAGCACCCCGCCCCTATGCTACTCAATGTGATGTACAATGCCCGTATAACCAAAAGAAAAACCGCCAAGCATTTGCGCCCAGCGGTCTTTCTGCGTATTTATCTTCATCTACACAATACTATAATATCACTTTTGACAGTGACATAAAATAGCATTTAGTGCCATTATTCAGGAATAACAATCATTTTTAACCCTTTGTTATGCCAGCGGTGTATATTTCTTTTACTGCAGCACATTTCTTCTGCTATTTTATCCCAGCTTTTCATCAACAAATATCTTTTTGATAAAACAAGGGAACAGTTTACATCTTCCACCGCATCAATAGCATTGCTGATTTCTATCTGCAGCTTGCACAGTTCTTTAATGTCCTGTTCAATTTCAGCTTCAAGGTCTATAATCTTTTCGACCTGATTTTCAAAAGGTGCGCTGCTGTTCATACCGCCCTGCACTCTGTCCTTTGAATAATCTATTGCACCGATATTGACAGATAACTCTTTAAACCTTGCAAGGCGTTCCTGTTTATCTTTTATTCTTTCATTCAACCTGTAACCCTGCCTTAAATAATATTTTGCGTTCATATCATATCACCTGCTTTATTTATCTTTTCGTTTAAACGAACTGCAAGGGTAAAGCCTTGACCTATCCGGGCACATTTTGCATTTTATGCAATCCTCGCAGGTTGTCTGTTTCTTTTCCATTGGTGTACACCTCTTATTTGTCAATAAATCTGTTTAACAGTGCTTCGTACATTGTTTTATATGTATCTCTTTCAGCCTGCAGTTTAATCAGCGCATTGCCGTCAATTTCGATTTCTTTGGCTTTTTTCAACTTTTCCTGTAACTGTTCATTAGTTTTCAGTAAAGTTTCAATTTGCCCGCCCTGATTGTCAATAATGCGTTTCTGTTCTTCAAGTGTTGCCCGCTGCCGTTTATCATTCAGATCCAGAGATATTTTCAACGCTTCATCAATAGCTGCCATTTCTGCGCCTGTTGCGCTGCGGATAAAATCGCCCAGCCTTTCTTTGTATACTGTGTGTACCTGTTCACATAAAGCTGTTGACGGAACTTTGCAAAGCACCTCTGTATGCGTTGGCAACGGCTTTTTGTCTTTTGTTGTCAGGTAAACAATTTCAACGCATTCGCTGTGCTGATTGCCTACATTGTTTGATACAATGACAGCCGGGCGGCCACTGTCCTGTTCACTACCCACAATGCCATAGAATTTATTTACTACAAATATATCGCCTCTTAAAAAAGTCATAACTGTTTACCTTCCTATTAGTTTTTTGTTGTTACTTTCCAGCATTAAACTGCTGTATTCCTGTCTTATCTGAATTGCGGGCATTGCTTTCAGGAAACTGTTTTTTTCAAACTTAAGTGAATTATCATCGTACTGTGACATTCTGATTAATTCGCCCAAACTGCCTATGTACTGCTTTACTTTATCCGGCAGGCTTTCCCAAACATCTTTTATCTTTTGGCGGTGATCTACCCCCGGCATCGGATATTTGATATAGTATTGTTGCCTTTCAACTTCTCGCAAAGCCTTTGTGAATACGCTCCACAATTCTTCATCTGTGGGCTGATTGACGTTTGCAAGGGTTTTTATATTCTCGATAACATCTGCAGGCGTAGGGGGCATTTTGCAGGTCTGCAACGCTTTTTTATATGCCACCTCAACAATATTATCGGGATATTCTTCAAGCAGCCCTACCCACATATTAACCAGCAGTTTTACATCGCTGTCTTTTGCATAATAGGGATAAATAGCCTTTATCCCCATTATCATTTCAACAACCTTTTTTTGACTTGCCATTGTTTAACCCTCGCTTTCAAAATACATATCTTTTAATTCTGATACAAAGCGGTCATAATCACTTTTCTGATTATTCTGTTTTTTCTGTACAGTGTTGTCTTTCTTTGCCCAGTTTCTTATTGTTGCAAGGTGGTTTTTATAAGATTTTCCTGTACTTGCCATATATTCAGAAAGTCTTTCAATGCGCTCTGTGTAGTCATAAGGAAATTCAGATTTAAGTTTTTCATAGTCAGGATCAGATAAAAGAACATTGTTATATTCGCCGTATTTGTGGCGGGTTTCTTTTTTACTATTCTTTTTATCTTTATCTCTTTCTTTTTCTTCTTCTATATCTATATCTGTTGCGTTACCTAACGTTAGAGTAACGTTATCGGTAACGTTACCGCCTATTAGCTTTTGCTTTTTCTTGAATTTTGCTTGCCTTATGCGGTTTTGTTCCCTTATCTTTTCCATACCTTCAATGTTTTGATGTTCCTGCCACCCGGCTATTGAAAAGTAATTGCCGTTTGTCACAATCATATTGAATTGTTCAAGGGCTTCAAGTGCCAGCTTTACAGTGTTTTCTTCAAAGTCCAATTCATCTGCCAGCATCTTTGTTGTATAAGGGATATTTTCAGTTAAGAAGATCATACCGCCTGCATTGCACCTGCCCGCCATTGTCAGCAGCATTACCCATATAAGAACAATGTTGTTACCTTCCGGCAGTCTGCGTAAATGTTTGATTTTCCTATTGTCAAACATATCTGTGGTAAGTTTTATCCACTTTACATCAGCCATTGTCAGCCGTCCTTTCTGCTGCCATTTTCGCAACCCTTTTCCAGCATTCCGATTCATCATTTTGGCAGGTATCGCCACAAAACTCGTACATTTCTTCATCAATAGGCGAAAAATTACAAGGGCAACCAAACGCATTTGCTAAATAAATAAAAAACTTATCCATTGTCTGAACTCCGTTCTATTTCAATCATTTTTGCACCGCAATGCGGACAGTAATTTGATAACTCAAAAATATAGCCGTCACTGTATGCCCTGCCGTTGCATTCAGAACACAGAAACCATTTTGCAGCATCTGTTTCTTTTGCTTTTCTGTGCTGCCACTTGCCGTATCTCATAGCCTGACTAACCGCTTCAATAGCAATATCCAACGCCTGCCGTACCTCTTTGTTTATCGGCTGCTGACTATGCCCGGTTTGTTTCAGCCGATATTGCTTTTCAAGTTCCAGCAACTGTATTACTCTTTCAGGTTTCATTGTCTGCACCTTCTTTTTCTTCCCACGGATACTTTTCTGCTCTTTCTCCATTTACAATCTTGCAATAGCATTTTCCACTGCGATTATAATATCCGTTATCTTCCACATTCATATCACAGCTTTTAGCCCAAAAGCCTGTGGCATATATGCTTCTGTCGCAATCTTTGCAGTAAGTGTTTTTATCAATCATTGTCTTCCTCGCTTTCAAGCCAATTTATAAAACTTTCCGCACACTCAACGCACAAATCAATCCTTTCGCCAGAATTACTGCGTGTTGCTCCAACACCATACCATTGTATTCGTGCTGAAAAATCCCTTGTTATATATGCGGCGGAACTTGGTATATCTTTACCACACCTATTACAACACACTTGATGTTTAACCATTGTCTGCCCCCATTTCTTTTACAAGGTTGTCTATATCTTGAAATACTTCATATAACTCAAAATCACCAGTTTCATCTATGCGATATCGAATATCTTCTTTCAGCTTTTCCGCAAACTCTTTGATTGCTTGCGGTCTTATCTGTGCTTCAGCTTCAAGGAACATTTTTTCGTTTTTTTCTATTATGTCAGCACGGAATTTTTTGTTTCTTGTCAACATCTCTTGTCTTTCTTGTCGCATTTCTTCAATTTTTATTTTGTTCCACTTTGTCAGCTTATCAATCTCTTCCCGCTGTTGATTAATACATTCAATAGCATCATCAATCACAGCTTTGTGTTCACCTGCTGGCAGGTGATAGCGGACATTTTCCAGCTTTTCAATGATTTCTTTATCTGTCATTGTGTGTCACCTCATAATTTTCCCCGTGTCCTACAGGTATTGCGTTTGTTCGTCTGTTCCAAGCTGCAATAGCCTCATCCGGTGTTCTATATATTCTTGTTTCAACCGCACAGCCTTTACATATCACAGAAGATAAATCTTTATTAAAAGCTCCGTGAAGCATATATCCTTCACCCCCACAGAAAGGGCAGGGCAGTAATTTTTTATTTTTCATTTTCCTGTACCTCAAACATTTTATTGCCAATTTCATTGTATTTTTCAAAAATTGCATCAAAGGCTTTTTCCCATACTTCGTTATGGGCTTGTTTAAACCCAACAGCAACGTGTGCAAGTTCGTGTGCAAACACCTCTGTGGCATCTTCTATAGATAAATTTGTATCTATAAACACTGTAATCTCGCCTGTTTCTTCGTCAAAATCGGTTAAGCCTACCACCTCGCTGCCGTCTGCATCAGGTCTTATTTCCGGCTCATAAAAGCACATACAATCTTTATCGGGATAAAGTTCTTTAAATGCCAGCCAAACAATAGCAAAAGGGTCATTTTTAAATGGTGTTTTCATTCTTCCTGTACCTCGTAATATTTCAAAGCCTGTCCGCAACATTTACAATATTTCGGTAAAGACAAATCATCATTGTAACCAACGAAAATGTTACAAACCGGGCAATGATATGTTTTGCCGTATTTGTATTTTTCCGCTTTTACCTTCTGCGGTATCTGCTTTTCAACAGCTTCTTTCAGTGTCATACCGATAGTCAGTTCGCATTCTTTCATTGCCTGTTCAACGCCTGCTTTTACAGCATCATTAAACATATTATCTGTTATTTTCATTTTCTTTCCTTTTCTGTTTTTCAGCTTCTCTTTCTTTTGCTTTTCGCATTTCTTCTTCACGCTTTTGCTGTTCTCTCATTCGTGCCCGGCGGGCATTGTTTGCCGCTATTGCCGCTAATACTGCTATGTTCATTACACTTTACCTGTCAGCCCGAACCTTGCAAGCTGTCTTTCTATCTTTTCAGCCTTGATTTTTTCAACTTCTTTTTCGCCGTAAAGACAATATTTAAGCTGCTGCAGCATTATTTCAACATCTGCAATTTCGCCCCATACTTCGCTTACCTGCGTTATTCTTTCGCCGTTTCCAAAGCGTGCAAAGTGTCTTATTGCAACTATCAGTTCTGCGCATTCTTCTATTGTTTGGTCGCACACTCTTTCACAGCCATTTGCTTTTGCCAGCAGTTCAATTTTGTTATTCATCTGTCAATCTCCCATTAAGTCAAACAGTGTAGGTGCTTCCATTTCAGCTTCAGCTGTTTCAAGGTATCTGCAGCCGTCTTTGAAATAGTCCGGGTTTAATTCTGTGCCTATGCCTTTGCGCCCCATTTTTACCGCCCTGTATGGCACTGTCATAATACCGCCGAACGGGTCAAAAACAGTATCGCCTTTGTTGCTGTAGCGGGTGATAATTCTATCAACAATATCAATCTGCAGCGGGCAAACGTGCAATTCCCTGCGGCCTAATCTCTGGTCTTTGTTCAGTGTGTTCATTCTGACAATATCATCCCATACATCAGGGTTAATGCTTGTTGTCGGCAGTGTCATAAATGTTTTGCTTAATCCGTCTTTTTCTGTCAGTTCATCTGCAAGCTGAACGTGTTTATCAAAGTCATATACTGTTTCTTTACTCCACTGCTTAAACTTTGCAATACGGCCAGACATATCTGTTGACATAAGTTCATCACCTGTCAGCATTCTGTCACCGCTGCTGCGCCAATATCCGTGCGCATCTATCTGCCAGCGGCCTAATGTATATTCTTCTTTTGCCTTTGCTACAGGAACATCAGCATAAGCTGTTGTTGTATCTGTTGGCAGCTTACGGAACAGCAGAATATATTCAGGACAGCCCACGCCCATTTTTGTTGCATCTTTACACTGCTCTGTCCAGCCTAATCTGTAGGTCTGATTGTTTTCACGCACAACGTCTGTTGTTACTGTTATCATTCCAAAATACATAAAGCCGTGTTTCATATAGTGGCTTATACACATAGCGTGGAACGGCTCCATTGTCGGCATTCCGTAGCCTGTAGCGTTGCCGAATAATACTCTGTCTTTAACGTGAATTGCAGCCACTCTGCCCGGTTTTAATATTCTCAACAGCTGCGGTGTTAAAAAGTCCATTTGTTCAAAGAATTTTACAGTGTTTTCGTTATGCCCGAAATCATTGTAAGAAGGTGTATATTCATAGTGGTTTGAAAATGGTATTGATGTGTGTATCAGATCCACGCTGTTTTCAGCCATACAGGCTGTTTCAAGTACGCAATCGTTATGTATTGCGATATAATTCTGTCCGGCTTTTACCTTGCGTTCAACGCCGATACTGCGTGCCAGTGTTTCAAGCTGACTTGCACCGTTCAAGCCGTATTCTTTAATAATGTCTGTCATTTGTTCTACCATTTCATCGTGCTGCTGCCATTTCTCTTTCAGCACCTGAAGTATTTCCTTTTCGTTTTCAGTATAGATAATGTCAATAATTACTTTTTCAGTCTGCAGAAATCTATATATGCGGTGTATTGCCTGAATAAAATCATTGAATTTATAGTCAATGCCTACAAATATTGCCCTGTGGCAGTGTCGCTGAAAGTTACAGCCCTGCCCGGATATTTCTTTCTTTGTAGCAAGCAGCCTGTTTTTGCCGTCTGCAAAATCAAGTATGCGCTGCTCTCTTATGTCATAGTCAAGTGTGCCGTATACTTCCACAGCATCCGGGAACACCTTTTTTATTTCGTGGCGTTCATCTTCTCTATCGTGCCACAGAATAAAGTGCGCTTCAGGGTCACTGTCAACTATTTCTTTTGCCTTTGCAATACGATAAACAAGGCTGTTTTTCTTTTCCCTTGCCGCTGCAGGCAGTGACAGTGAAGCATCTTTTGTTAATATCAGCTGCCCGTCTTTTTCGGTTTCAAGGCCTGTTGTCTGTGTCAGCTTGTGGTATCTCACTTCAAGCCCCGGCAGCGAATAGCCCGTATCATCATAGCCAAGCTGTGACGGCTTTGTTAAAAACAACGCCCAGCTACTCATCCACAGCCAGAACTCTTTTTCTTTATGCGGGTACAATGTCAGGTTGTTTGCCTTTGTACTGTCACGCTGAAAAAAGCGTGTAAGTGCCTGCCCTGTGTCCATAATTTCAAGGTATCCGGCATAGTGAATAAGTTCCTTGTATTTATTCGGTGCAGGTGTAGCAGTTGCAACCAGCTTGTATTTTACGCCCCTCATCATTGGCATAAACTCCTGAAATGTTTTGCTTCCGTAGCTACGCAACACACTTGCTTCGTCAAGTGCTACTGCATCGAACGCCTGCGGGTTTACACCGCCGTCTCGCACTCTTTCATAGTTTGTCAAATAAATGCCGCTTTCTGCAGCCTGTGCTGTTTCAGTAATATATGGCGGCTCTGCCATTCCCAGCAGCTGCACAGCATCTCTTTTAAACTCCTGTCTTACGCCCAGCGGCAAAACAATCAATGCTTTACCGCCTGTATGTTTAACGCACTGTCTGCACCATTCAAGTTCCTGTATTGTTTTACCTAACCCGAATGCTTCAAATAACGCCCTGCGCCCGCCTTTTAAAGCCCACTGCACTGCATCTCTCTGATGTGGCAGCAGTGCCGGGTGCAGGTCTTCTTTTGCCACTTCAAAACCGCTGTCAGGTGCTATTGCGATTTTACTTTTAAGAAAATCAATGTAATTCATTTTTTTACCTTCCGTTTTGTTCTTGCTTTTGTTCTGTCTTTGCCCGGTTTTGCGTGCAGGCTTATTGACCTTTGTTTGCAGCGGTATGCCCCGCCCGTTTTTCTGCCCTTGCTTTTCATATTGTTGCCCTCTTTGTTATTTCTTCCTGTATCTGCTTCAGGAAACGCAGCCAGTACGGCTTATCTATTGTTTCGTGTCCGTAGTTCGGTGCTTCTCTTATATCCCTTTCAAAAAGAAAAAGTGTTTTATCGCAAAGATAAGGAAGCAGCGGGCGTATAAAGTCAATTACAAGTGACGGCATATAACTCTGCCTGCCTATTGCGTATCTAATAGCACAAAGAAGAACTATACCGAAGAAATCATCTTCAAGATCAATTCGTGGCTGTCCTGCTTTTTCTTTTGGTATCAGGATAATTTCACAGCCTAAAGTTTCTGCTATTCTTTCAACTGTTGTAAAGCTGGTGTTGCCCTCATCACGCAGAAAGCGGCTTAATGTCATTGGTGCAATATATGCTTCATCACAGAAACTTTTCTGTGAGTAGCCTTTTGCTATCAGTTGTTTTCGTATCTCGTTTCTAATCATAATCAGTCACCGTATTCTTTGCGTTCCATTTCAGCGATTTCTTCCCATACGCTGCAACGTTCTTTGTATGATTTAAAATACATTGCACCGACTGCAACAGCCATTCCGTGACATATTGCAGCCGCTATAAAAGCTAAAATCAGGCTTGTTAAAAGTTTAATTACTGCCCATACAAGCAGTGTTATAAAGTTTATGAAATTTATCATATTTCCCCCTTTTTTCTCTTTGTGTGCGGTTCGCTTTCAAATACTTTTGCTTTTGTGATAAGCACATCATCTGCGCCTGTTGCAGCTTTCAGGCTGTCCGCAATGTGGAAACTGTCAAGTTCAAAAGAAACATCTTCAGTGTGCTGTCTGATAAATGTAAACTCTGCCGTAATGTGTATTGTGCTTTCTTTCATTTGATATTCCCCTTTCTAAAGCGTTCTGCTCTTTTCATAGCCCTGTTGTATGTGCTGCACTGATACAGGTAAAAATCACGTTCTGCGGCGTTCTGTTCTATCATTTCATTTTTCTTTTTACGCCACGCATTACCACGCTCACAGCCCTTACAATTCGGGCGGTCTGGGCAGTCTTTTGTGCAGGGGCAGTCTTTAAAGAATGCCATTATTACCGCCCCTTTCAGCGCAATAAGCCCTTACCAGCTTATCAATCACCCTGCCTATGTCCTTTTCTGAATATCCACAGATTGCACACAGCCTGTGTAAATGCCACAATGTCTGTGCTGTTACTACAACGGATATACGGCGCAGGTTCTTTTTGTTTGTCTTTGCCTTTTTCATATAACCTCATTGTTAAGGGCAAAAGCCCGGTATTTTATTTCGTTTTCTGCCCGGTATTCCTGTACGGTTTCGCAGGCTTTCAGATGTTCATTTTCAGCCTGTATCTTCTGCCGTGTCCGGCGTACACTTTCAATGTTCGGCAGATTGTAGCTGTTTAAATTTGAAATAACCACACCGAAAGGGAACAGGGCTATTGACGGGTTATACTGTTCGCAAACTCTTAAAAACAAAAGCCCGTCATTGCTGCGTGTGTCCGGCTCTGTCTGCAGTATGTAGCTAACAATCTGCGTTAAATGCTTAAATTCCATTGTTCACACCTCTTTTATTTGTATTCCGTGAAAATACAGCATCATTTTGCGTTTCAGGATATAATCTTTTGTTCTCGTAATAGGTGATTTTGTATCTTCAACGATAATTTGCCCGTTTTGGCTGTATACAAAGTCAGCAATATAGAAAATTGCCTTTTCAATTACTTTGCCATTTTCGCCCCTTTGTGCCGGGATAAGCATATATTTAACCTGCCTTTGCAGGTCTGATATTGCGCCCGCCCTTTCCAGCAGGCGCAATTCTATATATCTGTCTTTTTCTTTGATACTGTCAAAGGTTATGCCGTTGTAAGTGATTTTTTTATTGCCGTATTTGTTCCGCATCAGATCACCCCTTTGGCAACGGCTTCGCCGTATGACAGCCCGGCTTCCTTGCATTTCTTTGTGATTTCAGCCCAGTTTGTTGGCTTGTGGGCTTTCTTTTTCGCCTTTGCCTTTGCGTTAAATTTCGCCCGTGACAGCCGTTTGCCATATTCCCGGCAATCATCACCGCACGCTTTTTCCCGGCCTTTTGGCTTAAATTCTTCGCCGCATATTTCACAAGATTTTGTTTTTATCAAAACGGAAGATCCCCCTCTGTATCTTCGATAACATCAAAGCCATTTGTTGACTGTTTGCCAAGTGCTGCAGCCTTGTATTCTTTGCTTTCCTGTATTCTTTTCTGTATCCATTCAGGCAGTGACTGCATTTTGTTCAAAAACTGCGGGTCTGCTGTTGAAAACATTACAAGCGGGTTTTCTGCTTTTGGCGGCAGGTTATCAGCGAACATTTTAGGCAGCTTTACAACTGCACCAACTTTGCTGAATGTATCGCCGTTCTGTTTCTGTGCATTTACGATGTTCAGCATACATTTTGCACCCAGCACATTACGCAGGTTAAAGCCTTTAAGTTCTTCTTCTGTGAATGTCTTGCCACGCCAGCTTTCAAGCATTTTGCGCAGGTTTGCTTTTTCATTCAGTGAAAGTGTGTAGGTTTCGCTGATTGCACGGGGCAAATTCTGAACAACGCCGTCTTTTTCAATGTCAACTCTTTCTGTTGGCAGTTCCCACATCACAATAATTTTCTGCGCTTCAATGTCGAAAGCCTGATTGTACTGTGTGCCAATATCAATGATTGCGTAACAGATAGCAGGGTAGCTGTCCGGCTCGATTGGCGGGAATTTTGTGCCGCTTTTACCGCCTTTTGCGATAATGTCAAAAGTTTCGTTTGTGTTCATCATAGTTGTGTTTCTCCTTATTTAATTTGTAATGATTTATTTTCCAGCAGTTCACAGCCTGCAACGGCCTGACCTGCTTTCAGCAGTTTGCCTATTGCTGTTTTGTCAGCTGATATTTCGGTTTTAATTTTAATAAATTCCTGTGGTACAGCTTCAAGGTTAAGAACATTAACGCTTGTACTTTTCCTGAATGAAAATACCGCTTTAGGGCTTTCAAATTTGCTCTGCCCAGCGTTTTGCATACTGTTTGCAACATAACCTTTAAGGCGTTCAATTTCCTTTTCTTTGGCCTGTCTGCGCTGTTTCAGGTTATTTTCTTCTGCCTTGATTGCATCAGCTTCAGCCGTAAGATTTTTTATGTATGCGCCTATACTTTCCAGCTTTGTATCTCTTGCGATTGCCAGCTGTTCCAGCTGTTCAAAATCGCCGTACAGTATTTCGCCTGTTTCGGGGTCCACCTGCTCTGCAAGTGCGATTGCAAGGGCTTCTTCTATTGCCCGGTCAATCTGATAAAGTGTAAGTGCCATTTTGTTTTCCTTTCGTTTATATGTATTTTTCGCATATATCAACAATGTGCTGACATAATTGTTCGGGTATTACTCCACGCTCTTTTGCGTTCTTCTGCCCCTGTACGCCTGTTTGTGAACCGCGGGGCGCAGGTGTGTGGCACGGGTCCCCGTTTTTACAAGGCGGTTTAAATTGCGGGTCAGGGTGATTAGTCCATATATCTGTAGGTTTCATTCGTGTTTCGCCGTACTGACAATATGTAACTGTGTATCGTGGGTGTTCCTGCATCCACGCCATTTTTCGCATACCGCCACGGGGATTTTCTATAAAGTAGAATTTCGGCTGCAGTTCCTTAATCAGTTTCAATGCATTCTGATCTACTTCATCACAGAACCTTGCATATTCGCTGATAGGTTCAAGGCTGCCTGTTTCTTTGTTCTGCCTGCGGTGCTTGCTAATGGCAGCAACGCTGAAAGTTGCGCAGTCGGGTGACAACCATATCACATCGGGTTTGCCGAACTTCTGCAGAATTTCATCTACTGTCAGCGTGCCTATATCTGCATACAGGTTGATGTTTTCAAAGTCTTTATCCCAATCAACAGAAAAAACTTCGTGACCTCTTGCTTCAAAGGCTTTACCTATGCTGCGTGTGCCAGCAAATAACTCTAAAACTTTCATAGCTTCACACTTTCCTATTAGTAACAAGCCAGCAGGCGTGAAAGTTCGTTAAGTAGCTTTAATGCTTTTTCTTTTTCTTCCGCTGGAATTTCAGCGTTATTTTTTATGTGTTCGTACATTCTTTTGATTGACTGTAAATAAAACATATTTTTACCCCCATTGTTCAGCCATTGCGGCTGCTATACCGGGGAAAGTTTTGCTTCTTTCTCTTGCCCTTTCTTTGCCGCCTTTTTGTTCCATTTCCCAGCAAGAATAACGCCATTTCCCGTTTTTCTGCTGAAATCGTTTGCCCTTTACAGGTTCAACAATGTTTGTTGGCTTTAACTGGTTTAAGCCTTTAAGCCACAAGCAAGTTTTCTTCGTGTGTGGGTGCCCGTATTCATACGGCTGTATGATTTGTGCATATTTCGGCAATCCGTAAACTGCAGACGGTATAGGGTTTTCAATCGCTATTTTTTCACAATCTGCATCTATAAACCGCATAAAGAACTCTTTTGCTTCAAGCCCTTTTTTGTATCGTTCTTCGTTTAATTTGCCGCCAGCCCATAGCCACCTTGCCCCGGCATTTGTCAGATACGTACAAGGCGGGTGTGCAATTATCAAATCCCATTTGCCGTGCAGATAATGTTTTGTGCCGTCTGTGGTTTCAAATTCACAGTTACCGTTCAGCAGCGGTAAAACATCCTGTTTTATATGCCATTCAGG
The DNA here is from genome assembly GCA_045633415.1 of Oscillospiraceae bacterium. Classification (GTDB taxonomy): domain Bacteria; phylum Bacillota; class Clostridia; order Oscillospirales; family Ruminococcaceae; genus RGIG3102. The sequence goes on along the minus strand of JAZQYH010000121.1, from coordinate 17,378 downwards.
ATGACCGCCCGAGCAGTCGATAATGTCACAACTATATACTTCGTGACCTTTTTCTCTAAAAGCCTTGCAAACTGCTTGGCTTTCTTCGCAAGCTATTAAAACTTTCATTTGTTTCTGTCCTTTTCTATAAAACTCTTTAAATCTAATTGTGTATAAGGTTCATCAAGCATCGCCCATTTGAACCGCTTTGATGTGTCAATATGTCCGCTATCTTCCATTGAAAAGCGTTTATCAAAATCGTGTACTGTGTGGCCGTCAGGCTTGAAAACAACACGGCTGTCTTTATCCCATTTCAGCAATAGCTGCCAGTATTCAGGATAGTTTTTTCTTAACTTTCGCAACTGGTCTATACCTTGATTGTGACAAAACCAACAGCCCCCCCTTGTAGCATCTGTGTAAATCGGTGAAAGCAAATCAAGTTCTTCAGCAATCTTTCGACAATCTTCTTCGGTGTAACCAAGCTGTGCAGGAAGTGCTATTTTGTTTGTGCCTTCAAGTCTTGCAATGCGTTCAGGTTCATCAGAGCAAATTCCTATGTATTGTGTAATGTCAGGTTTGTTAAACCGATTAAGCACAGATAATTTCAATCTGCTGTTGCACCAAGCACCCCTAACCATAGGAAAGCCGTATATATTTCCTTTGTGTTTGCCTTTTTGAAACACACTGTAAAAATGTTCTTCATAACTTTTAGGTGCGTGTATGTGTTCAACTTCAATGCCGTAACGCTCTTTGATAATCGCATCAGCTTTCTTTTTAAATTCCAGCATAGGCGGCAGATCTGAATGAATTTCAGGTGTTGCCATAATTTCAACGTGTACAATTCTATCCAGCGGCAAGCCGTGCCTTTTGCATATTTCAGGAATTACAATGCTGTCTTTTCCGTAAGACAATGAACAAATATATTGCACAAATAATCACCCTTTGATTTTTCTTTTTCTTCTGCGTGCTGCTCTGTGTGCTGCTTCTGCCTGTTCGTGGCAGAATATAGCCAGCAGCATACAAAAGCCGGACTGCAGAACACATCTGCCAAAACCGAAAAAACTCTGTTCAAAGCCGCCCATTGTGCCGATAACGCCCACTATGGACACCATTGCCATAAATCTGAATAACTGTTCTCTAAATTTCATTTGTTTTTACCTCGTATGTAATGTTTACGCCGTTTTGTTCTGCCAGCAGCTTGATTAAAATTTCAAGCAACTGTGCGCCTGTAGGTTCATTCTGTTTCATCTTCCATATCTCCAAATAAAACAGCTTCCATATTGTCTGTTGTGATACCGCAGGCGGCTAACTCTTTGCCCCTCTTTTCCATATTGCGAAGCTGATACATATACTGTCTGCGTTTGTATTTAATGCGGATTTCCTTTTTTGCAAGCTGAACATCAGGTGAAGCAAGCAGCCTTGCAATTTCCTGTTCAACCTGTGTATCGTTCAAAACTTCTCTTGCCATTGTTTTGTTTTCCTTTCTGTGCTTAAAGCACAATCAAACTACAAAAAAATAATGTCATCAACAGACATTTCGTAAATAGCTGCAAGTGCCTTTGCTACACCTATATCAGGCTGTGTGATTTTGTTTTCGTAGCTTGCGAGCGTATTTACACTTAATTTAACGCCCATTTCTTCTAATCGGCTGATAACATAAGGGCGTGTATAATCTTTGTTCACCCTTGCTGCTTTTAATGTCACTGCCATTAAAACACCTTCTTTCAATTTTCTTTGTGCTAAAAGCACAATTACATAATATACCCTTGCAACCAAAATGTCAATACCAAAAACACTATTTTCTGTGCTTTTGAATTGATTTTTTGTGCTTTCGGTGTATAATAAAGAAAAAGGCGGTGAGTATATGGATAATAAAAAAATATTTGCTACAAACCTAAAAAAATATATGGCCTTAAACGAAAAAAGCAGAAAAGATGTTAGCGAAGCATTAGGCATAAGCTATTACACCGTTACAGATTGGGTAAACGGAAAAAAATACCCCCGTATGGATAAAGTTGAAATGTTAGCTGATTATTTCGGTATTTTAAAGTCAGATTTAATTGAAGATAAGACAGAAGAACAAAAAGAAATGCAAAAAAATAACGATGTCAAAACTGACATCGCTTTAAGGTTATTCGATGATGAAATTTTTCTATCTATAGTTGAAGATTTAAACAAACTCGATGAAACACAGCTATTAAGTGTCAGGCAACTGCTGGCAGCGTTTTTGAAGTAACTGATAGATAAAATCTAATAGTTCAATATCGTTGCAATGCTGTAAAAGATTGTTTATAGCTTGTATGTATTCTGCTTTCATTGGCGGAGGCTCCTTTCTTATCGGGGCAAGAACATTCGTTCTGTAAGATATTATAAACAATAGCAAATTATCTGAATAGTGGTAAATGATAGCAATTTCAGTATAGCGCATTAAAGGGGGTGATTTATGTAAAAGCGTGTCGAATTACATCAAAGATTTTACAAAGGGAAGGTGAAAGCGAATGAAAAAAAATGAAGATTGGCAATGCCGGAATGTTTTAAGCGTTGAACTTGTGGCAGCTTATGTCAGGGTATCAACGCAAGAACAGAAATTGCACGGGATTTCGTTAGATGCGCAAAAAGCAAAGCTGCAAAAATACGCTGATGAAAATAATATGCGCATTGTCGGTTGGTACGTTGACGAAGGTGTGTCCGGGCGAAAATTAATACGAAAACGCCCCGAATTACAGCGAATGATACAAGATGCAGAAAAAGGGAAGTTTGACAGAATAATATTTATCAAACTTGACCGCTTTTTCAGGTCTGTTGCTGAATATCACGAATGTATGAAACGCATTGCGCCTGTTCTATGGACTACCACCGAAGAACAATACGATTTAACAACAGCAAATGGCCGTATGCTTGTTAATATGAAACTGACTATTGCAGAAATGGAAGCGGATCAGGGCGGCGAACGTATTGACCTTGTTAATGAATATAAGGTTGAAACAGGGCAGCCACTTTCAGGCAATATGCCTTTTGGCTTTAAGATTGTCACAGATGAAAAAACAGGGCGTAAGAAGATTATCAAACACCCTGATTATTTAGAAGTTGTAGAAGATTTAATTGACTATGTTTTTACTCACCAAAGCAAGCGAAAAGCCCTGATATATTTAAACGCCAAATATCATATCAGTATGTCATATAACACACTTTGCAAGCTATTAGCAAATACTATGCTGTGCGGTGAATATAGGGGCAATCCGGCATATTGTGAAGCGTATCTGACAAAAGAGCAGTTTGTAAAACTGCAGGAACTTACCACACGCAATGTGAAAGAAAACACAGTAAACCGTGATTACATTTTTAGCGGTATTTTGAAATGCCCTGTTTGTGGTCGCAGACTTGCAGGTAAAATGTCACTTATGCGCAGGCCAAGCGGTAAAGAATACAGATATAAAAAATATCATTGTGCGCACGGCCGGATTGAAAAAATTTGCGATTTCAAAAAAGTTATCAGCGAAAACACAATTGAAAAAATGATGCTGCAGAACATTGAAAAATATCTTGCAGATACAAAATTGCGGGCTGCAACTGTAACAGACGGCGAAAAAGTGATAATGTCAAAACACAGCATTGAAGATATTCACGCTGAAATTGACCGCTTAAATTACAGCTGGAAAACAGGCAAAATCAGAACTGTTGAACAATACGAAAAAGACTACGCCGAACTGCTTGCAAAATTGGAAGATGCAGAAGCAGAACAAGGCGCAGCCGTTATTAAAGATTTTAGCCACATAGAAGCCGTTTTGCAAGCAGGCTGGAAAGAAATATACAACAATCTTGATGATGCGCATAAAAGGGCATTTTGGCGCAGTTTCATACAGTCTATTGAGATTGAATGGACTACTGAAAAGAAAGAAATAACAAGGGTAAATTTTTTCTAAATTTTTTTACCCTTTGTTATGGTAGTAACTCACATTATCCATTAGGTAAGGTGTAGTTAGTACAACAATACTCTAAAGGTGGCGAAACGATATGAAAACAGCAGAACAGATAATTGCATTGCTTGAAATGGAACTTGCAGAAGCCTACGAAATGCACGATCTGAACAAAGGTAAAGATGCAGCACAGGCTTTTGCGTATCTTGTAAAAGCAACTACAATTCAGCACTTGCTTGACGAAATCAAAACCGATTAAGATAGACAATATTTCTATTGAATTTTACAGTTTTTGTAATAAAATAAAGGTGGTAATCATTGGTTTTTGTTTCCACCTCGTTATAATTGTTCTTTAACAAGAAAAGCCGCTGCGCCCTTGCAGTGGCTTTTTTCTTTGCAATAAAAAATAGGGTACAAGCTGAAAAGCCTGTACCCTTTAATTTTGCAACAATATATAGTTTGTGTGTTAGTTGTTCGGTTTTTCCGAACTGCTTTCGAGTGCCACTCGAAAAGCACTCGATTTTTAAATAAAAAAATTACCTAAATATTTTAGTTATTCGTTTTGATTTTGGTTATAACGAATAACTTTTTTATTTAGACAAATAAGTGTCGATAGTGTCGATATGCTTTATCGAGTATATCGACAGTTAAACTTTTTTCACATAGCCGCTGCCTAAACTTATCCAGCCTGCGCCGCTTTTCAGTTTGCCGAATTTTGTGCTGCCAAGATAGCATTCATCAACTATTGTGTACTTTTTGCCGTCTTTTTTGATTGCGCCCACAACGTCAGAATTAGCCCATTTAGGCGTTCTTCTTATGTTCAGTGATGAACATATTACTTTAACGCAATAAGGCTTAAAACCGATTATTTCCGGCTCTGCTGTTACAGCCTGCTTTTTAAGGCCGTAATGTTTTGCAATTACTTCTGCTTCAGCCTTTGCCAGCTTTGCAAGGTTGCTGTCTGACAGCAGCCAATTTGCCGCCCTTGTATTTGTATGGAACGAATGTTCAAGCAGAACGCCCGGAACGCCCACAGCTGCAGCACCACGCAGAACGCCGTAATAATCTACATTGCCCCACTTTCTGTTTGTTTTCTTTGCTGCCTGTTTTGTACCCATAACTTTATGAACAGAAATAGCAAGTTCAACGCCTATTGTATCAGCTTTACCATTTACACAGCAGCAGGCAAGGGGATAGTCTGTTTTTTCGTCCATTGCGCTTCCTACTGCGTTTGAATGCAGGGAAATGAACAGGTCACAGCCTTTTGCCATTTTACCACGCTTTTCTAAAGCAAGGTCTTTTGTCTGATCTGCCCTTGTAGTGATAACTTCAACGCCGTATGCTTCAAGTTCCTTTTCAAGCAGCAGGTGCAATTTCCACATCTGCTTACTTTCAAAATATGAATGTACACCGGGCGAACGGTTATAGTTTCCGTAATGTCCGGCATCAATACAGATTTTCATATCACATCACGCCCTTTCTTATTTGTGTATTAAATAATTGTCAATTTCTGATTGGCATTCACGCATAGGCTCAATGCTGTTGCCGTCAATGCCGTGTTTCAGTAATGCGTGATTTGCTTTTATAAGCAGGTGAACTTCAGTTGAAAGAGTATCAATATTTTCTTTGTCTTTATCAAGTTTTCTTTCAACTTCTGCAAGTTTCTTTTCAAGCTGTTCAATGCGCCGATTTTGCTCTGCATTTGGTTTTTTTAGCTTGTCAATGATTTTATTTACATAAACAGAAGCACCGCCTATTGCCGTAATTAAACCGCATATAAACAATACCTGTTCTGTTGATAGGGTGAATGTCATTTGTCAATCACCCCTTATCCGTTGCCGTAATTTTCTACAAAGTTTTTAAACGCTTCATAAAGCCCGGTTGCTGCAAGGCCACTGCAAAGCCCCTCTGTCAGAATAGGCATTGAAAATGCAAAGCCCGCCGCCCAGCTTGCAAGCAGAACACCTACAATCGCATTAATTGGAATAACAAGATTGTTTTTAATAGGTGTGCAGTTTTTCACGATGTAGCCCAGTGCAAGGCACAGAACTGTGATTGTGATGTTGATGTTTTCGCTGAAAAATGCCATAAAGTCCATAGTGATTTCCTTTCTTTTTGTGTATTAAAAAAGGCAGCCTATTCAGCCGCCTTTTCTTTCTGTTCTTTTGCCTGCTGTTCCCTGAAAAGCAATTTCAGGTCAACAGTAACATTTGCCTGCATAGGTTTGTACTTTTTTTCAAGTTCTTTATCCATTGGAAACACCGCCTTTATGCCAGCTTGAATACAAACTGTTCAACACGGAAAACAGGAATTTCCTGTGTTTCGATTGGTGTTGGTGCTGTAAGTTCGCCCCACAGAAGAAGATTGTTATTACCAAAGACGCCAAAACCTACAATAGTTTCACTATATTCTTCTTCTTCGATTTCAGGGAATACAATAATATCCTGATTTTTTACAACAGCAACTTTTTTACCTGCATATTCGCCTGTGCCGTCTTCTGTGCCTGCTGTTGCCATAATCTGATTGCCTGCTGGACCTTTCTGTGTGAGTGAAACTCTATTATATTCGTTATATGTTGCTTCTATATAGCCTGTGCCGTCTGCTTCAGGTGCTTTTGTAAACAGTGCAAGGACAGGCTCAACAGGAAAATCAATTTTGTTTTCTGCCAGTGCTTCTGCTGTGTCTTCCTTCAGTTGACTGTTGTTACCCTGCATAGCATTAAACCACGCAGTATATTTACTTTGATACGCTGTGTTGAAAAAAGCGTTCAAAATCTTTGTGCCGTAATATGTGTTAATCATATATAAAACTCCTTTACTGTGTTATTTTAAATAAACAACGCTCAATGTAACCAAGTATTTACCTGCCAGTGCGTGGTTCTTTACTTTTCGCATATATAATGTTCCACCACTCATATAAAGCCCATAGTTGTTATAACTTGAGTTACCATTAGATAATGGTAACTGTGCTGACATAGTGGTAGCTGCAACTGCCTGATAGGAAGAAGTGTTTGCGTAAAAATTAAGTGCATAAGTATATCTACTGTTATAAATGCCAATAGGTGATGTAGTAACAGCAGAAAATGTTGTTGTATTGGTAGAACTCATTTCTGTTGAAAGCCTTGTAAGTGTTGCAACAACAAAATAATCTGAATTTGCATTATAGCCTTCATCTTTAATAGTTGCTGGGTCAAGTCCTTGTGCTATCATATCTTCTGATGTCATAAGTGACACGCTCGCAGCGACAGAAGTTGATGTCAGGTCAATATCTTTAATCACACACGCTGTTTTTACAATGCTTTCTGTTCCACCGCCACCGCCAGCTTCAAAATTCAATGTTAAACCAACTGTGTTTGTGGCATTTGCTTCTGTTGTTATACAGCCTACCATATCAGGTAACTGTGCAATCAGGAAAGGTTCACCTGTGGCTTCACCACCCAAAAATGCAGCATTACCCACCGTTAAAATCAAGCTATCTGCAAATTCCATAGCTTTACAAGTACAACTATATTCTGTGCCGTTCCACATAACTGTATATGTCGCATTCAAGAACAGGCGTGTAATTGGCAGCAAAGTTTGATATGCACCGCTTCCTTCAACAAAAGGCAATTCTGTTTCTTCCATTTCCACAGCATCACCACCGCCACCGCCTGTTATTGATACAACAGCACTTTTTACCAGTGTGCCGTCAGGTGCGTATATTGTCTGCTGTTCGCCATTTGCAAGGTCAAGTTCAATAGGAACATTCTCAACAGCAACGCCGTGTGAAAATGTTTCTTCACCGCCTGCCGTGTTTTTAAGTTTCACAGTGTCAATTCCTGTGTAGGTCACTTCCTGACCTAAAATATTTTTTAAAATTATATCAGGCATCAACTTACCCCCATATCTGTGTTATCTACAATGCCGTTAATCAACAGCACATTTTCTGTCTGTACCGCCCATTCTTCAAGCGGAAGCTGTGAAAGCATATCAATTTCAAGCTGTGTTTCTTTTTGTTCTGCTGTGCTTGCAATATTGATAAACAGCACATTTTCAGTCTGTGTATGCCACGCTTCAACTGCTTCACTGTCAATAGACAGTACATTGTCAGCCTGTGCCGCTGTATTGCTCTGATAGATATACAGAACATTGTCATACTGTACCGCCCAGCCGTAAAGTTCTTCATAGGTTGCTGTGTCAAGCAAGCCTGCACCGCTTGAAATACCGCCACCGCTTGCACTGATAAAAACATACTTGAATAAAGGCGGCTGTGTAATAAGTTTTGCTGTTGTTGTGGCAGACATACAAACCACCTTGAACAGCTTTGCAAAAGCACCCGACTGTATAAGCGTATCTGTCTTTAACAGCTTATCAGGTTTATAAACTTTACTGTCTGCCCCTGACATACCGCCTGCGTTATTAATATCAAGCACTTTTTTAGGTTTGTATATATCGCCTGTACTGCCTGAAATACCGCCATTTTCAGCTTTAACGCCTTTGCCGTATGTTTTATCAAAGTGAACAATATTGCCGCTGTATGCCCTTGTTTCCGCTGTCACATCGTGTGTTTCGCCTGTTATCTGTGCAAAGTCTGTTACAAGATGTTTTGCTTCTGCTGTGCCACCTTTAGCGTGACCTACACCGCCGCTTACAGTGTCAGATATGTGCAGTTTCTGTTCTTCTGCCTTTGGTAATTTATAACCAAAATCAAGCGTTGATTTTTCAGCAGTAAAGAATATTTTATCTTCAGCTTTGTTAGGTTTTGCGTGACCTGAACCAAAACTTGCAATACTGCTGAAGAATGTTTTTACAACCTGTAATTCAGGCATAATTTTCTGTGCAAGCATAGTCGGTTTTACATAAGAGAAAAAGCCGTGTGTTTCTGCTTCCTGCGGTTTTGCGTGACCTGCACCGCCTGTGGCTGTATTTCTGATATGAAATTGCATATCCTGTTTTTTAGGCTGTGACAATACCTGCCCTTTGTTTGCCGTTGGTACTTTTTGCGTGAACAGTATATGATTTTCTGTTTCCTGTGGCTGTGCTGTACCTGCTTCAACCTGTGCAATCGGTTTTGATATGATATGCTGTTCTTCAGCCTGTATATTGCCGCTGTGGTCTGTCAGTTCTGCATCTGCAACAGTAAAGGATATATTATCAGCTTCAAATTTCTTTGTGTGACCTGCACCGCCTGAAACTTCTGCACCGCTTATTGCTTTGCCCTCTGCCTTTGGTTTTACAACGGCATCAAGGGTAATTTTTGCATCTGCACCGCTGAATGCTTTGCCGATAGCTGCCATTGCCCCGGCAACAGCTTTTTCAAGTGTAGATTTTGCACCGCTGAACAGTTTACTGATTGCCTTAACAGCAATTTCACGGCTGTATTTGTACCACAGTTCAAGGCCTTTATATATGCGCAGAACGTGCTTGCCGCCTATATATATTCTGTCACTTTCATTTTTACCGAACAAAAACATAGGCTATTCTTCTTTCTCTATGATTATATACAGAATATCTTCTTCAATCAGTCCGGCTTCTACAAGCTGATTATATTCTTCAAGTGTCAATATAACCTGCCCGCCCTGTTCCATTTGTGTAACTTTGTCTGCAAGGTCATTGATTTTGTCAGCAATACCGCTGCTTCTCTGCAGGTATTCGCCCAGCGTTGCAGTGTGTTTGTTATTAATAACAGACTTTTCAAGAATTAATATACGGGCTGATAAATACAATTCGCCTGCATCATCAACGATATTAATTCTATCGCCGATTTTCACATTGGCAGGTAAATAGTTTATATCTATTTCGTAGTTTACTTCAGGTTCACAAGCCCTTTTTAACTCTGAAACAGCACGGTTGCACAGTTCTGATTGACTTGTAGTGTCATAGCTGTACTGCTTTTCTATATGCCCCTCATAAGTGGCGTTTTTCATATGAATACGCCCCCACTTTTTAAGTGCTTCACGGCTTTTCAGGTATTCGCCGTCAACATAGAAATCGCCGTCATCGTATTTGTAGCCTTTCAGTGTTACAGGCTTGTTTTTGCCGGACGGTGTACCGCCTGTAACCTTTAAAGCTGTGGCAAGGTTTGCAACACTTTCTTTTGTTATAATGCGGTCAATTTCTCTGTTTAACCTTAACTGTTCGTTTATTTCCTTGCCACGTTTTGCAAAGATATTAATGAGTTTGCGGACAACTTCCATACCCTCAACAACATAGGTGTAACTGACTTCAAAGCCGCCGAACTGTGTTGCAACGCTTGCATTGCGTTCTGTTACAGTTGCTTCACCTTCCCACGATAATTTACGTTTTGATGTAGACGGAATTTCGTTTATGCCGATTTCCCAGCCGCTTCCGCTTGCAAATTGATTTATATACCACTCTGCTGTTTGTGCTTCTGTGGCGGCAAATTCGCCCACAATTTCATTGATAAGGTCAAGCCCAGCATCTTCAGCGTATATATATACTTCCTGCTTTTTACTGTCAATTTCCTTATCTATGATTGTGTAAAACTCATTGTCTGCGCCGTCTGAACGTAACAGATAATTGCCCGCCTTTGTCATAGCTTCGATTTCTTTTCGGTTTTTTGCCGTAAAATCGAAAGTGCAAGTGAAAACTGCAACACCTGTATCAATTTCTTCTGTTTTGTTATCGCTTGTAATCACATAGCCCTGCGGCAAGTTCGTTGAAGCGTGGCCTAAAATTTTCATCTTGCGGTTTGCAAAATATAAAATCATAAGAACACCTCACGATAACGCAGCTTGAATGCAGGCGCATATTCTTCTGTTATCCAGTCTGAATAAGCAATACTGATTTTGTTTGTACCGGGCTGCAAATAAAATTCTTCCCAGTCATTACCGAGTGCGCCGTATTCCGGGTGATTTGCGTTGTTAAGAGTGATTTTACCTGTATTGCAATCAGCTATTAAAATATCATTTGCACCGAACTTATTCGGGATATTTCGCCAGTCTGTGCAGTTATTCTTTACGAACTTCACATCATAAATGCCGTTGTAAACCATTGCAGGCTTACTGCCGTATTTTGCAAATACAAAGGTAATTTCATTTACAGGTGTATCTTTTATGCTTTCATCAACATAAGAAAATACAAGTGAACCTATATTAAACTGTATCAATTCACTTTCTTTTGTGATTGAAGATGTTTTTACAGGTACACCGCTTACACCTGACTTTTTCGCTTCTTTGTCATAGCCGAAATTGATATTGCCGTATGATAAATCAATCTGCCCGGAACGAACAATTTTATCATTGATAATCAGTTCATAAGTGCCTGTTTTACCTGTGGCCGCTTTATAGATGTTTACACCTGCAACAACTTTTTTAACATTGTTTTCAACGTTTACACACAACGCCTGAAACATACTCATCTGCTTCTGCCCGCTGCTTGTATTGCTTGATATAGCCAGCTTCTGCGAATATGTCAGTTTAAAGTTTGCTGCGCCTGTTTCATCTGTGGCATCTACAGGAATTGCCCTTGTGATTGTTGCGCCGTGCCATTTTGAACCTGATCCGTGACTATTAGCTTTTAAATAATAATCATTGTTTCCAGCTTCTTTTGCATCTATAACGTGAATTGTGCCGTTCTGTGCTACATCGTTCAGCACTTTGCCGTTGTTTATAGTCCACAGTGCTTTGGCAGCAGTACCCCACGATTTAGATGTTTTAAAACTCTGATTTATAAGTGTCTGTGACGGCTCAAATTCTTCGCCGTGTACTTCGTCCGGGTCACCCAGCTGCAGTATTTTACCGTGTTCGTTAAGGAAAGCAACAAAACCGCAATCGCCGTTGCCTGTCAGTGCCGTTGATGTTTCGCCGTCCTCTGATATTTCTGTTTCATTGAAAAACTGTGTTACCAGCTTCGGAAAAGCCTTGTATGTGCCGTTGTATTCAACTTCAAAAGATTTTTCAGATGTTACATTGCCTTCTTCATCTTCAACAATAATGTTTGTAGGCTCAATCTCATATTCAGTAACAGAATATTTGAAAGGGTCTGCACAGAAGATTTCAAATTCGCCTGTAACAGCATTTCTGCCCGGCTCAACTTCGCCAATAGCTGACGGTGTGCCTGTGAAAAATTTATCAGGTTCATCATCGAATATCAGTTCTGCATCTTCAACATTAAGCACTGCAGCCAGCTTGTTATATGCCGCCCTGAATGCTGCCGCATCTTCTGCAATAAGCTGATATTGTACAATAATTACCCTTGACGGAAAACGGCGGCTTTTCAGTGTTGCGCCGTCTTTTATGCCTGTTTCTGTGTATTCAATTTCAGGGGATAACGCTTCACGCCCGGAAACTGTCAGCGTTCTGTAACCTGAAATTATGTTTTCTATATATTCGCCGTTTATTTTCAAGGCTTCAGAGGGCAAAAATGCACCTTCTGAAACCTCTGTTGTATCAACAAATTTGTACATATTGCCCCCTTTATTTTCTGCCCTGTTTTCTACTATCTCTTGTCTGCTGTTTGTTCAATTCGTCCTGTGTATAGCTTGCTGTTGCACGTGCAACTTCTCTGCCGTCTACCATTACAGGAACTTCAATAACAGCCTGCATATTTCTGTAGTATTCATAATCACTTGACAATTCATAGCCGTAACCGCCTGCAAAAGCAGGTGCTGCAACCTTTGGAAATGTAACAAGTTCTTCTGCTGCTTTTCCGGCTTCTCTCACTTTGGAAAGAATACCAAGTACCCAGCCCTCACCAAAAAATGCGCCGTCTTTTTTTGTTGTTTTGGCAGGTGAAGCAATTTTTGCTTTTGCTTCAATAGCTTTCTGTGCCGCTTTTACCATTCGTGTTGCTGCACTTTCGATTGCACCAAGCTGTGAACGCATACCAACTGCAAAACCTTTTGAAACATAAGCACCGGCATTATATGCGCCGCTGTAACCTGCACGGAAAGCAGAAGTAACAGCCTTTACAGATGTTCTTGCCATTACAGGTGCAGCGGTTAAACCGCCACGCATTCCCTGTGCATATCCTTTGCCTGTTTTCTGCCCGCTTAAAATTGCCATTGCAGCCGCCATATTGAACACAACAGTAATCTGATTGCCTGCTGTTCTTGCGTTGCTTGCTGCCTGTTTTAAGCCCGGCTGCATACCCTGTGCAAAGCCTGTGCCTGCTTTTGTGCCTGCACTCTTTGCACTTGTAGCAGTATTATCAAAAGCATTTTTCAGTGTGTTCAATGCTGATTTTGCTTTACTGCCTAAAGCAGATAAGCCACTTTCAACAGCCTTTACAGAAGAACGCATTGTTTTAAGTGATTTTTCAGCGGTCTTTGCACTCTTTGAAATAGTTTTCATCTGTGATGAAACACCTTTCAATGCCGCTGCCATAACAAGTGTACCTGCTGCGCCTACAAGCATACCTGCGCCGAATACAAGGATACCTGCACCAGCTACAACAACGGAAGCACCGAACGCCACAAAAGCAACACTCAAAACTGCAACCGCTGCACCTGCTGTGATAGCACCTGCCGCAAACACCACCATTGAAGCACCCAGTGCCGCAATAGCTGTTGCACCTGCTGTGCCGTGTGTCACTATTGCAGGAAGTACAGAAGAAACAACTGCAAGGGCAGCCGCAGCAATATATGCGCCTGCACCTACAAGAACGATTGCTGCACCGAAAGCAATTAAGCCCATTGCACCCGCTGTTAAAGCCGGAGCAAGTGCCGCCGCACCAACTGCAAGCAGGGCAATAGTTGCCACCATACCCACCATAACGCCTATAGCTGCACCGCCTGCATTTGCAAGCTGAATAGATGTTAATGCAAGGACAGCAAAGCCAGCACTTACAAGCAGAACTGCCGCACCCATAGCAAGCATAGCTGTTGCAACAGGTACAAGTTTTTTACCCATAGGTGCAAGTGTTTTAAGCAATACAGCCATACCAACACCCATAGCGGCAACGCCTACCACAAGGCCAGCCATAACACCGATTGCAAGGCCGCCTGCATTTGCAAGTGCTATTGCAGACTGTGCCAGCAGTGCAAAACCTGCAGCAATAAGCAGAACTGCTGTAGCCATATACAATGTTGCCTGTGCAGACATCAACATCTGTTTTGAACTTGCCGCACTTGTTTTGCCTACTGTTGTTTGTGAACTTGATAAGCCCAGCAATTTTTGCGCAAGGCTTGAAATACCTTTGCTTGCCATTGAACCTAAAAGGCTTGTAAATGAAGCCATACCCGGAATTAAAGAAGTTATAATTTTATAACCTTTGAAAGCCAAAGCACCTTTAATTATCCACGGTACAGCCTTTGAAATAGTATCGCTGTGTTCAGCAAGAAAGCCGCCTATCTGTTTAATCACGCCGCCTACATCTGCAGCAACTTCTTTGAAACTCTGCCAATATGGCTGTGCTTTTTCAACCCAGCCTGAAACCGTTGTTGCAATTTTATCGGCATCAATTTCACCGATTTTATCCGCAATGCCGTTAATGGCTTTTATACCTATCTGTGACAGGTTGTTAAAAGTCGGTAACAGCTTATTGCCGATTGTTTCCTTTAAACCGTCAAGTGCCTGGTCTACAGTTTTTGCTTTTGTAGCCTGTTCCTGAAAGCCTTTGCTGTTACCTGCTTTTTCAACAGCTGCGAAAAAGTCCTGTGTTTTTACTTCGCCTTTCTGAATTTTGGTGATAAGTTTTTCTGTGCTTATTCCCATTTCTTTGGCGACTGCTGCCATACCTGCCGGGGACTGTTCAAGCATTATCTTAAAATCTTCCCACGCCACTTTAGGCTTTGCTGCCATTTGTGTGGCCTGCTGTGACAGTGATTTCATTGCCTGCTGTGGATTTTCAGCAGCAGCTGCAAGGCCGCCAAAACCTTTTACAAGCCCGGTTGTGCCGTTTGCAAGTTTTTTCATACCGCCAACGCCTACGGCTTCAAGCTGTGCAAAGGTCGAAGCCATATCGCTGGAACTATAAACAGTTGTTTCTGCAAAACTCTGTAATTCGTTTTTTACTTTGGCAATTTCCTTGTCGGTTTTACCGAAGTTTTTCATATTACTTTCAAAGGTCTGCCACGCTTTACTGCTGTCATTTATCTCTGTTACCATAGAGCGTGCGCCGTTTGTAATCATTTGAAAAGCCGCCTGCCCTGCGCCTGTCAGTAAACCGAATGAAAAGCCGCTGATTTTCTTATCGAATTTATCAAGCGTGCCTAAACTGCTTTTAAGAGTAGAAGAAAAGCCGCTGTCTTTAGCGGACAATATAGCCTTTACGGAAAAACTATTCATTTCTTTACTCCCCTTTTTCTTTATTTAACAATTTGCCAATACCTGAAAATTTGCTTTTTTCATTATCTTTGTTTTTGATATTGTTGATTTTTTCAATTTCTGCTTCGTAGTCAAAGAACTGTTTGAATTTCTTGTAAACAGGTCTGCTTGATTTGCTTGTACCTTTCCTTGCTTTTACTACGAAATTCAGCCACGCTTGCAGATGTTCTCTGTATGTCATATCAACATTTTTAAGCCGTGCCGCTTCCATAAGTAAGTAATATTCAGGGAATGTCAGGCGGTCTACTTCATCAAAACTTTTAAAATCTAAATAACGAAAACAATTTAAAGCAATTTCCCTGTATTGTTCTTCAAAGGAATTTATACCGCTGCTGCTTCCGCTTTCGCTTTTGCTTTCGCTGCTTCCTGTTTCATTTTCTCGATTGCGTATACTTCGTCCATTTCCAGTGCTGCTTTCTTCGTAGCATTGGCTGACTTTAAGAAAAAACGCACTTTTTCAAACACTTCTGCAATGTCTGTTTCTTCATCTTCAATGAACGCTTCAATTTCTTTGCGTGTAACCTTGTCACTTTCTGTTTTATTTGCAGTTGCAAGAACTTCGATAAGTGCCAGCGGGTCTTCGTCATACATTGCGCCCACATAGTAGTTAAGACCGATTTCCTGCTTCTGACCGGGTACGCCGTCCATTGGTTTTGTCATTTTTGCGCTGATTTCACGGACAAAGCCAATACCGAATTTAAAGCCGGCTACTTTGCCGCCAATATCTAATGTAAACATTTTGTATAAACTCCTTTCAATTAAAAAAGGGCGTATTATAACGCCCTATTATGCACCTGCTGCGTTTGTATCTTTGAATACATAGCTTGCGATTTCCTGCTGTTCAGCAGATACAGTAACATCACCTTTTGCGCCTTTGCCGTTTACTGCAAAAGTAGTGCTGTATTCTGCGTGTTCTTCTGCAGAAGATGTAAGACTGAACTCTGTAAGATAACCCTGATAGTATCTGCCTTTGAATTTGCCGTCTGTGTCAGCAGGTTCATCAAGGTTTACTTCCCAGATTTCAATCAGTTCATCATTGTCCATTGCTTCTTCCAGTTCATCAGACAGTGTGTCACCTTTTGCAAGGATTGCTGTAGCTGTGATTTCTGTTTCTGTTGCGCCCGGTGTTCTGATCGCACCGTCTTTTGTAGCTGTGCTGTCAGCATCTTTTGACTTTGTGCGTTCGTTTTCTGTGGTAAATGCCATTACAACAGCTGCTTTTTCTGCTGCATTTTTCAGAACACGGAAAAGGTAAATGATTTTTTTACCCTGCACAGCTTCTGCGAACATCTGCAAATTGATAAGTTTTTTCATTTGCTTAATACTCCTTTAACTGAATATAAATTCTGCTTCAATTATGCCGTGAAGCAGCGGCTGATTTGTGGTATTGTCGGGAATTATACGCTGTGTAATATTCCTGCAAAGCCATTTAAAATTAGCTGTGTGTTCAACTAATCTGCATACCTCTTTGATAACAAGCTGCATATTCGATACAGTGCCACGCTGACGGGGATTGTTATGCCATATATGAATGGTAGGGAACACGCTGCCGATAGTCTGTGACTTTGTGTCTGTGTCTGCCTGCCTGAAATCTCCAAGATATACAAAAGGATATGGCGTATCGTCCGGCGGTAAAAAGCCGTCATATACGTCGTATCCCTGTTTTTCAATAGCTACTTTCAAGGCTGAAAATAACTCCTGCTGTGGGTCAATAACCATTTATTTCACCAGCTTTTGCATATCTTTCTTAAATTTTTCTTTTTGTTTGTCATAAGCGGGTTTTACAAAAGGCTGCGCTTCCATATACCTTGTGCCGTATTCAAGGTAAGGTGCATATTCTGTCGTAGGCTCTACTTCGGCAGTCAAGCCTGCATCTTTTATTGTCAGTGCAATGCTGCGCTTTGTTGTACCTGTCTGATAGCCTTTGTCAAAGTCTGCATTGCGCATCGTTTTACTTTGAAGCTGCGCCCCGTTATGTTTCACAACACGCTTTACATCGCCCAGTGATATATTACTTTTTAGCTTGTCTTTCAGTTCAGTTATACCAACAATTTTGATTTTACCCATTGGCTAAACCTCACTCACAACGAAAATTTGACTGTTTCTAAACTGTTTTTTGCTGTCAACAGTGTAAACCTTTTTACCTATACGAACACGGTCAAATTTCACTGTATACGGCTGCTGCAGGCGTATTGTTTTACTGCCCTGTTTTATTG
>JAZQYH010000120.1:0-75881 GCA_045633415.1 Oscillospiraceae bacterium | reverse complement strand
CTGTTTACACCAGATGCACAGGTTATCAAAACAGGTGGCGAACTTGTTAAACTGCTGGCTCTTATTCAGGTGCCATACATCATCTCCCAGATTCACTCTGGCGCTCTGCGTGGTGCTGGCGAAACAAAGAGTCTGTTTGTTATCACACTTATCTCCATGTGGGGTGTTCGTGTTCTTGGTGCAACAATTCTTGTTCGTGTACTGGGCTGGGGCATTCACTGGGTTGTTATCGCTATGGATACAGACAATATCGTACGTATGGTACTGTACTGGATTCGCTACAAACGTGACGACTGGAAATACCTTAAATTCTAACAGAAAAATATTCAGCACAGCAGAAGTTCTGCTGTGCTGTTTTTTTGTGCCGTGAACAGCATATGTTTTGTAATTTTATTTTATTTATATGGATAATAGTTGTAGAAAGTCTTTTTTTATGGTAAAATTAATTATTATGAAAACAATACGGTGGTGAATTAAATGGAACAGATTTTATTGGAAGAAAACCTGAAATATTTAACACTTCTCGCAAAGGAATATCCTTCAGTACAGCGTGCCTCTGCTGAAATTATCAGTCTTGAAGCACAGCTGAAACTGCCAAAAGGTACAGAAATGTACATGTCTGACATACACGGGGAAGATGCGGCTTTCAGCCATATGATGAACAATGCTTCTGGTGTAATCAGAGAAAAAATTGACGTTGCACTGGCTGGTATCACTACAGAAGAACAGCGTGCCATCTATGCCAGCCTTATTTACTATCCTTCTGAAAAGCTGGCTGAAATCAAACAAAGCGAGCGCAATATGGACGGCTGGTACAAGGTTACACTTTACCGACTTATTGATGTGTGCCGCCACGTAGCAAGTAAAAATACACGACGGTCAGTACGTCAGGCTATACCTGAAGGCTTTGCCTTTATTATCGACGAACTTCTCCATGCACATTTTGAAGACCATAACAAAGAGGCTTACTATAATCAGTTTATCTCTGCCATTATTGAAAACGGCATGGCAGATTCTTTTATCGAAGCTATCAGTGTGGTTATCAAACGACTGGCAGTACATAAACTGCATATTGTAGGTGACCTGTTTGACAGAGGCAGCCGCCCTGACCTTGTAATTGACAGGCTGATAAACCATCATGCAGTGGATATTCAGTGGGGCAACCACGATGTGCTGTGGATGTGCGGTGCAACAGGCTCTCCACTGGGGGTAGCCAGTGTTGTGCGTATCTGTGCGGCATATAATAATCTGGAGTCTCTGGAGGACGGCTATGGCATAAACCTGCGCCCGCTGGCACGTTTTGCCCAGACAACATATGGGGACTGCTCTGTGTTCAAGCCAAGAAAAGCCATCGGCTACAACACTGATGATGAGATAACAGTTGCAAAAATTCACAAAGCCATATCTGTTATCATGTACAAGCTGGAATGTCAGGTAATTGCCAGAAACCCTAATTTTGAAATGAATGACCGACGGATGATGAACAAAATCGATTTCAAAAAGGGTACAATCAATATAGACGGCAAAGACTATGTGCTGAAAGACAAGGATTTCCCGACAGTTGACCCGGATAACCCTGCAAAACTTTCACAGGGTGAAATAGAGGTTATCGCAAAGCTTTGTCAGGGCTTTTTACAGAGTGAACGCCTGCAGGAACACACACGTTTCCTTTATTCCCACGGCTCTGCATACAAGGTGGAAAACGGCATCCTTATGTATCACGGTGTTATTCCTCTTAATGATGACGGCACATTCCGTACAGTAAGATTCGGCGGACGTGGCTATAAAGGCAAGGAACTTATGGACTATGTGGACTATATGTGCCGTATTGCCTATTTTGGCGATGAGGGCAGCCTGCTGAAACGTATGGGTCAGGATATTCTGTGGTACCTGTGGTGCGGCAAAAACAGCCCTATGTTTGGCCGTAACAAGATGACAACTTTTGAAAATGTACTGCTTGAAGAAAAAGAACTGAAGGTGGAAGGCAAAGACCCATACTATCTCTATCAGGAAGACAGTGTGGTGGCAGATGCCATTCTGGCAGAGTTTGGTCTGTCTGGTTCAAAATGCAGAATTATCAATGGACATGTACCTGTAAAGGTTATCAGCGGTGAAGACCCAATCAAAGCAGGCGGTAAAATTATCGTTATAGACGGTGGTTTCTCCCGTGCCTACCACAGCAAGACAGGTATTGCAGGCTACACTATGGTTTACTCATCCCGTG
The DNA here is from genome assembly GCA_045633415.1 of Oscillospiraceae bacterium. Lineage (GTDB taxonomy): Bacteria > Bacillota > Clostridia > Oscillospirales > Ruminococcaceae > RGIG3102. The sequence continues at coordinate 73,657 of JAZQYH010000120.1, read as the reverse complement.
GTGTTTCACTGCGTGCACACCAGCCGTTTACAAGCCTGCAGGACGTTGTTTTCAAAAATACTGATATTCAGAGCAAGGTAAATGTTTTTGAAACAATGACAAACAGAATGCTGGTGGAAGCAACTGATGAGGGCAAGGAAATAAAAGAACTTATTGCCGATTTGAAACAGCTTATACAGGCATATAACAAAGGCTTTATAAAGCAGTATCAGAACTGATAATGCATTTATTGGTTGACAGCCAAATAATATACCTATAAAATAAAATTATAATAATATTCAGAGGCAGTGCCTCTGGTCAGGAGATTAATATGAAAATTTTGGTATTTGGTTCCCTTAATATTGACCGCAGATATATTGTAGACCATTTTGTACAGCCAGGTGAAACACTTTCATCTCTGGATGTAGGTACATTTTCAGGTGGTAAAGGTCTTAATCAGGCTATAGCTTGTAAAAAAGCTGGCAGTGATGTTTACATGGCTGGTAAAATCGGTAAAGACGGTGCATTCCTTCTGGCTGAACTGAAAGATGCAGATGTTTCCACAAAACACGTTTTCATTGATGAAGATATGATGTCTGGTCACGCTATCATTCAGGTAGATACAAACGGTCAGAACTGTATCATCACTTATGGCGGTACAAACAGAGCTATCACAAAAGAAGAAATTGACGAAGTTCTGGCAGATTTCTCTGCAGGCGATATCATCCTGATGCAGAACGAAATCAACTCCATGGAATACATCATTGAACAGGCACATGCAAAAGGCATGCTGGTTGCACTGAACCCATCACCAATCGACGATGCACTGCTTAACAGCGACCTGTCAAAAGTAACATACTTTATTATGAACGAAGTGGAAGCTGCAAAAATCAGCGGCACAACAGATGTAAGCGAAGCTTTCGAAATTCTCAGTGGTAAATACCCACAGTCTAAAATTGTTATCACTATGGGTGGCGACGGCTCTATGTTCTTTGACGGTGAAAAAATCTGGCGTCACGGCATTTACAAAGTAAAAGCTGTTGATACAACAGCCGCAGGCGATACATTCACAGGCTATTTCCTCAACGGTCTGCTGGAAGGTCTTGAACCACTGGAAATCATGTCTCAGGCAGCTAAAGCATCAGCTATCGCTGTTTCACAGCCAGGTGCTGCAGACTCTATCCCAACAAAAGATGTTGTTATGGCAACAGAACTTGAACTGAAATAATTATATTAAGTAATAAAAAGGCACGGTTTATACCGTGCCTTTTGTTTTGTTGAAACATTGCTGTTTAAATGATATACTGAAGCTACAGAGAGGTATTTATATGAATCAGCAATCTGTTTTGAAAACTGTTTTTTCATTTATAGTAAAATTAATAAAAATATTTTTTGTATTTCCGTGGGCATTGGGCATGGCATTGGCTGCCGTTGCGCTGACTTATGAGTTTACAGTACAGTTATCTGCTTTTGCGGAATATGAGGTGTTTCCACTGCCATATATCCTGTCTCAGTTGTGTATGATTGGCATGGCGGTGTTTTTTTCTTTACTGATATCAAAGCTGTTGTTCGGCAAGAAAATGGAAAAACTGCCTGCAGGAAAACTGGCTATGCTGCTGGTGGCTTTCAGCTTTGCTGGTGCAGGCTTCAGTGTTATGGATGAATATATGACAGATGAATTTCCAATACATTATTATCCGCCGTATATATCAGACTGGCAGGCTCAATCTGTAAACGAAACTATTGACTGCGATTATTCCAAAGATACAATAATGCTGTCTGGCAGTTTCAATGTTATAAATAATAGCTTCAGAAACAGCAACTGTCTGGAATTTGTTACAGAGCCCGGACTTACCAGTTCTTTCCGCGCAGAAATAGTTTACAAAGGAAATCCTGCTGAAATATACATATTTCAGGAAGAGTACCTGATGAAAGAATATGGCGAATATGGCTTCAGTGTAAATATATGGCCGCAAAATTATGACTATGAACTTTCACCACAGGACAGGGCATATATGTACAAGCACGGCATAAATCTGGAGTACAGCGAGCCGCTGGTGGTGGAAAAGATAATAATTTACACACCATACCCAGAAAAATTTGATATATCTGATATGTGGTTTCAATCATAAACAATAAAAATCAACCGCACCCGTGGTTACACGGGAGCGGTTTTGTTATGTTTATCAGTATTTTTTTGTAAATGCGGCCAGCATTGTCAGACCCATAAAGCCAAAGCTCATAAGCAACAGGCTGAATAGTGGCAGATGCATAATGGTCTGTGACCATGTGAACATCACAGCCAGTACAGCGCCTATTACAACACTTGCAATCTGTATCATACTGCAGATATTTTCTGCGCTTCTTGCGCTTTCTGCACTGCAGAAACCAGCTACCAGAGATGGCAGGCTGTCCAGGTGTGCCATACAGGCTTCACTTTCAGCAGTGTATTCAGTAAACTGTGCCAAGAGGCTGGCTTCTTTCTGGTTGATTACACTTACACAGTCGCTTGGTATTGAGTAAATTTCTTCAATCAGATGTTCGTCAATGTTGAAGTCTGTGGAAGAAAGGATGATGCTTACACCTTTTTCCATCAGCTTGTCCAGATTTTCTTTTACAATGTCGTCCTGTCTGTAGCTTACCACAAACATGCCGAACAGCTTACCGCCAACAGCCAGATATACAGGCTTGCGGCCGTCTTTTGTAAATTTTGCTTCCAGACTTACAGGAGGCATAGCCACGTCGTATTTTTCCATCAGTGTGCGGTTGCCAACGATAACACGGTTGTTGTTTATCCATGAAACATAACCCTGACGTTCGATGTATTCACAGCTGTCCAGTGGATAGAGGATATCTGTTTTACCTTCGATAACTTCCATAAATACTGGGCGCATAACATCACATTTTTCAATAAGAACACTGGCGGCATAGATGATAGCCAAATCGATTCTTTCTTTCTCAAATGTTTTGATGCCGTGCAGTATTACTGTGCCAGCAGGGAACAGGTGTTTTGCATCAAAGTTTACGTGGGTTGTTTTGGACAGCTGGTCGATACCCTGCCAGCCGTTTACCAGTGCGCCCACCTTTTCCAGACTTTTCTGCATCAGTGCGCTTGGTACACTGTTTACAAGTGTCATTGAAAGTGGCAGCTGCAGTGCGGCACCACCTGCGGCACAAAATACCGCTGTGGCAATGTCTTTAGAGAATATAAAGCCCATCACAAAGCACATCAGTGTTACCAGCCAGCTTGCAACAGCCAGTTTTCTTGCTGTGTAGTCGCTGTTGTGTATGGAGAAACCAGCCTGTATAAAGTTGGTTATAGCGCCTGTTTTTCTGGAAACCAGAATTTTAGGCAGTTTTTCGTCCAGAGTTCTGGCAAGACGTCTCACAGCGTCATTGTCGTTTATGATATAGCCTGCATTTATGCCTTCAGGGGCATTTGCAAGGGTAAGGTTTTTGATAATAGTGGATGTGGCAATCTTTTTGCCCATAGCGTTGAAGCCCATGGCAAGACAGACAAATGCACCGAAAATTGTAACTTCAGCAGGAACAATTTTGCCGGAGAACAGCACCATCACCAGCAGCTGTACCATAGCCATAACAGCCCCAAGGCTTAACAGGCTGTCTGGTGCAGGGGCAGACTTGATTGATGCAAAGCCGGAAAGTACAGTAGGCAGGAATGCCACAAATGCAATGGTGTATATCACTGCACATGCAATGTAGAACAGCATAGGCTGTGCATCAGGGGATATAAAGCCAGGTACTGGCCAGCCACTGGCGGCCGCCATATTGAGATATGCCAGTATACCGCCACAGATAAAGCCAAGTGCCATTCGCATGGAAAGTGTCTGTCTGAAATCAATCAGTTCTTCTGTGATGTCTGCACTTTCTTCATCGGTTTTATCAAAGAATTCACTTTGTACAATGTATTCTTCAAATACTTCTTCATCTTCAGGCTGTGGTTCCTGTGCCACAGTCTGTATAACCTGTACAGCTTCTGCCTGCTGAGAATCTTCTTCATATTCAGGGATATAGCCTGTCATCTGTTCACTGGTCAGGGCATCCTGTGCCTGTGCTTCGATAACAGCAGTGTAAATACTGTCTATAATGCTGTTTTTCTGAATCTGTGCGGAAGACTGTGCTTTTGCAGGTTTTATAATTTCTTTTGTTATTTCTTCTTCAGCTTTGACTGCAGGCTTTTCTATAGCTGCAGTGCTGTCAGCGGCAGGCTGTGTGTTTTTACGTTGCCGCAGTATTCTCTTTGCCAGACTTTCAGGGTCTTTGTCATCCCCCAGAATAGCGCTGAGTCCGCCTGGCTTGGCTTCCACTTTTGTCTGTGGTCTGGCTTGGGCCTTTGGCAGTGTTGCCACAGGGGCGGCGGCTTTGCCTTCGTTTATTTTAACAGGTACCTGTTCAGCCTCTGCTGGTATTTCCAGTTCCAGAGACTGCGCATACACATCGCCTGCTGTTTTCACCAAAGGCATATCTTTGGTGATTTCATTTTTACGGCGCTGTTTTTTCTGTTTTTTGTCTTCTTCCGTTTTTTCAGCTTCTTCAAGAGCCTCTATATTAAGGGAAAGACTGTCTGTAATGTATTTTCTTTTAAAGAAACCACCTTTTTTGCGTTTTATCTGCAGGGAGGAAGTTTCTTCAGGTGCCTTTGTAACGATAACAGACTGTGTGAAGAAGTTCATAAAGTTTTCGTCTATATAATCTTCACTTTTTTTGCTTGTATATCCGTTGTGGTCAGGCACTGTAACCAGCTGAAGCTGGTCTTCAGGTTCTGGTTCGCTTGAGTTATTTATAAACCGTGACAGAGTTTCCTTGTCTTTGTCAGAAATCCGCACGTCTTTTTTTACAGTTTGTGCAGGTTTGTCTGCTTTTGGTGTTTCTTCCACCGGCTGTGGAACAACAGCTGGTTTTACACTGGCGGCAGGCTGTGACCGTGCTTTACGCTTTTTCAATTCTTCAAGAATTTTGTCAATATCATTCTGTGGCAAATCCAACCCTCCTTTGCTCAAGAATTATGACAGTTATTTACCCAGATTTCTCTGGCGGCTGATTTCGTACATGATAACACCAGCGGCTACAGATGCGTTGAAAGAGTCAACACCAGAGCCAGCATTGTGCATTGGGATAGATACTACATCGTCACACAGGCTTTTTACCAGAGGCTGTACACCTTTGCCTTCACTGCCTACAACCAGTGCAATGGCGCCTGTAAGGTTGTGTTTGTACAGTGGCTGTGCGTTCATATCAGCAGAGTAAACAAATACGTTGTTTTCTTTCAGGTTTCTTACAGCCTGTGCAATGTTTGCCACTTTTGCAATTGGCAGGCGCATTGATGCACCAGCAGATGTTTTGTGCACAACGCTTGTAACGGATACACCACCGCGTTTAGGAATGATTACACCGTGTGCACCCATAAGGTATGCACTTCTGATAATGGCACCCAGATTGTGTGGGTCTTCGATACCGTCACACAGGATGATAAATGGGCTTTCGCCTTTTTCTTCTGCACTGCGGAGAATCTGTGCAATAGACACATATTCAACTGTGCTTGCATATGCGGCAATACCCTGATGGTTATCACTTCCACACATGTTTTTCAGTTTTACAGGATGTACTTTTTTAACTACTGCGCCACATTCTTTTGCAAGGGCAATGTAGTAGTTCTGTGTGCTTGGGTTAAGGCTTTCGCTTATGAAAACAGTATCAACGCCTTCTTTTTTCTTTAAAAGTTCTGTAACAGGGTTTTTACCGTAGATGAGTTCTTCGTTATTGTTCTGCATAAAATGCTCCTTTATATAAATAATATAAATTATAAATACTATATTCTATAAGTATATCAAATAATTTTAATTTTTAAAAGGAGTTTTTTAGCTAAAAATCAAATATTTTGTATTATTTTCTTAAAATATTACAATCAGTAAAGAAATTGTGGATACTAAAAGTGAAATTACCAGCACCACTATGCGCAATGGCAGCCTGAAGGCAGGCAGATGCTTTTTGAATTTAACTTTCTGTAAAATTTCCTGTGCTTCCTTTCGGGTTGTATTTACATCTATCTTCTGCCGCTGTGGTTTCAGGAATACAAGAATTTTGTCGATATTGGTATTTTCTGTGTCTTTTATTTCAATTACGCTGTGGTGCAGACCTTTCATAGCCCCTCCAAATGTTAATAAATTGTGAATTTATGCAATGAGTAAAAATGTGAATATAAAAAGTAAAGCGAAAATTACACTTTGTTGAGATGTCGAAAACTTTTTGTGTTGAAAACTATGTTGAAAAGGTGGAAAAGTGCCTAGAAATAAGGGTTTTTTCACATTTTGCATATGTTGAAACCACAGAGTTATCAACACAGTGTTGAAAACTCTGTTTAAAACTTTTTGTAATAAGTGCAAAAGTCAATTGTAATAACTGACAAAGTTTATATATAAATTTTGGCTTTTTATGTCTTGATTTAATCAAAAAACTTTTTTCCATATTTTGCACTGTTTGTAAAATAATGGTATAATACATACAAAATATGCAAAGAAGAGTGAAAAACGATGAATATACAGTATGTTTACAAGGAAAATACAGTTGTTTTCTGCAATATTGTGGACTACGACCTTGCACAGACCTTTGACTGTGGTCAGTGCTTCAGATGGAGCGAAACTGACGGAATATGGTACGGTTTTGCAGGCGATTATCCATGCAAGGTGTGGAGGGAAAAAACAGATATCTGTGTGGAAAGTCTGGTGCAGGTGGAAAACCCTGATGAGTTTGCACAGTATATAATGCACTATCTGGGATTAGATTTGGATTACAGCCAGTTGAAACAGCAGTTTTCACAGGACTCTGTGATGAAAGCTGCCATAGAGTACGCACCGGGTATAAGAGTTCTGAACCAGCCATTTTTTGAAACACTGATAACCTTTATCATCAGCCGGAACAACAATATCCCTCGTATCAGAAAAATAGTAAATGCCATGGCACAGACCTACGGCACACAGGTAGGGGATATGTACGCTTTCCCTACAGCAAGTCAGCTGAAGGATGTTACCATAGAACAATTGGCTGAACTGAAAATGGGCTTCCGTGCCAAATATGTATATGATGCCGTGCAGAAGGTACTGGCAGGGGAGGTGGATGAAAACACAGTGAAAGCCACAGACTATGAACAGGCGCAGAAACATCTTATGCAGATAAAGGGTGTAGGTCCGAAAGTGGCAGACTGTGTACTGCTGTTTTCCTGTGAAAAATATGAAAGCTTTCCGAAGGATGTGTGGATAAACCGTGCACTGCAACAGCTGTTTCCACAGGGGTTGCCACAGTGCATTCTCGGTATGGAAGGTATTGCCCAGCAGTATATTTTCCATTATGCAAGATTTAATCTTGAAAAATAATCACAGAAGTGATATTATGTAGGTAAGAGATAGACATTTTTTTAACAAAGGAGATATATTATGCTCGTAAATGCAAGAGATATGCTTATTAAAGCAAAAAAAGAAGGCTATGCAGTAGGTCAGTTCAACATCAACAACCTTGAATGGACAAAAGCAGTACTGCTGACAGCACAGGAATGCAACAGCCCTGTTATTCTGGGTGTTTCTGAAGGTGCTGGCAAATATATGACAGGTTTCAAAACAGTAGCAGCTATGGTTAAAGCTATGGTTGAAGAACTGAACATCACAGTTCCTGTAGCACTTCACCTTGACCACGGTACTTATGAAGGTGCACAGAAATGTATCGAAGCTGGCTTTACATCAGTTATGTTTGATGGCAGCCACTACGGTATCGAAGAAAACATTCAGAAAACAAAAGAAATCGTTGAAATGGCACACGCAAAAGGCATTTCTGTTGAAGCAGAAGTTGGCTCTATCGGTGGTGAAGAAGACGGCGTAACAGGTAAAGGCGAAGTTGCAGATGCACAGGAATGTGCTATGATTGCAGGTCTTGGTATCGACTTCCTTGCAGCAGGTATCGGCAACATTCATGGTAAATACCCAGAAAACTGGCAGGGTCTTGATTTTGAAGCACTGGAAAAAATTATGAATTCCACAGATGGTATGCCACTGGTTCTTCATGGCGGTACAGGTATTCCAGCAGATATGATTAAAAAATCAATCTCTCTGGGCGTTGCAAAAATCAACGTTAACACAGAATGCCAGCTGTCATTTGCAGAAGCTACAAGAAAATACATCGAAGCAGGCAAAGACCAGCAGGGTAAAGGCTATGACCCAAGAAAACTGCTTGCACCAGGTTTTGAAGGTATCAAAGCTACAGTAAAAGAAAAAATGGAACTGTTCGGTTCTGTTGGCAAAGCTTAATAGAATTTTTAAAGGCGTTGGGAACCCAGCGCCTTTTTATATTGTGATATTTTATAAATATGGTAAAATATAGATATTGAAAACAGGAAAGGTTTTTACCATGGCTAAAAAAACACCACGTACTTGTTCCCTTGGAACACCTTTTGAAAATGATACACAGTTCTCTTGGCAGGACTACCCACGCCCACAGCTGAAAAGAGACAGCTACCTCTCCCTTTGCGGCAGCTGGCAACTGGCTGTAAAAAAATATGCAGTAGCAATCAGCAGTATGGCACAGGATGACCTGTGGTATGAATACCAGGGCGGCAAATCCACAATGGAACAGCTGGGCTGTATCTGTGTGCCTTATCCCCCAGAAAGCAGAATTTCAGGTATTGAAAGGGAACTGGCAGACAACGAAACATATCTTTACACAAAACAGTTCACTCTGGAAAAAGATTTTATAAAAGATAAAGTATTACTGCATTTTGGTGCTGTTGACACAAACACAGTGGTTATGGTAAACGGCAAACTTGCAGGCACACACCGAGGCGGCTATCTGCCTTTTACACTTGATATCACAGCACTTGTAAATGAGGGAGAAAACACCATCACTGTGGAGGTGGAAGACACTCTTGATATAGATATGGCCTACGGCAAACAGCGAAAAGACCGTGGTGGTATGTGGTACACACCTATCAGCGGTATCTGGCAGCCTGTATGGATGGAAAGTGTATCTGCAGACTATATCCATAATATCCGCCTTACTCCTGCACTGGACAGTATTATCATTGAAGTTGAAGGCGGCGCACAGGAAAAGACTGTTGTAATCAAAACTGAAAACAAGGATATCACCCATACTTTCAGCGGAAATATGACAGAAATCAGAATTGATAACCCACAGCACTGGTCACCTGAAAACCCATATCTTTATGATTTTACACTTACAAGCGGTGGAGACAGTGTACAGTCTTACTTTGCACTGCGAACAGTTACTATAGAAAAAGTGAAAGGCCAGAGCTATATCTGTCTTAACGGCAAGCCATATTTCTTCCACGCATTACTGGACCAGGGCTATTTTGCAGATGGTATTTACACACCGTTTACACCTGCAGGCTTTGTGTGGGATATTGTGGAAATGAAAAAGCTTGGCTTCAACACACTGCGAAAGCATATCAAGGTTGAGCCAGACCTTTTCTACTATTACTGTGACAAATATGGTATGCTGGTATTTCAGGATATGATGAATGCAGGTAAATACAACTACATAATAGACACTGTTCTGCCAACAATAGGCATGAAAAAGGGTGTAACCCACAAGCCTACACCAAAGAGAAAAGAGTTCTTTGAAAAGGAATGCCGTATTCTTACAGACCTGCTGTATAACCACCCATCAGTTGTGTACTATACAATTTTCAACGAGGGCTGGGGACAGTACGAAGCTGACAGAATTTATGAGGATATGAAAATATATGACCCTACAAGAGTGTGGGACGCAACATCGGGCTGGTTTATCGAAAAAGACAGCGATGTGGACAGCCACCACATTTATTTCAGAAAAATAAAGCTGAAAGCAAGGGCAGAAAGACCATTGGTGCTGTCTGAATTTGGCGGCTACTCCTGGAAAGTACCAGACCACTCTTTCAACCTTGATGAAGAATATGGTTATAAAAAGTTCAAATCAGGACAGGACCTTACAAAAGGTCTGTGCGATATGTACTACAACAATATTGTGCCAGCTATTAAAAACGGTCTCAATGCCGCTGTGCTTACACAGGTAAGTGACGTAGAGGACGAAACCAACGGCATAGCAACCTATGACAGACAGGTTATAAAAACTGACACAGAAAAAATGCAGGCTGTGGCAAAAGCACTTTTTGACACATTCAGACAGATTACAGAATAAAACAAAAAGGCGGTTGGAGTTCCAATCGCCTTTTATCGTCATAATTCACCAAAATAAATCAATAATTTTAGAAAAAAAGATATTCAGCTTTATGGTAAAATACAACTAATTAACACAAATGTATTGTACAATGTATTTGCAAAACCAAATTATCCGGGGGATATTATGTTAAAGAGACTTTTCCTGCCAATGCTACTGGTGCTATCACTGACAGGCTGTGCTGCAAAAGAATATGACTGGGTATTGAAAGTTTCTGACAGGGAAATTTCACCTGAAAGCTATGTTTCTGCACAGATGCACGCATATGTGGAGGCACGGAATATGGCTGACTACAGCACATCGGTGCTTTCTGGCGATATTGACGGTGTCAGCACAGACCGGTGGATAACCGACCATACAGTTGAATGGCTTAAAAGAAATATATTTATTGAGACAGAGTTTGAAAAAAGAAACCTGAAATTCGGTACGGAAGCAGATGAATTTATCCACATTTTTGCTCAGGAGGGCTGGGAAAATGTTGCCCTGATGTACGAAAACAACGGGCTGGATTTTGAATACTACTTTGACTATCTCAAACTGCTGTACAAGGAACAGCTGGTGTTCAACGCCATTTTCCTTTACGGCGAAGACAACAAGGTTACAGACCGGGAAATAGAGGACTATCTGGGAAATAACCTTAACCGTGTATCGTATTTCCCTGTGGCAAGGGTAAATGACGATGGCACACCATTGACCGACCACCAGAACAGCCAGCTGGATGCAATGGTAGCTTCTGCGGTGGACAGCATAAATAACGGGCAGTCCATACAGGACGTGGCAGGTCAGCTGCTGACCGATACAGGCACACTGCTGGGCAGTGCAGAAGATTTTTCTGATGGGGCTTCCTTTGTGACCACAGAGTATATCACCAGCTCCAGCATAGACCTGATATTCGATTTTATGGAAGACTTTTTCCAGCTTCCACAGGACAAATGTGTGTCCTACAAGCTGGAGGACTGTTATTACATCTGCCAGAAAAGACCGCTGTGTGACACACAGGTTGAGTATATGTATCTTAAGCAGGACGTAATAAATGTTATCAGGGATGTGGAATTTGAACAGATGATTGCAGATGCATCACGGCAGATGACTGTGGAATATAACGACGAAGCTGTAAAATTCTACACACCACAGAAACTTAAAATGACAATAGGGTAGGTAATGTTATGGAAATCAGACCGGGTTTGTACCGCCACTTCAAAGGCAATATGTACAAGGTGCTGTACACAGCAAAGCACAGCGAAACAATGGAAGATATGGTGGTGTATCAGGCACTGTATGGAGACATGGGTATATGGGTGCGCCCACGGGCAATGTTTTGTGAAGAAATTGTGCGTGATGGAAAGACATTTGTCCGTTTTGAATTTATTGAATAAAATTATCACAGTGTCTGGCGAAGGGCTGGACACTGTGAATTTTTTTATTTTTCACCAAATTCTTACACTGTTTTAACAAATATTTCGCTATAATTATAAGTGTAGAATACAATAAAAATTTCGATTAATTTATCAATGGTTTAATATCGATAAATTTTTTTAATCCATTATGTAAAAAATGTTTAATGATTTTTTGTGAGTTTTGCAAAAACGATAAAAAAATATCGATTGTTTTCAGGATATTTGTTCACTTATATCATTGCTATTTTATTAGTATATAAGTTATAATATTTCTTAATGAAAAACTGGCGGAGGCAGACTATGGGCTTTGATAAAGATACTATGAATTCATGGCGATACCTTGGTCTTATCAGCCAGTTGGCAATATCAATGCTGACACCTGTTTTTATGATGATAGTTGTTTGTTCATGGTTGAAAAACAAATACGCCATGGGCAACTGGATTATCATAGCGGGACTGTTGCTTGGAATTGGCAGTGGGTTGTCCAGTGCATGGACATACCTGAAAAGATTCCTGCGTGATGGTGAAAAACAACAGCAGGAATATACCAATCAGTATAAGTAAGGAGGATGTTTCTTGTTCAAAAATATTGATGAAAGCTTTTTTAAAGTTTCCAAAATCAACATTCTGCTGACTGTAATTGAAAATATCGGTTTTGTAATATTCGGCTACTGGGACTACACAGTTTTGCTGGGGTCGGTACTGGGGCTGTTTATCACAACCGTGTTTTTCTATTCAATATGTGTGTCGGTGCCAAAGGCACTGCAGTATGGTGAGGCTGAACTGGCGCAGAAAAGCATCAGGGCATCACGGTCACTGCGTACCATTATAATGGCTGTGGGTCTGTTTGTGGCTATCAAGCTGCCTTGGTTCAACCTTTATGCCACCGCTATTCCTCTGGTGTTCACACGCATATCAATCGCATTGCTTAACGCTAAGGGAGAGGAGGATAAAGAATAATGGATGTAGCTATCAACGGGCCTAAGATATTGTTTACACTGCCTGTATTCGGCGGGATAAACATTACAGAGTCTGTAAGAAACAGCTGGCTGGTACTGATAATTGTAACAGCGGTATGCTATTGGCTTACAAAGGATTTGTCTGTAAACAATCCCGGCAAAAAACAGATTGTAGCTGAAAAGCTGGTACTGTTTGTAAAAGGTCTTGTAGACAACAACATGGGCAGCCAGTGGGCACATATGCTGCCATTTGTAGGCACCATACTTACTTTCAGCTTTCTGTCCAGTGTAATGAGTGTTGCGGGTCTTCGCAGCCCTACAGCAGACTTCTCTGTAACAGCAGCTATGGCTTTGGTAACCTTTTTCCTTATTGAATTTTACCATTTCAAATCAAAAGGCTTGCTGGGCTTCTTTACACGACTTGCAGAACCTGTAGTTGTTATGACACCTATGAACATCGTTGGTGAATTTGCAACACCACTGTCTCTGGCTCTGCGTCACTTTGGTAACATTGCATCAGGCACAGTTATCACAGCACTGGTTTACGGTGCTCTGGCGGCTCTGTCACAGTTTATTCTGGGATGGATACCAAACACATTTATTGCCAGCATTCCAATCATGCAGATTGGTGTACCGGCAGTATTATCAGTATATTTCGACTTGTTCTCAAGCGGAATTCAGGCTTATATCTTCTGTATGCTGACTATGGCAAATATAGCCGGCGCAGTGGAATAATATAAAAGTAATTAAAAAATAAAAAAATTAAAACTTAAACATATTTTGGAGGTTTATTTTATGGAAAGAGCAATAGTTTTAGCAGCATCAGCACTGGGCGTTGGTTTCGCAATGATCGCAGGTCTTGGCCCTGGTATCGGTGAAGGTTATGCAGTAGGTCAGGCTTGTGCAGCTATCGGCCGTCAGCCAGAAGCACAGGGCAAAATTCAGTCCACAATGATTCTTGGTTGTGCTATCGCAGAAACAACAGGTATCTACTCTCTGGTTGTTTCCCTTATTCTTCTCTTTGCTAACCCACTGGTTAACCTTCTGTAATAGTTAATCTTGTTTAATATTCTGATTTAATAATATTCTGATTTAATAAGATAAACTGTGAAAGGAGGCACACAACCGTGGAAAAATATCTTGCATTTTTTACCGTCGATGTGTGGACAATGATATTCACCTGGGTGAATATGCTTATCCTGTTTACTGTTATGAAAAAGCTTCTCTTCAAGCCAGTTATGAATATTCTGGAACAGCGTGAAGCAGAAGTTAAAAAGATTTATGATGAAGCCAATGAAGCTAATGAAAAAGCTGCAACTCTTGAAAAAGAATACAGCGAAAAAATGGCACAGGCTCGTGAAGAAGCAGGCGAAATCATTAAACAGGCTACACTTACAGCCCAGAAACGTGAAAAAGAAATTATCGAGTCAGCCCATGTAGAAGTGGCGTCTATGACAAGAAGAGCTGAAACACAGATTGCACAGGAACGTAAAAAAGCATATCAGGAAATCAAAAATGAAATTTCTGATATCTCTGTAGCCATTGCAGGTAAAATGGTACAGAGAGAAATCAAGGCTGAAGACCACGAGGCTCTTATCAGTCAATTTATCGAGAATGTGGGTGAAGCGTAATGAGTAATATTTCAAAAGCTTACGCAGACGCTCTTTTTGAACTTTCTATCGAAGAAAATATTCTGGATGAAATCAAGCAGCAGACAGAACTGCTGGGTGAAGTAATGGCGCAGAACGCAGATTTTGTAAAACTGCTGAACGCACCAACAGTTACAAAAGAAGAAAAAACAGCCCTTGCAGACAATATTTTCTCCGGAAAAATCAATAAAAATTTATTGAACTTTATCAAAGTAATGATTCAGCGCAAAGACACAGCTGAAATGAAGGCAAGTTTTACAGATTTTGAAAAAATGTACAACAAGCACAATAACATTGAAAAAGCTGTGGCTACTACTGCTGTGCCTATGAGCGACGAGCTTAAAGCAAAACTTGTGGACAAGCTGCAGGCGCTTACAGGCAAAAATATCCAGCTGACAAACAATGTGGACCCAGATTGTCTGGGCGGCGTTATCCTGCAGTTCAACGATATGCAGTTCAACGACTCTATCTCTGCAAAGCTGGACACTTTGAAAAATCAGCTTAAAGCTTAAAAACTAACCTATTTAAATACACTATCGGTTCATACCGAAATTTGAAAGAAAGCAGGTGTATCAATGCAGCTCAGACCTGAAGATATCAGTAAGATTATCAAAGAGCAAATCAAAAATTATGACAATAAAATTGAGCAGAGCGAAACAGGTACGGTTATACAGGTAGGCGACGGTATTGCAAAAGCATACGGCCTTGAAAACTGTATGGCAAACGAATTGGTACAGTTCCCTGATGGCGAATATGGCATGGCCATGAACCTTGAAGAAAACAGCGTTTCTCTGGTTATTCTGGGTAAAGACGACGACATCAAGGAAGGTGACCTTGTAAAACGTACAGGCAGAGTTGTTTCTGTGCCTGTAGGCGATGGTCTTATCGGCCGTGTTGTAAACAGCCTTGGCGCACCAATCGACGGCAGAGGTCCAATCGAAACAGCTGAAAACCGCCCTATCGAAGCTCCTGCACGTGGTATCATCGAAAGAAAATCTGTTTCTGTACCACTGCAGACAGGTATCAAAGCTATCGACAGTATGATTCCTATCGGTCGTGGCCAGCGTGAACTTATCATCGGTGACCGTCAGACAGGTAAAACTACTATCGCAACAGATACAATCATCAACCAGAAAGGTCAGGACGTAATCTGTATTTACGTTGCTATCGGCCAGAAAGCATCCACAGTTGCACAGCTGGTTGAAACTCTGACAGCTGCTGGCGCTATGGACTACACAATCGTAGTAGCATCCACAGCCAGCGAACTTGCACCACTGCAGTACATTGCACCATATTCAGGCGTTACAATGGCTGAATACTTTATGGACCAGGGCAAAGACGTGCTTATCGTTTACGACGACCTTTCCAAGCACGCTGTTGCTTACCGTGCACTGTCTCTGCTTATCCGCCGTCCACCAGGCCGTGAAGCTTACCCAGGTGACGTATTCTACCTGCACTCACGTCTGCTGGAACGTGCAGCACGTGTAGCACCAGAATACGGCGGTGGTTCCATCACAGCACTGCCTATCATCGAAACACAGGCAGGCGACGTATCTGCATACATCCCTACAAACGTTATTTCTATCACAGACGGCCAGCTGTTCCTTGAAACAGAGCTGTTCAACGCTGGTATCCGCCCAGCTGTTAACCCTGGTATCTCTGTTAGCCGTGTAGGTGGTTCTGCACAGATTAAAGCTATGAAAAAAGTTGCTGGTCAGCTGAAACTGCTGTACTCACAGTACATCGAGTTGAAGAGCTTCTCACAGTTTGGTTCTGACCTTGACGCTGATACAAAGGCACGTCTGGACCAGGGCGCACGTATCGTGGAAGTTCTCAAACAGCCACAGACACAACCAGTTCCTGTAGCACTGCAGGTTATCATTATCTATGCAGTTACAAAAGACTATCTCAAAGACATTGCTGTTGAAAATGTAGCAGAATTTGAAAAAGGTCTGTTTGAATTTGTTGAAACACAGCGCCCAGAAATTCTGGCTGCTATCAACGAAACAAAAGAGCTGTCCAGCGAAACAGAACAGGCTATCATCACAGCAATCAACGACTTCAAAGCAAAATTTGTACCAACAAAATAACAGAAAGGAAGGTGTGATACTATGGCAGGCGGTTCAATGAAAGACATTAAACTGCGTATTAAAAGTGTTGAAAGCACTATGCAGATTACAAAAGCCATGGAACTTGTTGCTTCTTCCAAACTGAAAAAAGCCCGCGACAGGATGGAGGGTGCCAGACCGTACTTTTTGTCACTTTATGGCAACCTTTCAAAGCTGGCGGCTTACACTGTTGACTTTTCTTCCCCATTTGTACAGACAAGACCTGTTAAAAAATCAGCCTATGTGCTGATTGCAGGTGACAGAGGCCTGGCAGGTGGTTACAACAACAACATGTTCAAACTGTTCACTGCCCACTCAAAAGATAAAAATGCAGTGGTAATCCCTGTGGGGAAAAAAGCAGTTGAATTTTGCAAAAGAAGAAACATTGAAATTATAACTGAGGAATTCAATCATGTGGAGGACTTCACATCAAACGACTGTACAGAAATCGGTGAAAGACTGACATATCTGTTTGAAGAATGCGAAATTGATGAAGTTTTCATCTGCTATACAACATTTATTTCAATGTTGTCACAGAGTCCGGAAATTATCCAGATTCTTCCATTGACAAATATGGATTCCACCAAATATCAGCGAGACACAATCACAGAATATGAACCAGACCCAGAAGAACTGTTCCACATTCTTGTACCACAGTTTATCACAGGTCTTGTTTACGGCGCAGTAACAGAAAGCTTTGCCAGCGAACTTGCTGCACGCCGCACAGCCATGGACTCTGCATCCAAAAATGCACAGGAAATGGTAAGTGATTTGTCCCTGCAATACAACCGTGCCCGTCAGGCTGCAATCACTCAGGAAATTACTGAAATTGTTGCCGGTGCCGGTGAAAGCTGATAATATCCAATAAAAAATCTACAAAGGAGAAAATAAATGAGCCAGTCAAATACAGGCAAGGTTATTCAGGTTATGGGTGCCGTTATCGACGTTCGTTTTGAAGATGGTCATCTGCCTGCCTTGCTTAATGCTATTGAAGTAGAAAACGGCGATAAAAAACTGGTTGTTGAAGTTGCCCAGCATCTGGGTGATGACGTGGTAAGATGTATTGCCATGGCATCAACAGACGGCCTTGTTCGTGGCGCAAAAGCTGTGGACACAGGCAGCACAATCACAGTTCCTGTTGGTCAGGAAACTCTGGGCAGAATTTTCAACGTTCTGGGCGAAGCTGTAGACAACAAACCACAGCCACAGACAGAAAAAAGAATGCCTATCCATACAAAGGCACCATCATACGAAGAACAGGCTACATCTGCTGAAATCCTGGAAACAGGTATCAAAGTTATCGACCTTATCTGCCCATATACAAAGGGTGGTAAAATCGGTCTGTTCGGTGGTGCTGGCGTAGGTAAAACAGTTCTTATTCAGGAACTTATTTCCAACGTTGCCAACGAACACGGCGGTATCTCCGTATTCGCAGGCGTTGGCGAAAGAACACGTGAAGGTAACGACCTTTATAACGAAATGATTGACAGTGGCGTTATCGCAAAAACTGCTCTCGTTTACGGCCAGATGAACGAACCACCTGGAGCACGTATGAGAGTTGCCCTGTCTGGTCTTACAATGGCTGAATACTTCCGTGATGAAGAAAATCAGGACGTTCTGCTGTTTATCGACAATATTTTCCGTTTCACACAGGCAGGTAGTGAAGTTTCCGCTCTGCTGGGCCGTATGCCTTCAGCTGTAGGTTACCAGCCAACACTTGCTACAGAAATGGGCGCTCTGCAGGAAAGAATCACATCTACAAAGAAAGGTTCCATCACATCCATTCAGGCTGTTTACGTGCCTGCCGATGACCTTACTGACCCTGCACCAGCTACAACATTTGCTCATCTGGACGCTACAACAACTCTGTCCAGAAGCATTGCTTCCCTTGGTCTTTACCCAGCGGTTGACCCACTGGACTCCACATCCCGTGTTCTCACACCTGCAATCGTAGGCGAAGAACACTACAACGTTGCACGTGGTGTACAGAACATGCTGCAGAGATATAAAGAACTGCAGGATATCATCGCTATCATGGGTATGGACGAACTTTCTGAAGAAGACAAAGTTATCGTTAACCGTGCAAGAAAAATCCAGCGTTTCCTTTCCCAGCCATTCTCTGTTGCTGAACAGTTTACAGGTATGCAGGGTAAATATGTACCGCTGGCTGACACTATCCGTTCATTCAAGGAAATTCTGGAAGGCAAACATGACGACCTGCCAGAATCAGCATTCCTTTTCGCAGGCACTATTGAGGATGTAATTGAAAGAGCTAAAAAGGGGGAATAGTTAATGGCAACATTCAACCTTAAAATCTTTTCACCATTTGGTGTTCATTACGAAGGTGAAGCCGAGGCTATCACACTGCGCACTGTAACAGGTGATGCTTCCATCTGGCCAAACCACTCCAATATGGTTACTGCCCTTGATATCGGCAAATGCACTGTTGTAATCAACGGTGAAAAACGTACAGCAGTGTGCAACCGTGGTCTGCTGAACGTGGAAAAAAACAATGTACAGGTGCTGACCTCCACTTTTGAATGGAAAGAAGACATCGACCTTGACCGTGCAGCAAGACAGCTGGAAATTCATAAAAAAGAATTGGCAGAGGCAAAGGATGCAAGAGATATCGAGCATGCAAAGCTGAAAGTAAAACGTGAACTTGTACGCACACAGGTTAAAACTGAAAATTAAAATGTACACCCCACAGCACAATGCTGGCGGGGTGTATTTTTATTGCGGACAAAACTGATGTTTGTAAAGTTACTCTATGTTAAAAACGTATATTATATTGAAATCATTTTGCTTTGGTTTTATAATTAAATCAAATAAATATGAAGGAGTGCTAATAACTATGAAAAAGATTATCAGTTTGTTTTTAGCAGTAGTTCTTGTTTTTTCAATGACTGCCTGTGGCGGTGATACAGGCACAGCTGGCGATGGCGGAAAAGACACCAATAAACTTGAATATCCATTTGGCGTGAAAAATCAGCCTATGGAGGTGGGGGTAACATACCCATACAAAACACTTTGTTTCCAGGATGAAAATGAAGAGACAACAGGGTTTGTTACAATTACTGATTATACAGTTACACCAGCTGATATTGAAGGCTATGTAAATAAAACAGTAAAGGCAAAACTTGTGTATAACGATGATAATGCATATCAGTATGGTATGCAAAGCCGTGTTCTGTATGCTGATTTTGATCAGGGCGGCGATGGTTTGATGGGAGGTTCTGATGACTGGACAGTGGAAATTGACGGCAAAACAGGCGAAATTACAGTGCTTTCCGACTATTTTGACAGTCAGGGTTGGGATAACCGTGTGTTTGTAACAGAATACGAACTGTCAATCTGTATGCCTGAATGGTATGATGGCATCGCACTGTTTTTCTACAATGCTAAAAATGCCAAACGGGTTGATGATGGCACAGGAACAATACCTGACGACACACCAATACGGGACATATTAGACAGCGATACACAGTGGTTTATATTCGGCAGTGAAGACCAGAAATTTTACGGCGAAGATTACGACAAACAGCCTTCTGATATATATCTTGATGAACCTGCGGCAGATAACCAATATACAGAGGATGTACTACCTGAATATGACGATGATGAGTATATGCAGGATGCAGAGTACACATATGTGGAAATCGAAGAACGGGACAAACACACACTGAAACGCAACGAAATCACAGAATTGAAAGTTTATTATTCAGCATATAATGCCTTTGAAGATAGTTATGTGGTGGCACAGGTACTTTCAGAAGACATGAGCAGGGTTGTTTATGAAGAAACAGTAGAGGCATATAATCCTGACTATATTATGTACAACGGTGATGTAACTTTCACAATAGACGGTGCAGAGTTTGATGATTCAGAGGTAGTAAATCTTATGTTTACACTTTATGACTTTGAAGGATTTGATATTTCCGCAGGGTATATGGAAATTCCAATTGAATAACAGATATAAGGAGCGTTGTTATGAAAAAGATAGTGGCTATTAACGCAAGCCCACGTGCTAACTGGAACACAGCACAGCTGGTGGAACAGGCTGCATTGGGTGCAAAAAAGGAAAATGCACAGGTAAAATATTACGACTTGTACAGACAGGAAAAATTCACAGGCTGTGTATCCTGTTTTGGCTGTATGCTGGAGCCAAATCAGGGCAAGTGCGTGTGCAAGGACGGGCTGACTGAAATTCTGGAAGATATCAGTACAGCAGACGGTCTGATTATCGGCACACCAAACTATCTGGGTGAAGTTTCTGCAGGTTTCCGTGCATTGTTTGAAAGACTGATTTTCCAGCATCTTACATACAAGCACGAGGTAGGCGGCTATAGAGAACAGAATATCCCTGTGCTGTTTATTATGACAAGTAACGTGGCAGAAGATTTGTACGACGCAAACGGCTATACAAATATGCTGGCTGGCTATAAAAAACGTCTGGAAAGATTTATCGGTCCTGTTAAATTCCTTATCAGCGGACAGACAAAACAGGTAAACGACTATTCCAAATACGGCTGGACATACTTTGACCCAGAGGCAGTGGAAAACCGCCGCAAGACAGTATTCCCAATGGAAAAGGCAAAGGCTTATGCGCTTGGTTCCAAAATGGTTTCTGGTACCTGGGAAGAGTAAAATAATCTCCAAAGGAGTATAAGTGTGAAGAAAAAGATTTTAATAGCAATTCTGGTGCTTGCAGGTCTTGTTTTTGCGTTTTTACAGTATATCACTGGTGGCATTCTGGGGGAAGCACTTTTTGACAGACCTGGCAAACCAAAAACAAAACACGGTGAATTCCCTTTTGAGCTGGTGTATGAATACAACGACCAGCAGTTTACTGTGAAAGAAGCAGTGGTGTGTGATTATGAAGGTATTTCCTTCTCGCTGGAAGGCGGCAACTCACGTGACTGGAGCTGTTATATAACAAATAACGAGCAGTACGGACGCTACTATCTGGACGAAGCAAACCACCCTAGCTTATACATTCAGGTGCCATTGAATGCAGAGTATTATATGGGCGCACCTGATGCCAGCATTGAATTTGCTACACCATACATCTTCTTTGTGGATGATTCAACAGGTACTACACATTACAAGCAGGATTTGTCTGATGTAGTGGGCGCAAAAATTATCAGCTGGCAAATCAGCAGTCCGCTGGAAGGCAATATCAAAGACTGATAAAAGTAAATACAGAAAAAAGTACGCCTCCCTTACACAAGGGAGGCGTTTTGTTGTGGGATTTTTATTCTTCCACTGTTATTTCATCTGGTGATGAATCTCTGCGAAATTCCAGTATATCACCGGGCTGGCAGTCCAGCACATCACAGATAGCTTCCAATGTGGAAAATCTTATGGCGCTTACCTTTTGTTGAGGGAATAAGTGTAAGGGGTGGATTTAGCTGTGGCTGTTTGCTTTTCAAGGCTGTTTTTTTACTTCAAACTGGTTGTATTTTATACCGTTCAGCTCAAAAATGCCTGCGTCATCTTCTTCAATACCTACCAATCTTGGCAATATGGTGTTTGTCATATCCATTACGATAACAGTTTCGTGCTCTGTAGTAATTGTGATGCTGTCTTTGGGCACCATAACAGTCAGGACACTGCCGACAATACATACCACGAAAAATGCAGATGTCGATAGAAAAATTAATGTTTATCATTAATTTTTTGAATTTTAACATAAAAAACGGCAGGATGACCTGCCGTTTTACTATACAATTATAAATTATTTCATGCTTTCTTTGATTACTCTCATTACGTTGCCGTATGCGATTTTTTCGATTTCGCTTTCGTGGAAGCCAGCTTTTGCAAATGCATCCCACAGCTGTGGCAACATGGAAGAATCAGCGATTTCCTGTGTGCCGCCGATACCGTCAAAGTCAGTGCCAAGACCCAGTACATCAATACCGCCTACATTTACAATATGTTTTGCATTGCGGATGATGTTGCTTACAGGAGTGTGTGTAGCGTTTACGTCAAGGTCCATAAACTGTGGTGCAAAGTTCAGACCTGTTACACCGCCTTTTTCTGCCAGCACCTTAATCATATCGTCTGTCAGGTTTCTCTGGTGTGGAGAAGCCATTCTTGCGTTGGAGTGTGTTGCAACAAATGGTTTTTTGGTGTATTTAGCCACATCGTAGAAGCCACCATCAGACAGGTGGGATACGTCGATGATAATGCCAAGGTCGTTCATGTACTGAATTGCTTCAATGCCGAATTCTTTCAGACCTTTGTTCATGATTTCTTTGTCAAGGCTGTTTGGCCAGCCAAAACAGTTTTCATAGTTCCATGTGAGAGAAATTGCTCTTACACCTTTGTCGTACACTTCTTTGATTTTGTTCATATCGCCATTGATGAATCTACCGTCTTCAATAGTGAGTACAGCGCTCATTTTGCCGTCTTTTTCGTTCTTTTCAATGTCAGCGGCGTTGCCTGCAAAAGCGATGATGTCGCTGTGTTTTTCGATGTCTCTGTAGAAACCGTCTGTCAGCAGTTTGAAATAAAGCTCGTCGTTCATTTCAATGCCCTGCTTTGCAAACATTTCCATTTTTGGGAAGAATACTGCAAAAAACTGTGCCAGTGCATTACCTTTTTTCATTTTCTGAAAGTCAACCTGACCATTGTTGCAAAACAGGTTGTAGTCGCCACCTCTTACAAAAGGCATAAGAGTGTCGCAATGCATATCGATAAATTTCATATATATGTCCTCCATATAACGTTTCAATTAAATATATTATAACTGATAAAAAATAATTAATCTATGTGTACATAATACAAAAATAAGGTCACAGATTTTACTGAAAACACACTTTAAACTGCAATAAAATATAAACTGTTTGTAGAATAATGAAAAATTAATACAAATTGTATATAAAAATGCCGGATTTTGCAGGCAGACAGTGTAATTTGTGGTGATGGCAAGCATATACTTTTACAAAAAACAAAGCAGGGTTTATATGATATATAAAGAAAAAGAGGATACTTTTGTAAAAGGTACAGCCCTTCTGGCTGTGTCTGGTATAGCAGTAAAGCTGTTGTCTGCTGCTTATCGCATACCACTTACAAGAATGATAGGCGCAGAGGGTATGGGCAAATATTCTGCGGCATTCAATATTTTTATGCCATTTTTCTCACTGGCTGTTGCAGGTATTACACCTACTGTTTCCAGACTGGTGGCTATGCAGAAAACACAGGACGAGCAAATATATGTAGCAATAAAGAAAAAAGCATCTGCTGTGTATGGCTTTATGTCTATGGTGTTGATAGCTGTGGCGGTGGTAATAAGCTTTGTTTACAGCCAGTATATGGATTCGCCTATGATTTTTACAGGGGTGGTATTGCTGTGCCCCAATCTATTTTTTGCCACCTTTGAGGCAATTTACAAAGGCATAAGCCAAGGCAGTCTCAATATGTCTGTAACTGCAAAGGCAAGCCTGCTTGAAAGCGGTGCAAAGCTGGTTATAGGTATCACCACAGTATACCTTGCTGGAGTGATGGTAAAAAACAATGCAGGTGATGTACAGCTGCTGGCGGCTTTTTGCACCATAAGTGTGTGCGGCATGCTGTGCTGGCTGTATATGAAAAGGGATTTCGGGAAAAAATATCCACACACCTTAAACAGTAGTGTGGATATAAAGACAGCCACCTTGCTGTCTATGTCAGTGCCTATTTCACTGTCTGCCCTTGTGGTGTCCCTTGCCAATTTTTTTGACACTGTTATATGCCTGTCCATTGTGAAAAATATTCCCGACAGTCAGCTTATGGCGGCGTATCCCTTTATCAGCTTTTTTGCAGAAGATGAAAAGGCGATATGGCTGTTTGGTGTTTATCAGGGGCTATGTCTGTCGGTGGTAAATCTGATACCATCCCTGTCGTCAGCGGTGGGTTCTTCCGGTTTGCCCTATATTACACGCAGTATGTATTCAGAAAAGGGGGATAGTCTGCGGCAGACCAATCAGCTGATGAAAATCACAGCCTTTTTGGTGGTGCCTGTCAGCCTGTTTGTGACCTTTTTTCCAGAAGAAGTACTGGTGACTCTGTATGGGCAGAGAGGGGCCCAGATAACTCTGGCTACATATTTTCTTCGTTTTATGGCGCCTGTTGCCATATTGTCAGCCTTTTCTTTTCCGCTGAACTCCATTCTTCACGCCAGAAAGAAATCAGGGGTTATACTGAAAATCCTGCTGGTCTCCTGTGGTGTAAAGGTGACTTTAAGTGGATGGCTGTGTTCAGTGCCAAAAATCAATATTATGGGGTGTATTATTTCGCAGACAGTATTTCACAGTATGGTGTTTGTTTTGTCTGTGGTGGCAGTGAGAAAAAGCGGCAGGGGTATTTCTGTAATACCACAGCTGATTGTACCTGTGGCTGTGTCCTACCTGTTGCTTACTTTTTTGCGAATATTTGCAGATTTTGTGCTGTATGCCGTGCCTACTGTGTTCAAAACATTTTTCTGTGGTGGAATATTTGTGGTGGTATATGTGACAATTTTTCTGTTTCTGGGTTTTTTCGTTGATAACTCCGCCGCCAGATGATAAAATAAAATCCATAAAGGAGTATGGATTATGGAATTTGAAAGAAAAGATTTTTATACAATAGAAGATTTGCTGAAGGTGGTTGAAATACTGCGCCACCCTGAAATAGGCTGTGAATGGGACAGAGTGCAGACACATCTGTCTGTAAGAAAAGACTTTATAGAAGAAACCTATGAAGCTGTGGACGCCATTGACAATGATGACAAACAGCTGATGCTGGAAGAATTCGGCGATGTAATGCTGCAGGTATTGCTCCACTGCCAGATGGAAAAAGAGCAGGGCAGTTTCACTTTTGAAGATGTGGTAAATGAACTGGCACAAAAGCTTATACTGCGCCACCCACACGTTTTCAAGGGCTTGCAGGTAAACGGTGTGGATGATGTGCTGAACAACTGGGAAGCGATTAAAAATGATTCCCACGGCCATACTACCATCAGCCAGACAGTAAATGCAGTGCCACACAGCTTCCCATCACTTATGTATGCACAGAAGGTGCAGAAAAGAGTGGCTGCAGGCTCTTTGCCAGTACCAGACAAAAAGGCTGAAATTGCCAATATCCGTGCCATTCTCGACCAGCTGGAAAAAGACGAAAATGCCACAGAAAACCAGCTGGGAGACCTGCTGTTTTCCGCTACAAATCTGGTAAGACTGAACAAAATGGATTCAGAGATGGTTTTGAGGGAAAAAAGCAGAAATTTCGTAAAAATATTTAATAAATTTGAAAATTTAGCATTGCAAAAAGGTCTGTCTTTTGATACAATAGAGTTCACTGTGCTGAAAGAGCTATGGCTTGAGGCACAGCATCTTGATGAGAATTAATATAATTCGGAGGATTAAAATAATGACAAAAGCAGAACTTATTGCAGTAGTTGGCGAAAAAGCTGGCCTGACAAAAAAAGATGCAGATAAAGCAGTTGCAGCTGTTCTGGAAGCTATCACAGAAACACTGGCAAATGGCGAAAAAGTAAGCCTCGTAGGTTTCGGCACATTCGAAGTAAAAGAAAGAGCTGAAAGACTGGGCCACAACCCACAGACAGGCGAAGCAATCGTTATCGAAGCTAGCAAAGCACCTGCATTCAAAGCAGGCACAGCACTTAAAAACGCTGTAAACAAATAATTAAACCCAGATTTGCCGGTGCATTGCATCGGCAATTTTTGTATGATACAATTATACAAAACAGCAAAAGAGGTAATTATGAGAATAGATAAATTTCTGAAAGTTTCCCGCCTTATCAAAAGACGCACAGTGGCAAACGAAGTTGCAGACGCTGGCCGTATCATTGTAAACGGCAGAGAGGTAAAAGCATCCTATCAGGTGAAAATCGGTGACGAGGTGCAGATTATGTTTGGCACAAAGCCTGTAAAGGTAAAGGTGCTTTCTGTTGAAAACACAGTGTCAAAAGATGGCGCGAGAGAAATGTACACAGTAATCGAAGAATAATTTTGAATATCGGGCATATATTTTCTCTAAAAGGGGGAATGTTATGTCCGATAAAATTTTGCTTCCGCATAAAATAACTGTGGAAAACCGCAAGGAAATGACAGTTACAGGGGTTATACAGGTGGTTTCCTATGATGAATACCGCATTTTACTGCGCACAGACTATGGTACACTGATAATTCAGGGCAGGGACCTTGTGGCAGGGGAAATCAGCTCTGCAAACAATACCCTTAAACTGACAGGCAGAATAGAAACACTGCAGTACAAAGCCGCAAAGGATAAAAGTGAAAATTTCTTTACAAGGATAATGAAATGATTTTTGAGGTGCAGAGCTATACGCTTGTTTTGTGGGATGCAGTGTACAGCATGGGTGTGGGTTTTGCCACAGCAGTGGTTTATCAACTTTTGTCTGCCTTTACAGGCAGGGGTAAAATAGCTGTATTTATCAGGGATGTAGTTATCAGCTGTGTGTTTGCAGTGCTGATTTTCAGCTATGTGGTGTCCTTTGCAAACTACAAAGTTTTGCGCTGGTACAATGTTGCTTTTGGTCTTTTGGGGTGGTTTTGCTTTCCGCTGGCAGTGGGCGATGGTATAAACATACTGATTACAGGGCTTTTGCAAAAGACAGTGACAAAGGCAATAGGGGTAAAAAATACCATTTGTGGAAAACTTTCGGTAATAACAGAGAAAAAACTGCAAAAAAATAAAAAGAATATACAAAAAAATCCAAAAGAAGTATTGAAACGGACAGAAGTTATGTTGTATAATTAAGGTTACAAAAGATTAATGCTGTGGAGGTGATGGAGATGCAGAATTTAAAGAAAAAAATTAATATCAGTTCTGTTGTATTTCTCCTTGCCATAGTATATCTTGCTATAAATCTTATCAGCGCACAGTTCGAGCTTATGACCAAAAAGCAGGAGCTTGCCACAATAAATGCACAGAAAGAAAGACTGCAGCTGGAAGTGGCTGATACACAAAGCCTGCTGGAAGAAGACCGGGACGAAGTGTATATCGAACGTATCGCCAGAGAAAGACTGGGCTATGCAAACCCAGGAGAAAAGGTTTACATAGACATACAGTCAGAATAATATTGATTTTTGCAGAGGGCTATGCCCTCTGTTTTTGTTTATATAATTATTTAAATTTACAAAATGACTTAAAATTGTTATAATAAAACATTATGATTTGAATTTTTATGGAGGCAATTTTGGCAAAACAGATTACCTTTTTTGACGGTGCTTTCGGCACATATTATTTTGAAAAAACCAGAGACTACAAGCCTTGCGAGTTGGCAAACATCCACTCTCCTGAAATAGTGGTGGATATTCACAGACAGTATATTCAGGCAGGGGCACAGGCTATCAAAACAAACACATATTCTGTAAACAGTACAATTTTTGGTGATGAAGGTCAGCGCAAACGGATTATCAAAAACGCTATGGTAAACGCCAAGAATGCCACACTGGACACAGATGTGGCTGTGTTCTGCGATATCGGCTATATCAACAGTGACAAAGAAGATGTTTCTTACGAATATATGTACATCGCCAACGATTTTCTGAAAAATGGCGGTGAACATTTCCTGTTTGAAACTTTGCCAGAATTTGCACCTGTGATAAGGGCGCTGAAATTCATAAAAGAAAAAATGCCACAGGCTACTGTGGCTGTGTCCTTTGCAGTTTCACAGGACGGCTATTCCAAAAAAGGTATTTATTATAAAAATCTGCTGAAACAGGCGCTGGATTGCCCTTATGTTGATATAGTGGGGCTTAACTGCCAGTGTTCTCCATCTCATATGCGCAACCTTATACGCAATCTGGACAAGCTGGAAAAACCACTTCTGGCAATGCCAAACAGCTCTTATCCGTCCGCATTCAACGGCCATATGACCTTTGATGACAACAGCGAATATTTCGGCGACAAAATGGCAGAAATTTATTCCTGTGGTGCAGACCTTGTGGGTGGGTGCTGTGGCACGACCCCAAGACATATTGAGCTGGCTGTAAAAACAGTGGAAAAGCTGGGTGGCAGAAAAGAAGAAAAACAGACTGAAAATACCCAGATAACAGCCAGAAACACACATCTGACTATTCCATATATGTGTGAAAACAAAAAGATTATTGCGGTGGAACTGGACCCACCAATGGATACAGACACTACCTTTGCCATTTCAGCAGGCTTTAAGCTTAAAGAAGCAGGGGTGGATATTATCACCGTTACAGACTCTCCGTTGGCACGTGCAAGGGCAGACAGCATTATGGTGGCGGCAAAAATCAAAAGGGAAGTGGGCATAGAGGTACTGCCACACCTTTCCTGCCGTGACAAAAACCAGATTTCCCTTAAAGGCAGTATGATTGGCGCCAGCTTTGAAAATATAAACAATGTGCTGGCAGTTACAGGTGACCCTGTTATGCAGGATATTTTCTCTGGCAAGGCAGGTGTGTTCGCCTTTAACTCATTTGGTCTTATTTCCTTTATAAACGACCTTAACAGCCAGATATTCAAAGCCACACCTTTTGCAGTGGGTGCAGCCCTGAATGTAAATGTGACAAACTTTGAAAAAGAGCTGGCACGTGCTGTGAAAAAGGTTGAACACGGTGCAAAATACTTCCTTACACAGCCTATTTACAACGATAAAGCAGTGGAAAACTTTATTCTGGCGGCAAAAACACTGCCTGTGCCTGTGCTGGCTGGCTTTATGCCACCTGCAAGCTATAAAAATGCTGTTTTCCTTCACCACGAGGTAAGTGGTATCACAATGGATGAAAACTTTATCGAAAGCCTGAAGGATAAAAGCAGGGAAGAAGTGGTGGAAATCTCCACAGAGTTCTGCTTTGAGCTGGCTAAAAAAGTGGCAAACTGCCGGGGTGGCTATTATCTGATGACACCTATGAAACGTGTTGATTTGACAGTGCGACTTTCTGAAAAAATCAGAGGTTATCTTGATGAAAATAAATTATAGTATAGATAAAAAAGAGGTATTGCGCTATCGGGGGCACAGAGGGGCTACAGTTCCTTCTCAGCTGGATGGCGTAACAGATGAGATTATCAAAAAAATATCATCACATATTACCCCCCGTTTTGTGCAGGGCAGATTTTCTGTCACACAAGCAGAAGCTGGCGTATTGCTGGAAAATGGGCTGTTGCTACAGGGACAGGATATTAAAAAGCATCTTGCTGGCTGTGATGAGTGCATTATCATCTGTGCCACTGCTGGCGTAGGGGCAGATACCTTTATCAGAACAATGTCGGTGACAGGCAGTGTGTATGGCCTGGTGGCAGATGCTGCCGCCACAGCCGCTGTGGAAGCTGTGTGTGACAGTGTGGAAAACCAATTAAGAGAAAGCCTTAAAGCTGAAAAACGCTACCTTACATGGCGTTACAGCCCGGGCTACGGGGACTTCCCCTTTACACAGCAACCAGATATTCTTTCACTGCTGAAGGCGGACAGGCTTATAGGTGTCACCTGCAACGAAAGCTGTATGATGATACCAAGCAAATCTGTAACAGCGGTTATGGGTATAGCAAAAACAAAACCTGCTGACAAAACCCGCAGCTGTGACAGATGCCCAAACAAAGAAAACTGCAATTTTTCCTGCAGATAAAAGAGGATTGCTTATGAACATTCTTGAATATATTAAAGACAATGTACTGTTTCTGGATGGTGCCATGGGTACTGTACTGCAAAACAGCGGTGTAAACCCGGGCAAATACCCGGAGGCTATGAACATCACACATCCTGATGTGGTGTCTGGCGTACACGATGCTTATTTCAAAACAGGCACAAAGCTGGTGCTTACAAATACATTTGGTGCCTCTGCACACAAAATGGCAGGCTGTGAATACACTCCACAACAGGTAATCGAAGCTGGTGTAAAGCTGGCAAAAGAAACAGCCAAGGCTTATGGCGGCTATGTTGCACTTGATATAGGCCCTCTTGGTCAGCTGCTGGAGCCGATGGGTACGCTTACCTTTGAACAGGCATATGAAGATTTCGCCATGCAGGTAAGGGCAGGTGCGGCGGCAGGTGCTGACCTTGTCTTCATCGAAACAATGACAGATTTGTACGAAGTTAAAGCCGCTGTGCTGGCAGTAAAGGAAAACTGCAGTCTGCCTGTGTTTACCACAATGAGCTTTGAAGAAAATATGCACACCTTTGCTGGCACATCACTGTCTTCAATGGCTGTTACACTGGATGGTCTGGGTGTGGATGCACTGGGTATAAACTGCTCTCTTGGTCCTGTGGAAATGCTTCCAATGGCAAGGGAACTGAAAAAATGGACAGACAAACCGCTGATTATAAAGCCAAATGCTGGTCTGCCTTGCCTTGTGAACGACAGAACTGTTTACAATATTTCTGACGAAGACTTTGCATCAGCTATGGAAGAAATCATGGCGCTGGGTGTAAACATCGTGGGTGGTTGCTGTGGCACAAACCCAGATATGCTGAAATATTTCTTTGACAGGGTGAAAAACAACCAGAAGAAAAATATCAGCGAAAAACAGCCATTTACAGCTGTGTGTTCTTCTGGCAAAACAGTGGTTATAGACGGTGTAAAGGTAATCGGTGAAAGAATAAACCCTACAGGCAAAGCCCTGTTTAAAAAGGCGCTGGAAACAGGCGACCTTGACTATATTGCACGACAGGCTGTGGAACAGGTGTCTGCTGGCGCAGATATTCTGGATGTAAATGTGGGACATCTGGGTATAGATGAAAAAGAAATGATGGTAAAGGTGGTAAAGAAAATACAGTCTGTAACCAACCTGCCGTTGCAGATAGACTCTTCAAACCCTGAAGTTATTGAGGCTGGTCTGCGTGTGTGCAACGGCAAAGCCATTGTAAACAGCGTAAACGGTGAACAGGAAAAGCTGGACGCAATACTGCCGATAGCAAAAAAATACGGTGCGGCAGTACTGGGCCTTGCCCTTGATGAAAGGGGTATCCCGGAAAAAGCTGAAGACCGTGTGAAAATAGCAGAAAAAATACTGTCTGCCGCTGTAGATGCAGGCATTAAAAAAGAAGATGTGTTTATCGACTGTCTTACACTTGCTTCATCAGCACAGCCAGAAGGCGCAATGGAAACACTGAAAGCTGTGGGCATTGTTTCAAAAGAACTGGGGCTTAAAACAACTCTGGGTGTTTCAAACATTTCTTTCGGTCTGCCAAACAGACAGCTGCTGAATACATCCTTTATGACAATGGCTATGTATCAGGGGCTGAATATGCCTATTATCAACCCTAACTCCAAAGCCATGATGGATGCTGTTTTTGCATACAACCAGCTGGCAGATATGGATATGGGCGGCAAGGAATATATCAGCCGTTTTGCAGACAGTGAACAAAAGAAAACAGCTGTCCAGACCAATGAATATGATATAGAAAATCTGATTTCTCTGGGACTTGATGCTGAAACCAAAAAGGCTGTAAAACAGCTTCTCGCAGAAAAACAGCCTCTTGAAATAGTACAGGAAAAATTAATCCCTGCCCTTGATAAAGTGGGAAAGGATTATGAAAGCGGCAAAATCTTCCTGCCACAGCTGATGCAGTCAGCCGAGGCGGCTAAAAAAGGCTTTGAAGCTATAAATGAAAAAATCGCTTCTGACGGGGCGGGGGACTATGACAAAAAAGGTCCTGTGGTAATTGCAACTGTAAAAGGCGATGTACACGACATCGGCAAAAACATAGTTAAAACGGTAATGGAAAACTATGGCTATGATGTAATCGACCTTGGCAAGGATGTGCCACCACAGCTGATTGTGGACACAGCGCTGGAGAAAGGTGCTAAACTGGTAGGTCTTTCTGCACTGATGACTACAACTGTAAAAGCGATGGAAGAAACAATAACACTGCTGAAAGAAGCATCCCTGTCTGTTCCTGTAATGGTGGGCGGTGCTGTGCTGACAGCAGAATTTGCAAAAGAAATCGGTGCAGACTTTTATGCCAAAGATGCACAGGCGGCAGTGGAAATTGCAAAAAAAATTCTGGGATAATATTGTCACGGCTTTATTGATATGTTAAAATAATATCAATATCACAGAGAGGACGTAACAACTATGGCAAAACTTAGTATTGAATCCACAATCAAAGAACTGCTGGAAAACAAAGAAGTAAAAAAATTCCTGGAAGACATGGTACCAGGCATTACTAAAAATCCACTTCTTACACTGGCAAAAAACAAAAAACTGAAAGAAGTTGTAGATAAGCTGGACGACCTTATTGACGACAAGATGATTGACAAGCTTATCAAATTCCTTGAAGACCTTAAAGACGACGAAAAATAAAAAAGCAAAAGCAGGGTGAAAGCCCTGCTTTTACTTTTATACAAAATAAAACCGCTGTGAAAACCACAGCGGTCTGTTTTTTTTAATGACTCTGCATTGTGTATTCAATGCTGTATTGTTTCAGCCAGTTGGCGATAGCGTTCAGCAGTGGGTCCTTTTCCTCACTGTGGGTGAATGTGATGTTCAGACTTTCACCCAGACTGGAGATACAGCAGTTGTACCGGCTTTTTCTTCTTGGGCTCAGCATTGTGTCCACTGAAGTAATGTGCTCGTGGATATCTGGCAGAAGATATGCAAGATTGCCTACATTTGACACTGTCATACAGCTTTTGTCAAAGCCGAAAGCTACACCCGTACGGATAAGCAGGTTTTTAAACCACAAAGGCAGTTTGCCTGTAAATGGACCGTCAAACCGGTTTTTCACCTGTGAGAGAGCCTTGTGCAGATAGTCCTTATTGTTCTGTCTGTGGAGCTGGGTGCGGATTTCACGCACCATATTGTCCAGCTGTGCCAGATGTGGGGTTTTTCTCAGAGAGGTTTTTGCCAGATAGCTGAAATTTCTTAAAGAACGGGACTCAAACTTGTTTCGCATATTGATAGGCACTGAAAATACCACGTCTTTGTTGTCTGTGCCAGGCAGCTGGAACACTGCGCTGTACATCATGGCAACCATCAGTTCGTTAAGTGTCCACTGGTTTGCCTTTGCCAGATTTTTTGCCTGACGGAGATTCATATGCACAGTGGTAAACTTCAGCGGTTTATTATAGTCAAGAGCAGGAAACTGAAAAGCATTTTTAATGGATACGATTTTTACAGGGGCACCTTTTTCTGTGCCGTGTTTTGTAAAGCCACATTCCATCTCTATTTCAGGGGCATTGCCCAGATATGGCTCTTCGTAACTGTTGCTTGCCATTTCAAGATATTCACGGAGAAGTCCGTTTAAAAATGTAAATGCACCAAAACCGTCTGCCACTGAATGAAATGCCTCGAAAATTACCTTATTGCCAGAATACATAATGTTCACAGCCTGCTGGTAAATGTTGTGTCTGTTGAGGGATTTCAGTATTCTGTGGTCATCTTCTTTTACTGCTACTGTTGGCAGTGGCTGGGAGTATATCCAGCTGGTACCATTTACAACACGGCAGATAATCATAGGGTATCTGCCAGCCACAAGGTCAACTGCCCTTTGCAGACGCTGTGGGTCCACATCTTCTTTCATAGTGATGGCTATGCGGTAGTTGTTGATTGTGTTGTCGTTCATAAGCGCTGTATGCACTATGGCGGATGAGTCGAATTTAGTTTTCATTGTGTATACCTGTTTTGTTACAAAATTTTACATTCTTTTTACATTATACATTAAATGTTGAGAATATCAAATGATTTTATAAAAATTATAAAGCTGTTTTCTGTGTATATGGCAGAAGTTGACATAATAAAAACCACCTTTATGCAAATACTAACGGCAACAGGAGGTAATTACTATGAAAGATAAAAAATATAAATCACCAAAAGTAAGCGACAGAAAGGGATATCACCCTACCAGTGCGGTGCTGGCAGACACCTATGATGAAAGAACGCTGGAAGAAATGAAAGAGACTCTGGCGGCTACAATCTATGCTGAAACTTTCCCGGACATACTGGACTATGAGGTGCTGGGAGAAAGGAACAAATAGTCAGTGAAAAAGAATAAATACAATTTCCCACGACACGCTACCAACAGCAACAATCCTATCTATAACCAATACGTAGAAGATATGTATTTTGAAGGGGATTATACACAGCCAGAGGAAACACAGAACAAAAAAATAGTTGCCGACTGGCGCAAAAACGGCAGGATAGACCTGTACCATGATGAAACCGATGGCAACGGGGTATATCAGGACCCATATACAGTGGCACAGCATTTTTACGACAGGACAACTATGCCTCATGGGTAAAAAAAGCACCATCAGTAACGCTGATGGTGCTTTTGATTATTATAACTCTTCTTCTGTAGTTTCTGCAGTTTCTTCTTTTTCGTCGTCAAAGAAAAACTGCTGCTGGCGTTTTTCCTTTTCCAGTCTTTCTTTTTCTTCTTTTTCAGTTTCTTTGGCTTTGTAGTCACGGCTGGCCTGCCATACACAGGCAATGCCTGCGGCTACCATAAGAACACCCACCACAAACAAAGACCAGTTGATAAACTGCCACTGGCCGAAAGGTGCCAGAATAAATGCATTTTTTATATTTCTTGCGCCGAGATACAGCGCCATAAGTGCTACAAGTGCAAACATAATATTCCCCGTTCTCTTTGTTAATTTATTCAATAGGATAATTGTACAACAAATTAATGAAAAAACAAAGTAAATATTGAAAAAATACAAAATATTGTATATACTGTATCTATAATTATGTACAGAAAACTGTATAAAACTTTATATAAGGTTCAAGGAGACGACTATGGTTATAGAATACACAGGTCAGGAATATTATGACATCGATCTTGCAGGCAGAACAGAACGCCTGATTATCGCACCTGTACATCCAACACTGCACATTGCCAGCTTTGTTCTGCTGGGCGACACAGAACTTACAAACTACTGTGCAAAAGTTCTGGCAGATAAAATCAAAGATGTAGATTACGACTACATCGTTGTTCCAGAAGCAAAGGTTCTTCCACTTGCACAGGCTGTTTGCACACAGCTGGGCGAAAAAGACTTTGTAGTTTTCAGAAAAGGCAAAAAAGCATATATGCTGGATGCTATTGAAACAGAAGTTAAATCCATTACTACACAGGCAATGCAGACAATGGTTGTTGATATCAGAGATGCAGACAAAATCCGTGGCAAAAAAGTACTGCTGATGGATGATGTTGTTTCCACAGGCGGCACATTCAAAGCTATGGAAGTTCTGCTGGAAAAAATCGGTGATATTGAAGTTGTGGGTTATGCTGCAGTTCTTCGCGAAGGCACAGACTTCCCTAACGACAAACTGTACTATCTTAACGAACTGCCAATCTTCGTTGGCTAATATTTGTCAATCGTAAAAACAGGGGTATTTACCCCTGTTTTTTGTTTAAATTTACAAAATATACTATATTTTCACAATTATATGAATATCTATTGACAAATATACTTAAAATACTTAAAATTAATTTTAGTATGTAATGACTTGTTAGACTTATGCTATTTTAAAACAAAGGCATTAAATTAACAGAAATCTAATATCATACTGGCGTTGTATGTACTGCTGTAACCGCTTTGGAAGAGGCGGTGTAACAAACCTTTTGCGGGGTAGTATAATTGGCGCTGGCTACGTAAAGACGTAGAATATTACCGCAAAGGGGTTCTGAATATGGACAATAATATTATTATCAGCCTTAAAGACATTGTTGTAGATTTTGACGGGGAAACTATCCTGAATGGTCTGTCACTTGATATTCACGACAAAGAGTTTGTTACACTGCTGGGCCCATCCGGCTGTGGTAAAACTACTACTCTGCGTATCATTGGCGGTTTCCAGACACCAAAATCCGGCAGTGTTTTTTTTGATGGCAAAGACATCGCAGACTTGCCTCCATACAAAAGGGAAGTTAACACTGTTTTCCAGAAATACGCTCTGTTCTCACATCTGAACGTATTTGAAAACATAGCTTTCGGCCTGCGCCTTAAAAAGCTTCCAGACCAGGAAATCAAGACAAGAGTTCTGGAAATGCTGGAAATTGTAGGTCTGAAAAACTTTGCAAGAAGAGACATCAACACTCTGTCTGGCGGTCAGCAGCAGCGTGTTGCCATCGCCCGTGCCCTTGTTAATCAGCCAAAGGTTCTTCTGCTGGACGAACCTCTGGGTGCTCTTGACCTTAAACTGCGTAAAGAAATGCAGATAGAGCTGAAACGTATTCAGCAGGCACTGGAAATTACATTTATTTATGTTACACATGACCAGGAAGAAGCCCTGACCATGTCTGATACTGTTGTTGTTATGAAAGGCGGTATCATTCAGCAGATTGGCTCTCCACAGGATATCTACAACGAACCTGTAAATGCTTTCGTTGCAGACTTTATCGGTGAAAGTAACATTCTGGACGGCATTATGGTACGTGACTTCCTTGTGGAAATCAACGGTACACAGTTTACCTGTGTTGACAAAGGCTTCAAGCCAAACGAACTGGTAAACGTAGTTATCCGTCCTGAAGATATTGAAGTTGTGCCTGCAATTCAGGGTCAGCTGTCCGGCGTTGTAAAAAGCGTTGTGTTCAAGGGTGTTCACTACGAAATCACTGTTGAACAGGGTGGCTTTGACTGGATTATCCATTCTACACAGAAGCAGAATGTGGGCGAACTTGTTGGTATGAACATCGGTCCTGAAGAAATCCACATTATGAAGAGAATGAGGGACTAGCCTATGAAAACAAAATACATCAGTGCGCCATATCTTTTATGGATGGCAATATTCATTTTTGCCCCTTTGTGCCTTGTAGTGTATTTTGCATTCACAGACAAACGGGGAAATTTCACATTTGAAAATATGAGCGCCTTGTCAACCTACGCTCCTGTTTTCCTGCGCAGTATTATTCTGGCTGGTGTTGCCACAGTGGTGTGCCTTATAATGGCATATCCTATCAGCTACTTTATGTCCAGAATGAAAGCTGGTCGCCAGAAGGTTATGATGATGATTATCATGCTGCCTATGTGGATGAACTTCCTTCTGCGTACATACGCATGGATGAGCCTTCTGGAAAGAAACGGCCTTATCAATAAATTCTTTGCAATGTTTGGTATGGGTCCTTTCAATATGATTAATACAAACGGTGCAGTTATTCTGGGTATGGTATACAACTACCTGCCATTT
Source organism: Oscillospiraceae bacterium (assembly GCA_045633415.1). Taxonomy (GTDB): domain Bacteria; phylum Bacillota; class Clostridia; order Oscillospirales; family Ruminococcaceae; genus RGIG3102. The sequence goes on along the minus strand of JAZQYH010000120.1, from coordinate 36,227 downwards.
ATGATTCTGCCACTGTATTCAACAATGGTAAAAATAGACCATTCACTTATCGAAGCGGCACAGGACCTTGGCGGCAATCTGTACAACGTGCTTACAAAGGTGCTTATTCCGCTGTCTATCCCTGGCATTACAACAGGTATCACAATGGTATTCGTGCCTGCCTGTTCCACTTTCGTTATTTCCAAAATGCTGGGTGGCGACTCTGCATTTATGATAGGTGACCTTATTGACATGCAGTTCCTTGGCAACAGTTACAACCCACATCTGGGTTCTGCAATGAGCCTTGTGCTGATGGTACTGGTATTGCTGTGCATGTCTGTTACAAACGGCTTTGCCGATGATGATTCGGAGGGCTTGCTGTGATGATGAAATTATTGAAAAAAGCCTACTGGCTGTTTATACTGGCATTTCTTTATATGCCAATCTTCGTTATGATTGCTTTTTCATTCAACCAGTCAAAAAGCCGTACTGTATGGACAGGCTTTACACTGAAATGGTATGTGGAACTGTTTAAAAACGAAGCTATTATCAAAGCCTTTATAACCACTCTGTTTGTGGCTGTGGTTGCCGCCACAATCGCCACAATTCTGGGCACAATTGCCGCAGTGGGTATAGACGCTATGAAAAACTGGGAAAAATCACTGGTTATCAACATCAGCTACATGCCTGTTGTAAACCCTGATATTATCACAGGTATTTCACTGCTTCTGCTGTTCAATGTGTTCAAAGGTTGGTTTGACTTTGAATTCGGTATGGGTACACTGCTTATATCCCATATCACCTTTAACGTGCCATATGTAATTCTTTCTGTTATGCCAAAGCTGAAACAGATGGATTACCGCCTGTACGAAGCCGCCCTTGACCTTGGCTGTAACCCTTCACAGGCATTCTTCAAGGTTGTTGTACCTGAAATCCTGCCTGGCATTATCTCTGGCTTTCTGATGGCACTTACATTCTCTATTGACGACTTTATCATTTCTTACTTCAACTCCGGTCACGCACAGACACTGCCTGTAGCTATCTACGCTATGGCACGCCGTCGTGTAAGCCCAGAAATGTATGCGCTTTCAACTATCATGTTCCTTGTTATTCTGGCAGTTCTGCTGGTGGTTAACTTCAAGAGCGTGAAAGACGAAAAGAAAGTAAAAAGGGGGTAATGTGATGAAAAAAGTTTTTAGCATTATTCTTGCTTTCTGCCTTATGGCAGTAATGGCTGTGCCTGCTTTTGCCACAGGTGATGTACTGCTTATAGCACCTGCGCCAGACAGCAAAAAAATCGAAGCACAGAAGCTGGCAGACAATTACGACTGGAAAGTGCTGGACGGTCAGGGAATCACCCTTAACGTGTTCAACTGGGGTGAATATATGTCTCTTGGCCAGGACGGTGCAATGCACGTAAACAAGGAATTTGAGGCTCTGACAGGCATCAAGGTAAACTACCAGACATTTGACAACAATGAAGGTATGTACACAAAGCTGAAAAGTGGCGGTGCAAGCTACGACGTAGTAATTCCTTCAGACTATATGATTGCAAAGATGATTAAGGAAGAGATGGTTCAGCCACTGGACTGGAGTCTTATCCCTAACGCAACACTGTATATTGATGAAAAATACATGGACCTTGAGTACGACCCGGGCAATGTATATTCTGTTCCATACACATGGGGTACAGTAGGTCTTATCTACAACTCCACACTGGTTGACGAAGTGCCAACCAGCTGGGACGCCCTGTGGGACGAAAGATATGCAGGTGACATCCTTATGTTTGGTAACAGCCGTGACGCATTTGCTATTGCACTGCTGAAAAACGGTCTGTCCCTTAACCCAAAAACACTGGATGATGTAGAAATAGCAAAAGAAGACCTGATTGCACAGAAGGGTGTGGTACAGGCCTATGTAAACGACGAAATTTTCGACAAGATGTGTGGCGGTGAAGCGGCTATCGCACCTTACTATGCAGGTGACGCCCTGACAATGATGGAAGAAAACGAAGACCTTGGCTTTGTTCTCCCTGAAGAAGGCACAAACATGTTTACAGACGCCGCTGTAATCCCAACCAGTGCACAGAATGTACTGGCGGCACATATGTATATCAACTTCCTCAATGAAGTTGAAGTGGCGCTGGCAAACACAGAATATATCTACTATCCAACACCACATACAGGTGCCTACGAACAGCTGGATGATGAAATGAAAGAAAACGAAGTTGCTTACCCATCAGACGATGCGCTGGCAAACACAGAGGTTTTCACAACACTGGACGAAGAAATCAGCATTGCTATGGATACAGCATGGAGCGATATCCGTTCCTTCAACCAGACAGCAAACGACCTGTTTGCACCTACAGTATTCCTTATTCTTGTAATAGCTACAGTTTCTATCAACGTAGTACGCAGCCGTGCACAGAAAAAGAGAATTGAATATTAAATAATAAATACCCCCGACCTGTAAAAAAGGACGGGGGTTGTTTTTTTATATGGAAATGTATTTATCAGACAAATTGGAATTGGACTAACAGTTTTATGAATAAGAAATTTCACTTCAAATTCTTTTGATAGATGGAAAAACCGTCCTCTTGCTTCAGCTCAATATACCCTAATTTCTTATAAAACGAATTTGTTCTGACATTCCAAATCGGCGTATCAAGGTTTATTTCTTTCACATTAGGATATGTTTTTTCCACCAATCCCATTAAGGCGATACCATAACCTTTTTTGTGGTGTAAACTATCTACAAATATTCTTCCAACATATAGGGATTCTTTATTTTCACTAAGAAAAAGAATTGCTCCGCCAATGAGCACATCATCCACTATTGCTTGGAATAAATGTCCTTCATTTAGCATTTGTTCATGCCAGATAACCGAATCATACGCAGGTGGATAGTCTCCAACCGCGCCTCCCACTGCTACATCTGTTTCAAACGCTCTCTTTGATATAGTAACAATTCTTTCTAATTGCGTCCTTTCCGCTTTCACTAATTTCATATACCATTACTCCATAAATTTTTCTTACCATTTCGATCGATTCAAATTTATCTGTCTGTTTTAATATTATCACAGAAAGCTGTACAGTACAACAAAGCCCCGATGGTATCATCGGGGCTTTGATTATTCTATAGTTTATACCGCTGTGTAAATATTACAGTCTGCGTTCTTTGATTTCGTTAACGATGTAATCAATGAATTCAGCAACTGGCATTGGGCCTTCAAGGTTTTCTTTTCTTGCACGAACTGCAACTGCACCGTCAGCGATTTCTTTATCACCAACAACCAGCATGTAAGGAACTTTCTGCAGCTGGTTTTCACGGATACGGTAACCCATTTTTTCGTTTCTGTCGTCAACTTTTACGCGTACGCCAACAGCGTCAAGCTGTTTCTGAACTTCGTAAGCGTAGTCTTTATGAGCTTCGGAAACTGGAATGATAACTGCTTGTACAGGAGCAAGCCATGTTGGGAATGCGCCAGCAAAGTGTTCAATCAGGATACCGATAAATCTTTCGATAGAGCCGTAAGCAACACGGTGAATCATAACTGGGCGGTGTTTTTCGCCGTCAGCGCCAACGTATTCAAGTTCAAATCTTTCTGGCATCTGCATATCCAGCTGGATTGTACCACACTGCCATGTTCTGCCGATAGCGTCGTTCAGATGGAAGTCAATCTTTGGACCGTAGAATGCGCCATCACCTTCATTGATGATGTAAGGCAGGCCAATTTCTTCCAGAGCACCGCGCAGACCTTCTGTTGCGATTTCCCAGTCTTCGTCTGAACCCATTGAGTTTTCAGGTCTTGTGGACAGTTCTGCATGGTAGGACAGACCGAATTTAGCATAAACTTCGTCAAACAGTCTTACAACGCCTTTGATTTCATCACGGATCTGTTCCTGTGTCATAAAGATATGAGCATCGTCCTGATGGAAACATCTTACACGCATCAGACCGTTGAGAGCGCCGGAAAGTTCGTGTCTGTGTACCAGACCGATTTCACCAACACGCATTGGCAGGTCACGGTATGAATGTGGTTCCATTTTATAAACCAGCATACCGCCTGGGCAGTTCATAGGTTTAACTGCATAGTCGCCTTCATCAATCTTTGTGAAGTACATGTTTTCTTTGTAGTGATCCCAGTGACCGGACTGTTCCCAAAGGGCACGGTTCAGAATGATAGGTGTGGAGATTTCTACGTAACCTTCGCGTTTATGCAGTTCTCTCCAGTAATCCATCAGTGTATTGTAAACGATCATACCGTTTGGCAGGAAGAATGGGAAGCCTGGGCCTTCATCAGCCATTTCAAACAGGCGCAGTTCTTTACCAAGTTTTCTATGGTCACGTTTTTTAGCTTCTTCAAGTCTGTTCAGGTATTCATCAAGTTCTTTCTTTTTAGGGAATGCAATACCGTAAACACGTGTCAGCATTTTGTTTTCGCTGTTGCCTCTCCAATAAGCACCTGCAACAGACATAATTTTTACTGCACCGATTGGTTTCAGGTTCATAAGGTGTGGACCTGCACACAGGTCTACAAAGCCTTCCTGTTCGTAGAAGGAGATTTCTTCGCCTTCTGGCAGTTCGTTGATAAGTTCCTGTTTGTATTCGTTGCCTGGGAATTTTGCCAGAGCTTCTTCTTTTGACAGGTTGTAGCGTTTCAGTTCGCTGCCTGCTTTTGCGATAGCCAGCATTTCTTCTTCGATTTTTGCAATCAGTTCTTCGCCGATAACAACGTCTGTGTCGATGTCATAGTAGAAACCGTTGTCGATAGCAGGACCGATTGTGAGTTTTGCATCTGGGATGAATTTCAGGATAGCCTGTGCCATTACGTGGCTGGCTGTATGCCAGAATGCTTTTTTGCCGTCTTTGTCTTCAAAAGACAGGATTTCAACTTCACAGTCTGCGTCAACTACATCACGCAGGTCTTTTACTTCGCCGTTAACTTTTGCAACTGTTGCTTTTTCAAGAAGTTTTGGGCTGATGGATTTTGCGATTTCAGCAAGGCTGAGTGCGTTTTCAAACTCTCTAACAGAGCCGTCTTTCAGTGTAACTTTAATCATAATTTTTCCCTTTCTGTTTCTTTAAGTTACGTTTATTTACAGATTTTGGAATATCAGTGCCGTAAAATAAAAAAGGCACCTCCATCCCAAACGGGATGAGGTGTATAATACTTCCCCACGGTTCCACCCGAATTGCAGATATACTGCCACTCTTACAAGATATAACGGTCTTATCCCGGGCACGGTTCACCATGCCAGCTCAACGGTGGTATTTTAGCAGAAGATTTGCCTTTTCGCAGCAACCAAAGGCTCTCTGAAAAATCTTGCCTGTTAAAACTTGTCCGTATCAACGCTATGGGTATATGTTACCACTTACGAATACATATGTCAATATACAAACTACACAATTTGTTATTTAATTATCAATATAATTTGCCGATATATCAGCCACTTTTTGAGTATATATTCTTGACATTTTATCAATTGGGATTTAAAATATAGAGTGGAATAATAATTTTTAAATTTGTATTATATATAATAAGTACCATTATCATATAACATATATAAAATTTAATTATATTAAATGCAGAAAATGCAAATTCATTTATTGAAGGAGTAACACAGCATGACATTACCATTATGGGCTGTTGGCTTGGTAGTGTTCATTGTATCAGCCATTGTTGGTGTAGTTACATTCAACATGGGTGTGTCTCATAGACGCAAAGTTGCCGAAGAAAAAATCGGCAGTGCGGAAGAAGAAGCAGTAAGAATTATCAATGACGCTATTAAGTCAGCTGAACAGAAAAGAAAAGAAACACTGCTGGAAGCTAAAGATGAAATCTATAAAATGAAAGCTGAAGGCGAAAAAGAGCTGAAAGAACGTCGTGGCGAAATCAGCCGCCAGGAAAGAAGACTGAACCAGAAAGAAGAAAATCTGGATAAGAAAACTGATGCTCTTGAAAAGAAAGATGCAGATATCAAGCAGAAAGAACTGCTGGTAACTGCACGTCTGGATGAAATCGAACAGATGAAACAGCGTGAACTTGAAAAACTGGAAACAATCTCTGGTCTTTCACAGGATGCTGCAAAAGCTTTGATTCTCCAGAAACTGGATGAACAGTTGACACATGAAAAAGCTGTTAAAATCACAGCTTACGAAGATCAGCTTAAAGAAGACAGTGAAGAACTGGCAAGAAATTTGCTGACACAGACAATTGCACGTTGTGCAGTAGACCATTCTGCAGACGCTGTGGTTAGCGTGGTACCGCTGCCAAGCGATGAAATGAAAGGCAGAATCATCGGCCGTGAAGGCAGAAACATCCGTGCACTTGAAACAGCTACAGGTGTAGACCTTATTATCGACGATACACCAGAAGCTATCACAATCTCCAGCTTTGACCCTGTTCGCAGAGAAGTGGCAAGACAGACACTGGAAAAACTTATTTCCGATGGCCGTATCCACCCTGCAAGAATCGAAGAAACAGTGGAAAAAGCAAGAAAAGACGTAGATCTGACAATCAAAAAAGAAGGCGAAAGAGCTGTTATGGAAGCTGGCATCCATGGCCTGCATCCAGAACTGGTTAAACTTATCGGCCGTCTGAAATACCGCACAAGTTACGGCCAGAATGTACTGAAACATTCTCTGGAAGTAAGCTATCTGTCCGGCCTTATTGCAGGCGAACTGGGTATGGACGTTGCACAGGCTAAACGTGCAGGTCTTCTCCACGATATCGGTAAAGGTCTTGACCACGAATATGAAGGCACACACGTTTCAATCGGCGTGGAAGTTGCTAAAAAGTACAAAGAATCAAACGCTGTGGTACATGCAATCCAGGCCCACCACAACGATGTTGAACCACAGACTCCTCTGGCATTTATCGTAATGGCAGCAGACGCTATCAGCGCCGCACGCCCAGGTGCAAGAAGAGAAAACCTGGAAAACTACATCAAACGTCTTGAAAAACTGGAAGAAATTTCCAACAGCTTTGCAGGCGTTGAAAACAGCTATGCTGTTCAGGCTGGCCGTGAAGTAAGAATCATGGTTAAACCAGAGGCAGTAAACGATGACCAGATTGTAATTCTGGCTCGTGATATCGTAGCTAAAATCGAAAACGAACTGGATTACCCAGGTCAGATTAAAGTAAACGTAATCAGAGAAAGCCGTGCGGTAGATTACGCAAAATAATTTAATATAAAATTAAATTGTAAGTTAAAAGGTGGTCGAAAGACCACCTTTCTTTTTGTTTTAAACTATTAGTCAAATCCCAATAGCTTGAGTAGTTGACCGAATTCTGATTTATTATTTAATATCAAATAATCAAATAAAAAACCGACCTGTTTTGCAGGTCGGTTGGTTTTTTATTTACCGTTTTTCTCTCTCAGATAACATACAGGGCAAAGGGATTCGTATTCCACATTGTTTTCGTTGTCGATAGCCACCTGTTCGCCTTCAAAGACAAATTTACCATTTATTTTTCTGGCGTTGAACATGGCCTTTTTACCACAGCGGCATATTGTTTTCAGCTCTTCGATGCTGTGGGCAAGCTCCAGCAGCCTGCTGCTGGCGGCAAAGCCGTTTGTAAGGAAGTCTGTTCGCAGACCGTAGCATATAACAGGTATATCCATATCTACTGCAATCCAGAACAGTTCGTCTGCCTGTGGTACAGTCAGAAACTGACATTCATCAACAAAGATGCAGTGGAGACTGCCGTTTTCGGCAATATCTTTTTCGATTATACTGCGGATACTGTCGCCTGAAGATACAAGGTGATGTACCTTTCTGCTTACACCCAGACGGCTTACCACGCTGTCTGCCCCTTTGGTGTCTATAACAGGCTTGATAATCACTGTACGCATGCCACGTTCTTCATAGTTGTGGGCAGACTGTAACAGAATGGTGGATTTACCGCTGTTCATCGCCCCGTATTTGAAATAAAGCTTGGCCATAATTATTCCTGTGGTATGTTTTTATGGGAAACTCTGTAGGAAAGTGCCATCAGACTGTCTCGCAGATGAACATTTTCCACAATAAGAGATTCATCATAAACTGTGAAGTCAAAGTGTGAATAGTTCCAGATGCCTTTTACATCTGTTTTGATAATTTCAGGTGCCAGTTCTTCGGCTTCTTCTTTTGAGGTACATGCAATGATAATATCTACATTTTCTCTCAGGCAGAAGTCTACAAAGCTGTTGGTAGGAAGAATTTCCAGCCCGAACAGTTTGTTGCCGATAAGTGCTTTGTCACTGTCAAATACAGCGATAAGTTCAACACCTGTGTTTTCTTTCAGCACAAAGTTAGCAATGGTGATACCCATGTTGCCAGCGCCCAACAAAATTGCGCGCTGTTTTCCTTCCGGAAACAGCAGCTTTTCGATTTCGCTGTGCAGCAACTCAACAGAATAGCCAACACCCTGCTGACCAAAGCCACCAAAACAGTTGAAGTCCTGTCTTACCTGGCTAGGTGTGGAGCCCATAATGTGCGCCAGCTGGCTGGAAGAAATTCTTACAGTGCCACTGTTTTTCAGTTCTGTTATGTATCTGTAATAGCGAGGTAAACGGCGGATTACCGGTAAAGATGCTTTAAGGTTTGACATACTAATACCGCCTTTCAAAAAATATTTTCTATATAATTTGATTATACTACAATATTGGAGTTTGTCAAATTTTAAACAAGCTTTTTGATAATAATTTCACAAATTTGTGCAATACTCTAAAAAAAGGAGGTATTTATGGATATAGACGACAGAAACCAAGCCAGTGAAATGGCGCAAAGGGACGGTGCAGTGGAGAAAACACAGGGGAAGCACCCCATACACTGTCTGACTATAATAGGGCAGGTGGAAGGACACGCTGAAGCAGGCGGCAGTATGAAAACCACAAAGTACGAGCATGTAATCCCACAGCTGATACAGATAGAGGAGGACCCCGAGATAAAGGGACTGCTGATTATACTGAACACAGTGGGCGGAGATGTGGAGGCAGGGCTGGCTATATCAGAGCTGATTCGTGGTATGACAAAACCTACTGCCAGTCTGGTGCTGGGTGGTGGGCACTCCATAGGTATACCGCTGGCTGTATCTGCAGACCGTTCGTTTATAGTGCCTACAGCCACAATGACAATACACCCTGTACGACACAGCGGTACAGTGCTGGGGGTAAGCCAGACCATGGATTACCTTACAGCCATACAGGACAGGATAACAGGCTTTGTGACGGCAAACAGTAAAATAAGTGCCAAAAAGTTTTCAAAGCTGATGCTTAACACAGGACAGCTTGTTATGGACGTGGGCACAGTGCTGAACGGCACACAGGCTGTGGAGGAGGGGCTGATAGACCAGATAGGCTATCTGTCTGATGCACTGGAATTTCTTTACAGCAAAATTGAAAATAGCAAATAACAGTTTTAAAAGTGTTAATAATATGGTATAATATAATGTAAAACAAAATTACCCCCTCTGAATAAGAGGGTTACATATACGGAGGCAACTATGACTGTTTTTGATGCTGTAATGCAGGGCATAATTCAGGGGCTTACTGAATTTCTGCCAATATCCAGCGACGGACACCTGTCCATTTATCAGCATTTCACCGGCAACTACGGTGAAAGCGCACTTGTTTTCACACTTATGCTCCATCTGGGCACACTTATAGCTGTATTTATTACATACAGAAAAACCATCTGGGAACTGATACAGGAAGGTTTTTCAATGCTTTACGACCTTTTCCACGGCAGACTGATGAAAATACAGCCAAACAGAACCAGAAAAATGATATATATGCTTATTGTTACTACAATACCGCTGTTTGGTTTTGTGCTGATTAAAGATTTCATCACATCCTTTGCAGAGGACAGTGACATTATTGTAGAGGGCGTGTGCTTTTTGTTTACTGCACTGATGCTGTTTATGGCGGCAAAATGTGTAAAGGGCAGAAAAGGCGCAAGGGAAATGACAGTGAAGGACGCACTGATTATCGGTATTTTCCAGGGTCTTGCAATACTGCCAGGTGTTTCACGTTCCGGCTCTACAATTTCTTCAGGTCTTCTTCTGGGGTATAACAAAGAATATATGGTTACATATTCATTTATTCTGTCTATTCCAGCTATTCTGGGTGCCTGTGTACTGGATATTCCTGAAATTGTGGCGGCAGGCATGGTTTACTCATGGCCTGTTATTATCGCAGGGCTGGTTTCCAGTGCAATTGTAGGCTTTATTGCTATCAGACTTATCAGATATCTTGTTGTAAACGACAAGTTCATAATTTTTTCATATTATACCTTTATACTGGGTATAGTTGTATTCCTTATCGGTTTAGCCGAAAGATTTTTAGGATTCACATTTGTGATTTAATTCAAAGGAGATATTATGGCAAACAAATCAGGGGCTAAAAAAACAGCTTCCAAATCTACTGCGACAAAGAAAACCAGTGGCAAAACAACACAGACAAAGGCTGCCACAGGAAAAAAACGTGGCAGACCATCAAAACAGGCAAAGAAACAGGCGGACATAAACAGAGCGTGGAGTATTGTAATGTTTGCAATGGGTCTGGCACTGACAGCCATGTCTTTTGTGGCAGGTGAAAAGTTCTGGGCATATCTGCGAGTAAATTTCCTTTTCGGTGTGTTTGGTCTTTCCAGCTACTTTATAGGTCCTGTGCTGTTATACATAGGTGTACTTACAGTAAGTGACAAGCCTGTAAAGCTGAAAATGTTCTGGGCGGCTGGCTTTATACTGCTGCTGTCAAACTTTGTGCAGATATTCTTTGCAGGTGATGTGGCTGGCGCCACACTGGCAGAAAAACTGATTGAACTGCATCGCCTTGGCAGAGAGGTTACTTTCAGCGGTGGTGTTATCTCTGCATTGCTGGCACTGCCTATGCATTCAGCACTGGGGGAATCAGCGTCCAAAATCACCATCAGTATACTGACAGTTGTTTTCTTTATGTTCCTTACAGACACAACTCCATATGATATCTATATCAGAATGAAGGAAAAGGCTGAAGCTGAAAAAGAACTGCTGGCAAAACAGATGGAAGCAAGCCGTGCGGCAAAAGCTGAAAAACAGCGGCTTAAACAGCGGCAGAGGGAAGAAGCTGAAAGACTGCGACTGGAAGCTGAAAGAGAACAGCAGATTTTAAATGCTACAAAACCTAAACTTACCACAAGAAAAATCGACTTTGATATAGATGACGAGCCATCTGTGGATGTTATGGAAGAAATTCCAGACTTTGCAGAGGTGAATGTTCAGCAGGCTGTGGCAGACACATTTGACGATGTGAAGGAACAGAAAACCATTGAACAGCAGAAAATCGATGAAATAATGAAAAAGCTGAATCTTTCAAACAAAGGGGAAGATTCACACACAGATAAAACTGAAACAGAAAAAACTCTTACTGAAATAGAAAAAGCAAAAAATACACTGACACCACGGGAAAAAGCGGCAATTGTGCCTGTAAGCGAAATTGCTCCTGAACTGGCACCAGAGGACAAGGCGTATATCTACATTCATCCGCCTATTGAACTGTTCCAGAAAGGTGGCGCAAGCAACCGGGGTGATGTGGAAAACGAGCTGAAAACCAATGCCAAAAAGCTGGTGGATACACTGGAAAGCTTTGGTGTACAGACAAAAATCATTGATATCAGCAGAGGTCCGGCTGTTACACGTTATGAACTGCAGCCTCTGGCTGGTGTAAAAATCAGCAAAATTACAAACCTTGCTGATGATATTGCCCTTAACCTTGCCGCCAGCGGTGTACGTATTGAAGCACCTATCCCTAACAAAGCGGCAGTTGGTATCGAAGTGCCAAACAAACAGGGCAGCTCTGTAAATATCAGAACAATATTTGAAAGCCAGCAGTTCCGTTCATCCCAGAGCCCGCTGACAATTGCGCTGGGTATGGACATTGCAGGCAATGTGGTGACAACCGACCTGACAAAAATGCCACATCTGCTGATTGCAGGTTCTACAGGCAGTGGTAAATCTGTATGTGTAAACGCAATTATCACCTCTTTCCTGTACAAATCCAGCCCAGAAGATGTGAAACTGATACTTATCGACCCTAAAGTAGTTGAACTGGCTGAATACAACGGTATTCCACATCTTATGATGCCTGTTGTAACAGAGCCTAAAAAAGCCGCAGGTGCTCTGGGTGGCGCAGTGGCTGAAATGGAAAAACGTTACAGACTGTTTGCAGAGAACTCTGTAAGGGATATCAAATCCTTCAACAAGCTGGTGGCGGCACAGCCAGAGCTGGCACTGGAAAAAATGCCATATATTGCGGTAATCATCGACGAGCTGGCTGACCTTATGATGGTGGCTGGCAAAGAGGTGGAAGACTATATCTGCCGTCTGGCACAGAAAGCCCGTGCTGCAGGTATCCACCTGATAGTTGCCACACAGAGACCATCTGTTGATGTAATCACAGGTCTTATCAAAGCAAATATCCCTGCAAGAATTGCCTTTGCAGTTTCTTCACAGGTAGACAGCCGTACTATCCTTGATGGTGGCGGTGCTGAAAAACTGCTGGGTATGGGCGATATGCTGTTTTTACCACTTGGTGCAAGCAAGCCTATCCGTGTTCAGGGGACTTATGTAAAAGACGAAGAAATTTCCGGCGTTATCGAATTTATCAAACGTGACTTTGTTGCTGAGTACAATCAGGAAATGATTGAAAATATGGAAAAACTGGCTTCAAAGGATAAAGGCAATGTACAGTCTGGTGGCGATGAAGGCGGCGAAGCAAAAGACGAAATGCTGCCAAAAGCTATAGAAACAGTGGTGGAAGCAGGACAGGCGTCCACATCACTGCTTCAGCGTAAGCTGAAGCTGGGCTATGCCCGTGCCGCCAGAATTATGGACGAAATGGAAACCATGGGTATTATAGGTCCATACGAAGGCAGTAAACCAAGACAGGTGCTGATTACAAAAAATCAGTGGCTGGAAATGACTCTCGGTCAGGGTGAATAATTTGCAATATATGGGAGAGGACAAAAGCTCTCCCAACACCTTAAAATCCCTCCGCCGCAGATGCGGTCCCCACCTTCCTTTACACAGGGGAAGCTATAAAACGAAAGGACAACCTGATGTATACAGAATTTTTACCTATCTCAAAACAGGAAATGATAGAAAAAGGCATAGACCAGCCAGACTTTGTTGTGGTTGGCGGTGATGCCTATGTTGACCATCCATCATTCGGCACAGCTGTTATTGCACGTCTGGTGGAAGCACTGGGCTTTAAAGTATGTATTCTTGCACAGCCAGACTTTTCCAGCTGTGAAAGCTTTAAAGAATTCGGTAAGCCAAAATATGGTTTTCTTATAGGCAGTGGCAACGTTGACAGTATGGTAACACACTACACTGTTGCAAAACGCCGCCGTGATGAAGACGACTATTCCCCAGGTGGAAAGGGCGGTTACCGCCCAGACAGAGCGCTGACAGTTTACAGCCGTCTGGCAAAGCAGGCTTATCCAGACCTGCCTGTTGTAATCGGCGGTATCGAAGGTTCACTGCGCCGTTTCGCCCATTATGACTACTGGAATGATGAGGTTATGCCATCAATTCTTGTGGACACAGGTGCAGATATTCTTTCTTATGGTATGTCTGAAAGACAGACCTATGAAATCGTTACACGTCTGGCAAAGGGCGAGCCTATCAGCTCTATGACTGATATTCCTGGCACCTGCTATATGACAACACAGGACAATCTGCCACAGGGCTATGTGGAATGTGCTGGCTTTAACAGGGTTAAATCAGACAAAATCGCGTATTCAAAGGCTACTCGTCTCCAGATGGAAAATCAGGACCATATCAAAGGCAAGGTTATTGTGCAGAAACAGACAGAAACTATGTATATGGTGCAGAATCCACCTGCAAAACCACTGTACAGAAAAGAACTGGATAAACTGTTCTCTCTGCCATTTACACGTCTGCCACACCCAAGCTATGACAAGCTGGGCGGTGTTCCATCCATCAGAGAGGTTGAATTTTCAATTATACATAACCGTGGCTGTTTCGGTGGCTGTAACTTCTGTGCTATCACAATGCATCAGGGCCGTTTTGTTACAAGCCGAAGCCACGAAAGTGTAGTGGCTGAAGCAGAAATGATTTCCAAATCACCAAACTTCAAAGGCTACATACACGACGTTGGCGGCCCTACAGCTGATTTCCGCTTCCCATCCTGTCGCAAACAGGTGACAGAAGGTCTGTGCACAGACAGAAAATGTCTGGCACCAACTCCTTGTCCAAACCTGCTGGTTGATCACAGCGACTATCTGGAACTGCTGCGAAAAGTACGTGCAGTGGAAGGCGTGAAAAAAGTATTTGTTCGTTCTGGTCTGCGTTTTGACTACATGATGCAGGAAAAGAACGATGAATTTATTACAGAACTGGTACAGCACCACGTAAGCGGTCAGCTGAAGGTTGCACCAGAGCATCTGGCAAACAACACACTGAAGCACATGGGCAAACCACCAATCGGTGTGTATGACAGATTCTCCAAAAAATTCTATCAGGTTACAAAACAGGTGGGCAAAGAACAGTATCTGGTGCCATACCTTATGTCCAGCCATCCTGGCAGTACTATCAAGGATGCTGTTGACCTGGCAGTTTATCTGGCTAAAAACCGCATCCGTCCAGAACAGGTACAGGACTTTTACCCAACACCTGGCACTATCTCCACATCAATGTACTACACAGGTCTGGACCCATATACACTGAAGCCTGTTTATGTGGCAAAGGACAGGGAAGAAAAGGCGCTTCAACGTGCACTTCTCCAGTACTATAACCCTAAGAACAAGCAGAAGGTTATGGATGCACTGAAAAAGGTACACAGGGAAGACCTTATTCCTGTATTGCTTGGTACAACACCAAGGGCAAAAACAGAAATGGCGGCAAAAGGTCATACACCACAGCGCAAGAAAAAACCAGCGGCTGACTGGCGTGAAATCCAGAAAAGAAATAAACGGATAGGCAAAAACAAATAGTGAAAAGGCTTAAATTTTTACCATTTATACTGCGGCTGTGTTTACTGTTTATAGGCTGTGACACACCCGTTGCCACAGGCTGTGACAACACGGTGACAATGGTCGATGTAGGGCAGGGGGCCTGCACACTGATAGAAAGCGAGGGCAGGTTCTGTCTGATAGATGCAGGGGAATACGGCAGTGAAACAGAAATTGTAGAGTACCTTTCACAGCGAGGTGTGAAAAAGGTGGATGTTTTTGTGCTGACACATTTTCACACTGACCACACCAGTCAGGCTATGGACGTTATCAGAAATTTTGATATAGGCACTGTGGTTATACCATCTCTTTCACAGGAGAATATTCCCGACAGCTATTTATACAAATCCCTGCTGGAAGACGCAAACAACGGCTATTACAAGCTGGAGTATGCATACAAAGGACAGCAGTTTGCAGTGGGACAGGGTGTGCTGACAGTGGTGGACGATACCTATAACAGCGAGAATATAAACAATACCTCAACTGTAACGATGTTCACACTGGACGACTTTGTATATGTGAATATGGCAGACACTGAAACCGACAGGGAATGGTACCTGCTGGATTTACTGCCAGAAAACATCAGTTTTCTTACTGCGGGGCACCACGGCTCTGGTGATGCCACATCAGGACAGCTGCTGGACAGGCTGAAACCACAGCTTGTGGGCATATCCTGTGGCAGGGACAACGACTATGGCCACCCACACAGCCGAATGCTGAAAAGACTGACAGACAGAAATATCCCATATGAGATAACAGCTGAAAAAGGCAATATTGTATACCATATAGACACAGATACAGTAGAATTCAATTAATTGTATATACAAAAAGGACACCCAGCGGTGTCCTTTTATTTTGCATAAAATTTTCACAATTTGTATGTATACTTGAATTATGAAGATGTGAACAGTATGATTACTGTATTTAACCGAAAAGAAGTTCTTATAACTACAAATGCAGAAATTTATGCCAATGCAAAGGATGATTTGAAAAAAGCGGGTATAGATTTCAGTCTGGGGTCAAAGGGCAATAATTTCAAGCACGCCACAGCCATAATGCATACAGGTATGCCCACAGGTGCCAGATATGTAAACACAGGTATGGTATATATAATCTATGTTCACGAAAAAGATTACAACAAAGCGATAGCAGTTATAAACAGAGGTAGAGTATAATGGCAAAGGACGAAAGATTTGAAAAAGTGTATTCACAGGGGTTTGCGACAGTTACAGAAATATGGGTTGATAAGGAAACAGGCGTAAACTATCTTTATCACGGCGCAGGATATGGTGGTGGACTGACACCACTGCTGGACAGAGACGGCAAACCTGTGATTTCCCCTGTATACAGATAAACAAAAAAGACGGTTTCTTACAAAACCGTCTTTTATTTATTTCTTCCAGAACATTATTATCTGTGGTATGTAGTCTGTGAACATTTCCAGAGTGACATCCCTGTGTATTATACTCAGCACAATCATTGCCACACCAGCAACCATTGCAAGCATACCACCCAGAAAACTTTCTTCTTTAAAGGCTTTGCCAACGAAAATTACAAACAGTCCCAAAGGAACAAAAACCAGAGCGATGGAAAAATCAGCAATAATTTTCCATATAATCAGTGCAACAATGGCAAAAAACAATAACCAATACATAAAATTACCTATTCTATACCTTTCAGTTCAAAAAATTCTTTGTCAGCTTTCAGAATTCTGCACACAGGACAGCGCTTGACTCTCTGTATTATTTCGTCCTTTTTCTCCTGTGGGATATCGCCTTCGATTTCTGTGTGGATATAGAATTTCACATTGTTCAAATCTGTTCTGTCTATATCAGCCCATACAGTAACCTTGTCGTATTTCAGCCCTTCCCTGTCCAGCACCATACGGGTGGTGATGTTTGTACAGGCGGCATAGGCACTGCACAGTATATCAGTAGGGCGGGCATACATATCACTGCCACCTTCATGTTCCAGAGTATCAGCATAAAATGTATGTTTGCCGTCAGAAAGTTCTGTTATATAGTTGTCGCCTTTGCTTACAGCTGTAATCATAAAAAATCTCCTTTATAAATTGTGAGAAGGAACGATAAAGTTGATGCTGGCTGGCACTATTTCAAAGGATACTTCCTGCAGGTATTCAGCCTCGCCATCGTTTACAAGGGCAAATGGCTTTGCACCTTTTACAGTAACCTTTCTACCCTGTGCATAGCGGATGTATTTGTCCATACGGCTGTCTTCATACTGGGTGCCATTGGAAAAGTTTTTTACAAACAGAGGCAGTTTAATTCTGTTTGGTGGCAGTGCCACGTTTACATCTATCAGACCATCGTTTGTAACAGCACGTGGTGTCACCTTGAAGCCGCCGCCACAGGCAATGCCATTACTTACAGCGCACATCAGTGTATCACCTTTAAACAGCAGGTTGTCGTCCACATATATTTCCATATATCTGCCCAGCTTTTTGCACACGTTGTATGCGATGGACAGGTTGTATGCCATACTTTTGCCGATAACAGGTATCTTTTTGAATTTAGGCATGTCCACAGCTGTGTTGGCGTCAAAGCCCATGTTGCAGATGTTTATACAGTGTTTGCCGTTGTATACAATAGTGTCGGTTTTTACACTTGGTGAAAAAAGCTGTTTTTCCAAATCGAAAAAGTCTTTACTGTCTGCATCAAAGTTTCTGATAAAGTCGTTGCCTGTGCCAAGAGGGAATACGCCCACTTCGGCATTTGGTTTACAGGCACAGCCGTTTATCACCTGATTAAGTGTGCCGTCACCGCCAAAGGCATAAAAACGGAAATTTTTGCCCTCGTCAGCACACATCATTTTTACATAATTGGTTATATCTTCGCCACTTTCAGAAATATGTATCTGATAGTGAAGCCCTGCTTTTTTACAGGCTTTCTGAATGGAAGGAATCATATTCAGGGCAGTTTTGTTTTTGCCGGCCGCAGGATTAAGTATAAAAATATATTCCATATATTAAACTCCAAAAGGTTATATATAACTATATCATAACATTATAATTACTATATATATTTTATACCTATATTTTATTATTTTCAAGATGTTTAAAAAAACACAGATAAATTTGTATAGATTTTCAATAGTATATAATTTTTATTAATGATATACTGAAGTCAGATAATAAAATTATATACAACAGAAAGGTGACGACTATGGCTATTGAAAACATCAGAAAAGTGAAACTTGGACATTATCCAACTCCACTGGAAAAAATGGAAAACATGACAAAACTGCTGGGTAAAGGCGAACTGTTTATCAAACGTGATGATACAACAGGCCCTGCTTTTGGCGGTAACAAAGCAAGAAAACTGGAATATCTTATCCGGGAAGCTATTGATACAGGCTGTACAGCTGTACTGACTGTTGGCGGCACACAGACAAACCATGGCCGTACAACTGTTGGTGCGGCAGTTAAATATGGTCTGAAGCCTATTCTGGTGCTGTCCGGTAAAGACACAGGCTATCTGTCTGGTAACCTTAACCTTGATGCTATGATGGGCGCAGATATCTACTTTGTGGAAAATCCAGCTGATTCTCCAAAGGTTATTGAAGATGTATGCAAAAAATATGCACAGCAGGGCGACAAAGTATATGTAATTCCAGGCGGCGGTTCAAACCCTGTGGGTGCACTGGGCTACATTATGTCTATCAAAGAAATTCTGGACCAGATGGAAGAACAGAAAATCAAAATTGACCATCTGGTATGTACAGTAGGTTCTATGGGTACATTCGGCGGTATGCTGCTGGGTGCAAAATACTTCAATGCACCATTTGATGTAATCGCTGTGCCTGTTTCACCAGCACCAAAAGGCGCTAAAGAAGTACAGGTGGCTGAATTTGCAAACAAAGTAAGCGAAGAATACGGTCTTGGCGTGACAATCACACCAGAAGAAGTAAAAATTGCTTATGGTCCAGACGATGCACCATACTCTGGCGAACAGTACAACAAACCAGACCCAATCACAAGAGAAGCTATCATCACTCTGGCTATGAACGAAGGTATCTTCCTTGACCCTACATACACAGGTAAAACCTTCCGTGCATTTATCGACCTTGTAAAAGAAGGCGAATGGATTAAAGAAGGCGAAAATGCAATGTTCCTGCACACAGGCGGCGCAATGGCACTGTGGACAAAAGAACATCTGGACGATATGCAGGACCAGCTGAGAGCAAACTGCAAAACAACACAGCTGTAATAATTTGATAATCTATAAAATTTAAAAGCAGGGCAAGAGCCCTGCTTTTTATCTGTATTATATTATTCAAACAATGCTATATCCTGCCGGGTTTCTTTTGCCAGCTTTGCAATACCTCTGTTAACTTTGAAAACAAATGCAAATACACAGCAGTTGAAAATCAATACAGGCAGTATATGTGGGTCTGACAGTGCGGAGAAAATTTCGCTTACCACTACTATGGAAATAACTGCCAGAAGAATAAGTGCAAAGTTTTTGATTTTGTTTATATGTGCCAGTTCTTCGCTTTTGCTGTTGAACATTTCAAATGGGGTGCCGTCGTTTTTCTTGCGGTAATAACCCCAGCGCAGATAATTGCCCACTGTTTCAATGCCGCTTTCTTCCAGAAAACTTTCAAAATCTTTTCGTGGCTGTTCACTTTTCAGATTGTCAGTAAACATGATTTTGTACTGATATTCGCCTTTTTCACAGTCTTCAAATACATATTTGATGCCAGAAGCATAAACAAGAGCCTTGCCCTGGGCGGATTTTTCATTCAGCCATTTTTCTTCTTCCTTATATTTATCTATTGTCCAGAAATGCCATTCAGTTGTTCTCATAGTTATTCTCCCATTACCTTTCTGCCGTTGTTTACCAGCTCTTCCAGTCTTGCCAGCTCGGTTTTCAGCACAGCCAGACCGCTGTCTGTTATTATATATTCTTTCTTTCGTGAGTTTTCTTCTTCGCCAGCTGTTTCTATCCAGCCTTTTGCCAGCAGATTTGTAATAGCTCCGTACAGTGTGCCAGCCGCCAGTATCAGCCTGCCGTAAGACAGCTCTTTTACATTCTGTATTATGCCATAGCCGTGCATTGGCTGTGTTACAGACAGCAGTATGTAGTAAACTGCTTCTGTCAGTGGAGTGTTTATATTTTTATCAGCCATAGTATCACCTTCCGTTATATTGTTTGTCGATATATCGAGCTACGATATAATTATATCGTCTGTCGATATATTTGTCAATAGTGTTTACACAATTTTTTTGCTGGTGTATAATTTATTAAAAAAGGGGGAGATATTATGGAATTTGCAGTTATAAACACACCAATCGGTGCTTTACATATTACACAGGAAGATGAATTTATTACAGAAATAAAATATGCAGGGGAAACAGCACAGGAGGTGGCACCATCCACACCGCTATTGGAAAAAGCTGTGGGCCAGCTGTATGATTATTTTCTTGGGAATTTAAAGGAATTTGACCTGCCAATAAACCCAAAGGTTTCCCCATACCGTAAAAAAGTGCTGGAAGAACTGATGAAAGTGCCATATGGCAGTACCACCACCTATAAGGAACTGGCAGAAAAAACAGGTAATCCAAAGGCTGTGCGTGCTGTGGGCAGTGCAATGAGAACAAACCCTGTTATTATAGTTATCCCTTGCCATCGCGTTTTGCAGACAGGCGGGGGTCTTGGCAATTATTCTGCTGCGGGACCAGCCAACAAGGACTGGCTTCTCACATTTGAAAACCAGAACACCTTTGGTCTGTGGGGGCTGTTTTAAAATAATACAGAATTCAATGCTTTCTCCCATTGGGAGAAGGCATTTTTTGATTGGAAAAAGTAGTTTTTTATTTATTTTATCTGAAAAAGGTGATATATTTAAAGTATATGACTACGAAAAATAACAGGAGGACTTTTATAATGGATAAATTTGAAAAAGTAAGAGCCGAGCAGTTTCCGATAACAGCAAAATGTGCTTTTCTGGACACATCCTCTGCTGGTCTTATGAGCAAAAATTCCTACGAAGCAATTACAAAATATCTGGCTGACAGATACGAAAACGGTCTTGATATCCCAGGTGTGCACGCCGCATGGAAACACGCTGATGATATGAGAAAACCTGTGGCAGATATGTTCAATGCACAGCCTGAAGAAATTTTCTTCGGGGGTGCCGCATCCACAATTTTAAGCATCTTCTCCACAGGCATCAAGCTGAAAGAAAATGCAAACATCATCGTCTCTGGTCAGACATTCCCATCTACAGCTTACACCTGGATGAATATTGTAGGGGAAGAAAATGTAAGAATTGCACGCCCTGAAAACGGCAGAATGCCTGCTGAAAAGCTGTTTGAACTGGTGGACGAAAACACAGCGGTTATCTCACTATGTTCAGTTGAAAACACAACAGGCTTCCGTCACGATTTGAAAGAGCTGTCCACATTCTGTCAGGAAAAGGGTATATATCTGGTGCTGGATATTACACAGGGTGTGGCATCTATGAAAATTGACGTACAGGAAACACCAATCGACTTTATGGTTTCCAGTACATTCAAATGGCTGGGCGGTCTGTTTGGCTTTGGCTTTGGCTATGCATCCAAACGTGTACTGGACAAAATCAATCCTGTGCAGGTGGGCTGGACAGGCAACAAAAACAGAATGGACCATTCAAAATACGTGCTTAACCTGTCTGAAGATGCAAATAAATTTGAAACAGGTATGCTGAACTGGGAAAGCCTGCGCTCACTGGAAGAAGCTATCAAACTGTATATGGAACTGGGCCCGGACGATGTGGAAAAACATATTCTCGGTCTGGTGGACTATATGTACAAAAAACTGGCTGACATTCCTCACGTTTCCATTGTGGGCAACTTTGAAGAAAGAAACCGCAGTGGTATTATGTATATCAACTTCCCACAGGAATGGAACCTTACAAACGATATTCTGAAAGAAAACGGCATCCGTGCACAGGTAAGCGGTAAATCTATCAGAATTGGTATCCACTATTTCAACAACACAGCTGACCTTGACAGACTGGCTGATTTTCTCAGCACATACAAAGGATAGGAGATTATTATGGAACTGAAATATATGACAGAACAGGAAGTTAATTCACTTCTTGATATGAAAACCTGTATTGGACTTATGAATGATGTTTTTACAGCTTTTGCAGAAGGCAAAATGGAAAACAAACTGCGCAGTCTTTTCCCTGTAGGCGCAGGTAAAGTATTTGGCATTATGCCAGCTATTATCCCAACAGAAGATGTTTGCGGTGCAAAACTGATTACAGCTTTCCACACAAACCACGCTATCGGTCTGCCAAGCCATCTGGGTATTGTTGCAGTTTTCTCCAATGAGGATGGTCAGTTGCAGGGTATCTGTGACGGCACATCCATCACAGCCATAAGAACTGCCGCTGTTTCCGCTTTGGCTACTGAACATATGGCAAGAAAAGACAGCCACACAATGTGCCTTATCGGTGGTGGTGTGCAGGCAACAATGCATCTGAAAGCTATCACTCTGGTTAGAGATATCAAAAAAGTTACTGTATGGTGCCCAACACTGGCTGAAAGCGAAAAATTCTGCGAAAAACACAAAGCAGAATATCCAGATATCGAATTTGTACCTTGTGCAAACTGTGAAGATGCAGTAAAAGATGCTGATATCGTAAACACAGTTACACCATCTGCTGTACCTGTGCTGTTTGGCGCATGGGTAAAAGAAGGCACACATATCAACGCTGTTGGCGCCTGTGGCAAGGCAAACAGAGAACTGGACACAGAATGTATGGTAAAATCCCGTCTGTTCTGCGACAACTACGACTCCTGCAAAAACGAAGCTGGTGACTACACATTCCCACTGGAAGAAGGCGCTATTACAGAAAGCCATATCCTTGGTGACCTTGCAGAAGTTGTAAGCGGTAAAGTGACAGCAAGAGAAAGCGACAAAGATATCACCTGCTTTGAATCACAGGGTCTTGCCTGCGAAGACGTAGTATGTGCTGCATGGCTGCTGAAACAGTAATATTTATGAACACAGAAATCAAAGGAAAAACATAATCCTGCACAGTGAGTGGAAATAATATTAAAAGATGCCCTTTCAACAGGGCATCTTTTTTTGCAAAAATATATTGAAATTAATTTTAAATTCACTTATGCTTTAACCAGAACGTTCTGAAAACACATTATGAAAGTGAAAATGACTATGAACAAAGAAGAACTGCACGGTTTAATCCAAAAACAACAGCCAAACATCTGCCAGATTACTGCTTATAAAAATGGTGAAAAAGTGTACTCTGACTGCTGGAATGACTATAAACCGGAAGACTGCACACATATTATGTCCGCCACAAAAAGCATAATTTCGCTGCTGGTTGGCATTGCAGTTGACCAGAGACTGATAAAAAGCATTGATGACAAAGTGCTGGATTATTTCCCGGACTACAAAATCAAAAGGGGAGAAAAGACCATACAGCAGGTTACAATCAGACATCTGCTGACTATGCGCGCGCCTTATAAATGCAAAGGTGACCCATGGACAAAGGTGTGTATCAGCGAAAACTGGACCTATGCTTCCCTTGATTTTTTAGGAGGCAGAAAGGGTCTGACAGATGAATTCAACTATCAGACTGTATGTCTGCATATACTTTCAGGCATTTTATATGCGGTGACAGGTATGAAAACAGTGGATTTTGCCAATGAATATCTGTTTGCACCATTGGGAATAGCATTGCACGAAAATTATTATGCTGAAACGGCAGAAGAGCACAAACAATTTACAATCGGTAAGTTGCCGAAAGAAAACATCTGGTTTTGCGATACAGACGGGCTGGGTACACCGGGCTATGGCCTGTGTATGTCTGCTGACGATATGGCGAAGATTGGTCTGTTATGCCTTAACAATGGTGTTTTTGATGGCAAGCAGATAGTGCCTTCCAGATGGATAGAAGAAATGACAACACCACGAGTGGTGGAAAGCAAAAATTTCAGAGGTATGGAATACGGCTATCTGTGGTGGATTATAGAAAGGGAAAAGAAAATCTATGCCGCCATAGGCAACAGCGGAAATGTTATCTACATCAACCCACAGAAAAATCTGGTGGTGGCTGTGGCATCCTATTTTAAACCGACAGTTTTTGATAGAGTCGATTTTATCCAGCAATACATTGAACCATTCATTACTGAATAACACAAATTCCAACTTTACAAATAAATCAAAAGGCACAGCGGTTGCTGTGTCTTTTTGCTTATACAGTTTTATTTGATTGCTTTTTCGATAAAGCCGCCTGCTACCACATAGTCGTCTGTGTAGATAACCACGCTCTGTCCCTTTGCGGCGGCACGTACAGGATTTACAAACTCCAGCACGATTTTTTCATCATCACAGTAAACAGCCTTTGCCTGGTCACCTTTGGATGCACTGCGGATTTTCACTGTGAAAACAGTGTCCTTGTCCAGATAGCCATTTGCATATACCGGGCTGGACAGCTCTACGCCAGAGAAAAATTCATCCCCTGCAAAGCCCAGCAGGACATCGCCTTTTTCGGTGATTTCCTTTACAAAGGCAGGCTTGCCAAGGGCTACACCCAGACCTTTGCGCTGACCGATGGTAAAATTGTGCACACCTTCGTGGCGGCGTATTCTCTTGCCGTCTGGTGCAATCAGCCAGCCGTATTTTGTCTTATAGCCCAGATTTTTAATAAATGTGCCGTAGTCGCCGTCAGGAATAAAGCATATTTCCTGACTGTCTGGCTTGTCAGCATTGAACAGTTCCAGTTCACCAGCCATTTCGCGTATATGTGGCTTTTCAAAACTGCCGATTGGCAGAATAAGGCGGGAAAGAATTTCCTGTGGCAGACGGTACAGCATATAGCTCTGGTCTTTTGCTGTGCTTACTGCCTTTTTCACAAAGTAAGTTTCGCCCAGTTTTTCCACCTGTGCATAATGGCCTGTGGCGATATAGCCTATGCCCAGTTCATCTGCAGTTTTAATCAGTGTGGCAAATTTCACGTGTGGGTTGCACACTATACAAGGGTTTGGTGTTTTGCCGCTTACATAGTTTTCACAGAATGGTGTAACCACATATTTTTTGAAATCAGCCTGTGCGTCAGCTACATGCAGTGTAATGCCCAGCTTGTCGCATACTTTTTGTGCGTCAGCCACAGCTTCATCACTTTCAGGGGAAAAGCGGATAACCACACCTTCCACCTCAAGCCCCTGCTTTTTTAACAGGTCGATGCATACTGATGAGTCAACACCGCCAGACACACCAACCAATACTTTTTTATAATCAAGATTTTTTGTCATCATAAATCTCCGTTTGCTTTTATTATCTATATAATAATGTGTTTTGCACAGTTTTTCAATATGAATAACATTCTTTTTGCTGGTAATAATTGTTACAGCAATAAAAAAGCACCGCTGTGTGCGGTGCAGTGTGCTTATCTGAATTTCTGGCTTTCGGCAACTGCCATGGCGTCACAGCGTTCGTTTTCAGGGTGACCTGCATGACCTTTTATCCAGTTGAAAGTAACATCGTGCTTTTTGAGTAATGGCAGAATCTGTTCCCACAAATCGATATTCAGCGCCATTTTGCCGTCAGACTTTTTCCAGCCTTTTTTCTGCCAGCCATATACCCAGCCCTTTGTAATGCTGTCTATTACATATTTGGAGTCGCTGGTAAGTATAACCTGACAAGGCTCTTTCAGTGCCTGCAAAGCATACAGCACGGCACACATTTCCATACGGTTGTTGGTTGTGTGTTCTTCGCCGCCAGACAGCTCTTTTTCTGCGCCGTTATATCTTAAAATTGCGCCCCAGCCACCAGGACCCGGGTTGCCACTGCATGCGCCGTCAGTATAAATGTAAACAGTTTTCATATATATTTCCTTTCGGGGATTTACGGTATATAGGAACAACAAATAAATTATATAATAAAACCGCCCTTATGTAAAGAATGCATAAGAATAAAGGCCCTGTCTTGACAATATAATCTTAAATACAGTATCATTAATATATATGGGTATTTTTAAAATACCAGTCGTGCGTTAAAAAACAGGGGCAACCCACATTACAGTGATCGTTTACATATCAGAATAAATTGGCACACCATTTCAATATGGTGTATTTCGTCGTATCATTTTTCTACGACTGAAGAAAGGAGACTTAATGCCTAAAACAGAGCAGAGAAAATATAACAGCACAAGAAAAAAACATTATTATAGAAAAGATAAAATCAAGGAGGTTCCCGTGGAAGCTATCCGTCTTATACCGCTTGGCGGCCTTAACGAAATAGGCAAGAATATGACAATATACGAATGCAGGGGCGATATGTTTATCGTTGACTGCGGCAACACTTTCCCAGACAGCGAAATGTTCGGGGTAGACCTTGTTATACCAGATTTTTCCTATGTTATTGAAAACAGGGACAAAATCAAAGGTATCGTTATAACCCATGGTCACGAGGACCATATCGGCGCACTGCCATATCTTTTAAAGGAAATTGACGTACCTGTATACGCCACAAGACTGACAAAAGGTCTTATTGAAAATAAACTCAGCGAGCATCAGCTGAAAAACCTTGTAAATGTAAATGTTTTTGCACCGGGCGACAGAATACAGCTGGGCTGTATGACAGTGGTGCCTATCCACGTAAACCACTCCATCCCTGACGCAGTAGGTCTTGCTATTGAATCACCTGCAGGGGTTGTGGTTACAACAGGCGACTTTAAAATAGACTACACACCGCCACAGGGCGAAACAACAGACCTGTCCACCTTTGCAAGATACGGCAGTGAGGGTGTACTGGCATTTCTGGCAGACTCTACAAACGCTGAAAGACAGGGGCATTCAGCCAGTGAAAAGACAGTGGGACAGAGCTTTGCCTCATTCTTTGAAAAAGCTGGCAACAAGAGAATTATCATAGCCACATTCTCATCAAATATTTACCGCATACAGCAGATTCTGGACCTTGCAGTAAAGCACAAGAGAAAAGTGGCAGTTTCAGGCCGCAGTATGATGAACAATATTGCCATGGCATTTGAGCTGGGCTATCTCAATGCACCTGAAAATGTGGTTATTGAGCCTGAAAAGGTAAAAGACTATGAGCCAGGCCAGATTGTTCTTATTACAACAGGCAGTCAGGGTGAGCCAATGTCTGCCCTTTCCAGAATGGCTGGCGGCACACACAGACAGTTTGTTATCGGTCCAAACGACTTTATTATTATTTCAGCCACACCAATTCCTGGCAATGAAAAAATGGTGACAAAGGTTGTGAACGGACTGCTGAAGCAGGGGGCTGACGTTATCTACGAATCAATGTACGATGTACACGTTTCAGGTCACGCCTGTCAGGAAGAACTGAAGCTGATGCTGAATCTGGTAAAACCACAGTATTTTATCCCTGTTCACGGTGAATACAAGCATCTGCGCAAACACGCCATGCTGGCAGAGGGCGCAGGCATTCCGAAAGAAAATATCATCCTTGCCAACACAGGCGAGGTGCTGAGAATAGACAAAAACGGCATCACAGTGGAAGAAAGCGTAACATCTGGTCAGGTACTGGTAGACGGCTACGGTGTAGGTGATGTAGGCAGTGTAGTACTGCGAGACCGCCGCCATCTGTCACAGGACGGTATCGTTGTGGTTGTTTTCACAGTTGATGGCTATTCCGACCAGCTTCTCAGCGGGCCAGACATTATTTCCCGTGGCTTCGTATATGTAAAGGAAAGCGAAGCACTTATAAGCGAGGCACGTCTGGCGGCAAGGGCTGTAATCGAAAAATATGAAAACTATGATTACAAAGACTGGTCGCTTATCAAAAGTAAAATCAGAGACCAGGTTTCTACTGTTCTTTATAAAAAGACAAAGAGAAGCCCTATGGTTCTTCCAATAGTAATGGAAGTATAAAAGGTGTTTCCTGCAAGGAATACTTAAAGAAATAAGGTGTTTTTATGAAAAATAAATTCTGGGGTACAGATATAATTCTTGTGGTGGTATCACTGCTGGCATTGCTGCTGGCCGGGATTCTGGGCTTTACCA
This sequence comes from Oscillospiraceae bacterium, assembly GCA_045633415.1. GTDB lineage: Bacteria > Bacillota > Clostridia > Oscillospirales > Ruminococcaceae > RGIG3102. Next base: position 8,227 of record JAZQYH010000120.1, on the reverse strand, counting down.
ACCCTGAACTGATACTTATAACCTTTGCCAGCATGACAGCAGTGGCAGTGGTTATCACAATGAATGCCAGAGCTATCAGAAAGGTTATCCGTGGGGTATTCTTTGGCAGTGGCAAACAGTCTGCCCGTCAGCAGATAAGCTTTGAAAATCTGGCTTTGCCTGTGGTTATTTCAAACAAGGGCAGTATAGTATGGTACAACTCTGCGTTCCGCACAGCTATTCTGGGCGATGCTGACTGCTACCTTACACCTCTTGAAAAAGTGGTGCCTGGGCTGAAAATTGCACAAGCCGCAGACAACAAGGGTGTGTCAATTATAGTGAATGACAGGGAATACACTGTGTATTCTTCTGCCGCATCTGAAGATGGCAGTCTGTCAGTGTGCTACTTTACAGATGACACAGAGCTTAAATGGGAAGCAAGGGAATACCACCTGACACGTCCTGTTGTAATACAGATTATTGTGGACACTTATGACGAAGTGCTGAAAGAACTGAAAGAGTCAAAGCGTGCTGGCATTATGGCAAGCCTTGACCAGCTGATTGAAGACCTTGCCAGCCAGACAAAGGGTATAGCTACAAAAATCGGCAACAGCCGTTACCACGTGATACTGGAAGAAAGATACTATACAGACCTGCACGACAGCAGATTTGAAATACTGTCAAAGGCAAGGGAACTGGAAGAAGATATGGTTACACTGTCTATCGGTGTAGGTCATGGCGGTGCAGACTTTGCCGAAAATGACCTGCTGGCAAGACAGGCGCTGGACATGGCCCTGGGCCGTGGTGGTGACCAGGCTGTAGTTAAAAACAACGAAGGCTATGAATTCTTTGGCGGTACACTGCCAAGTGTTGAAAAGCGCAGTAAGGTCCGCAGCCGTATCGTTGCAAAGGCGCTGAAAGATGTTATCGAACACAGCGACCTTGTTATGATTATGGGGCACAGTGTGTCTGACCTTGACGCCATTGGCTCTGGTGTCGGTATTGCAGCAGCGGTTAAAAGCTGTGGCAAGCGCCCATACATAGTGGTGCGAGAAGAAACTTCCCTTGCAAAGAACCTGATTGACAGGGTGCGAGAAGAATGGGAAGATGACGAATTGTTTATCACACCTGAAAAGGCACTGAGCATGGGCATAGGTGTGAACTCACTGCTGATTGTAACAGACGTACACGTTTCCCGCATGACAGAAAGTGAAGAACTGGTAAAACGATTCAACAAAAAGGTTGTTATCGACCACCATCGCCGTATGGTAGACTATATCAGCGACACTGTTGTTTCCTACCACGAGCCATATGCTTCATCAGCCAGTGAGCTGGTGTGCGAACTTATACAGTACATTGTACCAGCCAACATAAAGGTGCCACAGGTGGCGGCAGAAGCAATGCTGTCCGGCATTATGCTGGATACACGCAACTTTGCAGAGCGTGCAGGCGTGCGTACCTTTGAAGCATCTGCCTATCTGCGCAGACTGGGTGCTGTATCCACAGAGGTTCTCAAGTTGTTCACTATACCTAAAGAGGTATATCAGGCTAAATCAGACCTTGTAAACGGTGCATTTATCTATAAGGATGTGGCTGTTTCAATGGCTGAAAATATGACAAGAGATCTGTATGTTGCTGTGCCACAGGCGGCAAACGACCTGCTGACACTGGACGGCGTACGTGGCTCTGTTGTAGCTGTTAAATTTGATGATGTTATCCAGATTTCTGCCCGAAGCCTTGGGGAAATAAATGTACAGGTGCTTATGGAATATCTGGGCGGTGGCGGCCATCTTACAATGGCTGGCGCACAGCTGAGAGGCAGCACACTGGATGAAGCCAGAGAAAAAATCAAGGAAAGTATTGATAATTACAAAAAATAGCCGTTGATATTCTGGCGAAATAAATGTAAAATAATAAAATGTTACTAAATATAGAAAACAGAGGAGATATATAGATGAAAGTAGTTCTCTTACAGGATGTAAAAGACATCGGTAAAAAAGACCAGGTAGTTACTGTATCTGATGGCTATGCAAGAAACTTCCTTCTGCCAAGAAAACTGGCAAAAGAAGCAACAGCATCAGCTATGAGCGATGTAAAGGCCAAAGAAAGTGCAAGAGCACACCATAAACAGGAAGAAATCAATGCCGCAAATGAGCTGAAAGCAAAGCTGGACGGCAAAGAAGTTACTATCAAGGCTAAAGCTGGCAAAGAAGGCAAACTCTTTGGTGCTGTAACATCCAAGGACGTTGCAGATGCTATCAAAAAACAGCACAAACTGGAAATTGACAAAAAGAAAATCGTGATGAAAGATATCAAAACTTTCTCACGTGTAGATGCTGAAATCAAAATTTATCCTGAAATTCAGGCAAAAATCACAGTTATTGTAGAGGAATAATAAATGAACCAGCTGGAAATTGCTCTGGAAGGCATGGGTATAAACCAGCCTTTTTCCATAGAGGCTGAACAGGCTGTACTGGGTGCGGCTATCATCGACCCGGACCTTGTATCCACCATTGTGGAGCAGGTAAAGTCTGAATATTTCTATGTAAAACAGAACAGACTTATTTTCAATGAAATACTTACGCTGTTTATGGCCAACACACCGTCTGACTTTGTAACGGTGGTTGACGCTGTTCTCTCTGCAAAAATTTTCTCTGATGAAAATGATGCAAAGGTATATCTGTCACAGATGGCAGACACTGTGCCTAGTCTTTCAAACGTGATGTTCTATGCAAAAATTCTGAAAGACAAGTATATGGTGCGCTCTGTTATGGACACAGCGGCAGAAATTATCCGTATGACACAGGAATCAGCAGATGCTGACCTGCTGCTGGAAAGTGCAGAACAGAAAATCTACGCTCTGCGACAGGGCAAAGACACACAGAGCCTTAAACACATTTCAGATGCGGCGGCAAAAAGCTTTGACCGTCTGCGCAAACTCTCCGGCAAGGACAAAGAGAAATATCAGGGTATTCCTACAGGGTTCCGTTTTCTTGATGACAAGCTGGGTAAAATGGGCCGCAGTGACCTTGTAATCCTTGCGGCACGTCCTGGTATGGGTAAAACCTCCTTTGCCCTCAACATTGCCACCAATATTGCCAGCAGTCAGAAACTGCCTGTTGCTATTTTCTCATTGGAAATGTCCAACGAACAGCTGACAGAACGTATTCTCTCATCACAGGCAGGCATCAGTTCAAACAGCCTGCGTACAGGTGACATTCAGGTGGCTGAATGGGATATTATCTCAAATGCCATAGGTCAGATTGCAGACTATCCTATCTATCTGGACGACACACCAAACATCACAGTAAGTGACATGAAGGCGAAAATACGCCGCCTTAACCAGAACCCGGAAACACCAAATGTGGGTGTGGTTGTGGTGGACTACATACAGCTGATGTCTACAGGTAAAAGAAGTGACAACCGTGTACAGGAAATCAGTGAAATCACACGTAACCTGAAAATCATGGCAAAAGAGCTGGACGTACCTATTATCGCACTGTCACAGCTGTCCCGTTCTGCTGAAAAGGGCGGCGGCCGTGACGGCAGACCACAGCTGTCTGACCTGCGAGACTCCGGTTCTATCGAACAGGATGCTGACGTAGTACTGTTCCTTTACCGTGATGCATATTACAACAAAAGCGAAGATGCAGACCAGACACTGGCTGAATGTATCATAGCTAAAAACCGTCATGGTGAATCCGGCACAATTCCGCTTAGCTGGGACGGTGCACACACAAGATTCTACGATGTGGACTTTACGCATAACGATTAAAGCAAAAATAGTTTGAGGGGATGCAACTCCCTTCAAACTATTGGTATATATACGGCAAACAGGCAGAAATTATTATCAGAAGGTGTATTTATGTTACTGGAAAAAGCATTGAATACAATTGAACATTACAACATGGTTTCCCACGGTGACACAGTGGCTGTGGCGCTGTCCGGCGGGGCAGACAGTATGGCGCTGTTTCATTTTATGTGCAGTGTCAGGGACAGGCTGGGCATAAAAGTGGTGGCACTCCATGTAAACCACGGTCTGCGCACTGAAAGTGAGCAGGAAGAGGTTTTTGTGGCACAGTACTGTGAAAAGCTGGGTGTTCAGTGTATAACCACCAGACTGGATATGAACAATAATACAAAGCCACAGGGACTTTCCACAGAAAGCTGGGCAAGGGATTTAAGATACAGCTTTTTTGCCGATGAGATGAAAAAACATGGGGCAAAGCTGGCTACAGCCCACACCTTGTCTGACAGGGCAGAGACAGTGCTGTTTAACCTTACCCGTGGCACATCCATGAAAGGTGCAGGGGGTATACCTGCAGTAAGAGGGGATATTATCCGCCCGCTGATAGACTGTACAAGACAGGATGTGGAGGAATACTGCCACAGACACAGTATCCCTTATGTTACAGACCAGACAAATTTTGAAGATATTTATTCACGCAACAAAATAAGGCTGAATGTACTGCCACAGCTGAAAAGGATTAACCCAGCGGCTGAAAATGCCATAGCCGCCTTTGCCAATGACAGCATGGAGGTGTACAGCCTGTTAAACGAAATGAGCGATACACTGTATAAAAACGCTCTGGGCCTTGGGGGGCTGGATGTGAATATGCTGAAGAGTGCCCACCCTGCAGTGGTAAAAAATCTTCTGCGCAACAATCTGGATAAGATTGGCTGTCTGACCAAGGATAATATAGACGCTGTCTTTACAGCGCTGAGTCAGGACAGTTTCAAGCGCCAGCTGTCAGCTGATGTGTTCTGCAAAATACAAAAAGGCAGGCTGTCCTTTTACAGCCCCCAGGTGCAGAAAGCACAGCAAAAACTGGAATTTACCCCTGTGGAGTTTGACAAGGTTATATCTTTTGGCGGCTACAACCTGCTGTTCAGGGTTATTTCGCAACAAGAACACAAAAATATCACAGAAAATGGTAAAAACTATTTAACATATGTGGTAAATTATGATATACTTAAAGGTGTTGTCGGGCTACGCAGCAGAAAAACAGGGGATAAATTCACGCTGGCAAACAGAAATGTTACCAAGACAGTGAAAAAACTGTTTATAGAAGATAAAATACCGCAGTCTGTAAGAGACAGTATACCTGTGCTCACAGATGAAAGCGGCGCAGTTATCTGGCTGTGTGAATATGGTACAAACCAGCCTTATGTACCTGATGGGCAGACAGACAAAATATTATTGATTACACAGATATAAGTGTATGGAGGATTTATGATTAACGATATCAGAGAAGTATTGTATACTAAAGAAGAACTGGAAGCAATCGTAAAAGAGCTGGGTAAAAAAATCACAGAAGATTACAAAGGCAAAAACCTGTTCCTTATCACAGTTCTCAAAGGTGCTGCTGTTTTCCTTGCAGACCTTATGCGTGCTATTGAAATTCCTTGTGAAATTGAATTTATGGTTCTTTCTTCCTACGGTTCAGGTACAACATCCACAGGCAGTGTAAAAATCGTAAAAGATATCGACCTTCCACTGGAAGGCAAAGACGTGCTGATTGTTGAAGATATTCTGGACACAGGTTACACACTCAGCTTCCTGTACAAACTGCTGGAAGAACGTAACCCAAACAGTATCGAAATCTGCACACTGCTGGACAAACCTGACCGCCGTAAAGTTGATGTCGAAGCTAAATATGTAGGCCGTAAAATTCCAGATGAATTTGTTGTTGGTTATGGCCTTGACTACGATGAAAAATATCGTAACCTGCCAATCGTTGGCGTACTGAAACCAGAGGTTTACTCCAACTAACCTCAAATCCATAAAAAGGAGGACCAATTTTGGTCAAACAGAAAAACAAACAGCCGTTACAACTGCTGGGCATACTTGCTATGCTGTTCCTTATGGCTATTATGCTGAGCCAGCCAAACAAATTTTCTGAATACAAAACAAGTGAAATCATTGATATGTTCAGAAATCAGCAGGTAAAAGAGTATACTCTCAATATCGGCAACGGCAATCTTGAAATCATCACAAGAAATGATGAAAACCCAATTGATTATCAGGTTCCTGATGTATCATACTTTGTAAACAAAGTAGACCCATATGTGGAACAGTGGAACGAAGACCATCCAAACGACCCTATCGTTTACGACTTTGTTGTTCCAGCCACATTCCCTGCATGGGTAAGCGTTATCCCAACTATCATCATGATTGCTCTTATGGGCTTCTTTATCTTCATGATGTACAACCAGCAGGCAGGCAAAGGTCCATCAGTAGGCCGTGCCAAAACAAAGGACGTAACAGACCTGAAAACACGCAAAACTTTCAAGGATGTTGCTGGTGCAGACGAAGAAAAAGAAGAACTGGTGGAAATTGTTGAATTCCTGAAAGAACCAGGCAAATTCAACGCTCTGGGTGCCCGTATTCCAAAAGGCGTACTGCTGGTGGGCCCTCCAGGTACAGGTAAAACCCTGCTGGCAAAGGCTACAGCTGGCGAAGCAGGTGTACCATTCTACTCCATCTCAGGTTCAGACTTTATCGAGCTGTATGTTGGTGTAGGTGCTTCCCGTGTCCGTGACCTGTTTGAAAAAGCAAAGAAAACAGCACCATCCATCATCTTTATCGATGAAATTGACGCTGTTGGCCGTCAGAGAGGCGCAGGCCTTGGCGGTGGTCAGGACGAAAGAGAACAGACACTTAACCAGCTGCTGGTTGAAATGGACGGTTTCGGTGTGAACGAAGGTGTTATCGTAATGGCTGCTACCAACCGTGCAGACATTCTGGATAAGGCTCTTCTGCGTGCTGGCCGTTTTGACAGACAGATTTATGTTGGCGTGCCAGATATCAAAGGCCGTGAAGAAGTGCTGGCTGTTCATTTCCGTGGCAAACCAATCGGTCCGGATATTGATATCAAGAAAATTGCACAGGCTACACCAGGCTTTACAGGTGCAGACCTTGAAAACCTTGTAAACGAAGCAGCTCTTATGGCTGCCAAAAAAGGTAAAAAAGCAATTACACAGGCTGAAATCGAAGCCGCAACAATCAAGGTTATTGCTGGTCCTGAAAAGAAATCAAGAGTTGTTACAGAAAAAGAAAAACGCCTTGTTTCCTACCACGAAGCAGGTCATGCACTGGCACACTATTTCTGTGCTACAGCAGACCCAGTACAGGAAATTTCCATCATTCCCCGTGGTATGGCTGGCGGCTACACTCTGTCCCTGCCTGAAGTTGACTCCAACTACAAGACAAAGACAGAAATGAGCGAAGAAATCGTAACTCTGCTGGGCGGCCGCTGTGCAGAACAGCTGATTCTTGACGATATTTCCACAGGCGCATCCAACGACCTTGAAAGAGTGACAGCTATTGCAAAAGCAATGGTTACACGCTATGGCTTCTCTGAAAAACTGGGCAACGTTGTTTACGGCGGTGCACCGGAACAGACATTCCTTGGCCGTGACTACACACAGGGCAGAGGTCATTCCGAGGCTGTGGCAAACGATATCGACGTTGAAATCAGAAGATTTGTTGACGAAGGCTACCAGAAATGTATGGACATCCTGCGCACACACGAGGATAAACTGCATATCGTTGCAAAAGAACTGATGGAAAAAGAAAAAATCAACGGCGAACGTTTCAAATACCTTATGTCTGACGATTACAAGCCAGAAGAAGTGGTGGAAGAAACAGTTGCAGTTGCTGAAGAAGTGGTGGAAATGCCATTGGAAACAGTTGAAACAGTGGAAGCGGTGGCTGAAACAGTGGAAACAGTGGAAACAATGGAAACAGTTGCTGAAGCATTGGAAACAGCAGTTGAAGAAACACCAGTTGAAAATGATTAATACACAAAAGACAGTGAGAAATCACTGTCTTTTTTTATTGTGCAGATATAACCACCAGCAATGACGGTAAGAAATACAGGCAGAGGGGTGGAGGGGTTGCGCTGGTGTGGCTTGGTGATGAGGAGGGCTGTGCAGTGTGGTGGTGTGTGTGTGGGCGTAGTTTTGGTGATGAGGGTAGTGCAGTGTTGTGGTGTGGGTACTGCTGCAGGAAAAACACAGTTTTTAAATTCAAAAGGAGAGAATATACATTAAATAAAACCTTTGGGAGAAAAATATGCTGTATCCTTTTTTACTGTCTCTGATAGCGGGGCTGTCCACAGCCATAGGCGCACTTATAATCATAGCTTTGCAGGGGATAACCGACAGGGGTATGTCTGTGGCACAGGGCTTTGCCGCAGGGGTAATGCTGGCGGTGTCCTGTATGGATATACTGCCCGAAAGCTTT
>JAZQYH010000119.1:0-5861 GCA_045633415.1 Oscillospiraceae bacterium | reverse complement strand
AGGAGGATAATTATGGATTGTCTTTTTTGTAGTATTATAAAGGGTGATATTCCATCCACAGTTGTTTATGAAACAGAAGATTTGGTTGCTATCAAAGATATTGCTCCACAGGCACCTTTCCATGTAATCATTATTCCTAAACAGCACATTCCAAGCCCTGCACATTTCACAGCTGAAAACAGTGACATAGCAGGCAAAATGATTCTGGCAGCCGCAGAAATTGCCAAACAGGAAAATCTGGACAAAGGCTATCGTATTGTAGCAAACTGTGGCGAAGATGGCGGTCAGACTGTTGGTCACGTACATTTCCATATGCTTGCACAGAGAAATCTGTCCTGGCCTCCAGGCTAATAAAATGAAAATCAAACGACCGTTGTTCATATTTGCATTATCTGTACTTGTGGTCGTTTATGCAATCAATACTTTGCCGGAGAGCATGCTATATTGCTCTCTGGCTTTGTTTGTTTTGTTTGCTGTTATTCATCGTTTCACCACAAACAGATATACCCATCATATTTTACTGTTTATGCTTGCGGCAATTATTGGTGCAGGCTGGTTTGGTGTGTTTAAAAATAACCTGAATGATAAAATAAAGTATTTGTTGCAGTATGAAAAGATTGATGTAACTGCTATTGTACTGAAATCAGAAAATGTCGGCTATGCAAACCGTTACGAAATTAAGCTTAAAACAGTAAATGGTGAGAATTTCAACAATTTTAAAGTAAATGTATATTTAACTGACGATATTCCTGTGGGTGATACAGTTAAAATGACTGGCAAGTACAAAGGCTTTACACCTAAAAGTAATTATATGTATAGTTATTCAAATGGAATATATGGCTATTTTTATCCCGATGAAATAGCTCCAGTAGATAGAAATGGCTCATTTACATATGTATTTGACCATATTCGTACTGTTTTAACAAATAAATCCCGCAAAATCTTTAATGAAGATAGTATCCCTGTTGCTGTTGCAATGGGATTGGGTGACAAAAGTCTTTTAACTGACTCAGTAAAACTCAATTTCAACTACACAGGCATTTCACATACTTTGGTAGTATCAGGTCTTCATGTTGGCTTTATTGTAGCTGTAATAAATGCGCTTTTGTATCTGCTACCAGTGTACAAAAGAGTGAAGAACATTGTTTTATGCATCTGTGTTGTGATGTTTATGGGGATAATTGGTTTTACGCCATCTATTATCAGGGCAGGCTGTCTGCTACTGGCGATGACTATAGGTAAAACATTTATAATAGAGACAGACAATTATAATGTTCTGGCAGTTATAATACTTATAACACTTTTTATAAATCCATATAGCGCTGTAAATGGCAGTTTGTTGTTGTCTTATACAGCCTATTTTGGTGTGATTCATGCCGCACAGCTGGCAAGAGACAGAAAGTTTAACAAGATTAAATCTTCACTTTTAATTACTGTATTTGCAGTTTTATATACCAGCCCGATACTTGCAGTTCTTGGCATGAAAATGACTCTGCTTTCACCAGTTTTTAATTTATTGCTTTCACCGATTATTATGGTGATATGTGTATTGTCATTCTTTTTGCCTGTTATCTCTCTGATACCGACAGCAGGCGAATTTATTGCTGGTATTCTGGCACCAGTAAACAATGTTTTCATCAGGATTCTTATGGAGTTTACTGAATTTGTAAAAAATAATTTTTCTTTTGCAATGATAAATATCAGTACAGAAATGATGAAAGTTATTGTTTTTGCCACACTTATTTCTGTTGTAATTGCATTTATACAGTTCAGTAAAAACAGAAACAGAATTATTTTCAGTTTGACAGTTCCTTTAATTGTGGTTTTATGCTATAATTTTATGAATAGGGAAGTTATTACTGTGAAAATCTTTGATGGCAGCAGTGAACCGTCTTATGTTATCAGTTATAAAGATGAAAACTATCTTATAGCAACTGAAAATATAAATCATTCAAAGTTTGCAGATGCAATCGATCAGTTGGATATAGATAGCTTTGATGAAATAATCGTCTGTTCACTTAAAGAAACAGACGAAGAACTATACAGTCAGTTTACTGAACAATTGATAACAATCAATGATACGCAAAATTACAGCAATAAGGTATTCACAATAGATACATATCTTAAAAACAGGCAGATGACCTGTGTTATTGATATAGCAGGTGTAAGTTTTGGCTTTAACCATAACAAAGCAAATTTATCTGATAAAAATCTGGATTTTTACTTTTTTGGCTCAACAACACCAGCAGATGTCAATGCTGACAACTTTTATTATTTCTATCCTGTTATAAAGAAAAATATTGATTTAGTCTCAGACAAACAGGCGAAAGAGTTGTATGATATGTTAACCATTAAAATTAAAAATGGAAATTATTCTATAATGGAGGATGTAAAAAACTTTGGCAGTCGGATATAAAATTACTGATAAAGAACTGAAAAGACTTTGGCTTGTATTATCCAAAGATTCTTTCGTATGCAATGAAAACCTTACTATTATAGAACAGATATGCAAAAAGAACGGCATTGATGACGACAGTATTTCCTATTTTACAGCTGGCAAAACAGACTGGGACGAAGTATTCGACCTTGTTCTCACGCCTAGCTTTTTCGGAGAAAGACTTATTGTTATCAGAGATGGTGACATAACCGCTTTAAATGAAGAAGATTTTTCAAATCTTGAAAAACTTATAGAAGAATGTGACGGGAACCGCCTTGCCATTGTTCTGACATATGAAGACGATAAAAAAATAAAAGCTAAAAAATATGAAAAGCTTTTTGAAAAAGTAAATAAATATGGCATGCTCCATTTTGTTCAGGAAATTAATGAAAAATATCTTGAAGAAATGATTGTTGCCCATGCCAAAAAACAGAACACAGACCTGCCTAAAGACGTTGCAAGAAAAATTGTAGATAACATCGGCAAAGATGTAGGTCTGCTGGTTAATGAGGTGGACAAATACTGCGCTGCATCAGACTACAGCCAGATTACACTTGAAATTGTGGACAGAATGGGTGTTAAAACAGTGGAAGCTTCTGTTTTTGATATGATAGACCTTATTTGCCGTAAGAAACCTGTAAAAGCTATTGAAAAACTGAATAATATTTTTGAACTGCGTACAGACGAAATTGCTATCCTTGGTGCTGTAACATCTGGTTTTGTAGATATGCATCGTTGCAAACTGGCGCAGTCCCAGAGAAAAGATTATAATCAGGTGCAGAAAGATTTTGAAAAGAATGCAAACTCATACCGCTATAAAAAAGCAATGAATAATGCATCAAATTTCTCTCTGTCAGCTATTGAAGAAATTCTTGCCCTGCTTATGAAAACTGATATTTCTATGAAATCATCAGCACGGGATAAAAAACAGCTATTGTATGTACTTATTACACAGATTATAGGCAAAGGTGTAAAATAATGGAAAAAATCAAAGTAAGCCAGATAGTAGTGGTGGAAGGTAAGTACGATGCTATAAAGCTGGACAGTATTATTGATGGTCTTATAATACCTGTAAACGGATTTTCTGTTTTTTCTGATGAAGAAAAGAAAAATCTTCTTAAAACACTGGGGGAAAAGAACGGTATTATCCTTATTACCGATTCAGACACTGCTGGTTTTAAAATCAGAAACTATGTACAGAATATCTGCCGCAAAAGTGAAATTATAAATGTGTATATCCCACCTGTACATGGTAAAGAAAGTCGAAAACAAACCCCGTCCAAAGAGGGTCTGCTGGGTGTTGAAGGCATAGATAAAGCTACTATTATCAGATGTCTACACAATGCAGGGGTGGACAGCGCAGAAACCAACGAAAATAAGCAGAGTATGACATATACAGACTTATTTGAACTTGGTCTTTCAGGCACTGCAAATGCTACTGCAAACAGAGAAAAGCTGGCGAAAAAGCTGAATATACCTGTAAAACTATCAAAAAAAGCACTGCTGGAGGTACTCAACAGAATGTGCACAAAACAAGATATAGAAAAAATGTTGAATGATAAACCTGTACTTTTCTGGGATTTTCACGGCACTTTGACAAAGCCAGATAATCAGTGGGTGGATATTGCACTGCATCTGGCAGATACTTTATATCCACAGGCAAATGTACCTCATTCAGAAATCAAAAAAAATCTCAGCGGTAAATGTCTGCCATGGTGGACATATCCAGACAGAGATACACGCCATCTTATGGAAAACGATGGCTGGTGGAAAAGCTGTGAAAATGAGTTTGTAAATATGTACATCAACAGCGGTTTTGAAAAATATCAGGCAGAAGATATGGCGCCAAAAATACGTCCATATGTTGTTGATATAAAAAACCACCGTCTCCACGACGACGCTTTAGCTGTACTTGAAGAGCTTAAATACAGGGGATATAGAAGTTTTATCCTGTCCAATAATTTCCCAGAATTGCCACAGATGGCAACTGATATGGGGCTGGACGAATATTTTGCTGGCTGTATAGTATCAGCCAGAGTAGGTTTTGATAAACCAAGAAATGAAATTTTTGATTTCGCAAAAGATTTGGCAGGAAACCCTGAAAAATGTATAATGATAGGGGACAGTCCTGTTGATGATATCAAAGGTGCAAAAATGGCAGGCTTTGATACCATTCTTGTAAATAACCGTTATCCGGATTATAATGGTGAATATACAGACCATATCTGTAAAACATTGACAGATATGCTGGATGTTTTAAAATAATTTAAAAAATTTAAATATAAGGGGAGGTATGTATATGAAAGAATATTGGCGTAAAGCTGCTAAAGAATTCAGGTCTGTGCGTGCTATCACAGGTGCCGCCCTTTTCGCAGCAATGAGTCCTGTTCTGGCTCTTTTCACAATACAGGTAAATCAGTTTATGACTATTGGGTTTACATCCCTTACCCACGCCATGACGGGTTATTTCTTTGGCCCACTGGTTGCCTGTCTGTCTGGTGGTATAGCAGATGTTATAAAATATCTTCTTAAACCAGATGGTGCATTTTTTCCGGGATTTACCCTTAATGAAATGTTGGTTGGTTTTATTTATGGTCTGTTTTTCTACGGCAGAAAAATCGACCTGCCTAAAACAATAGGTGCCAGATTAATTGTTACAGTTGGTATCAATCTTACTCTCACACCTTTGTGGCTGGCTATAATGTATGGCAATGCCTATAAATTTATGGTGCCTGCAAGACTGCTTAAAAACATTTTGATGATTCCGATAGATATTTTCCTGTTATACACAGTGCTTAAATTCTGCGAAAAGAACAAAAAAAGATTCAAATAGGCAAAATAAAAACTCCTCTGAAACCAGAGGAGTTTTTTTATATTATTTTTTAGTTGTGTTTTTGTAAATAGAAGGTGTAAACAACAACAGCATTGGCCAGATTTCCAGACGACCTATCAGCATATTAAGTGAAAGGATAATTTTGGAAAGAGGGGAAAACATACTGAAGTTACCGGCAGGACCAACCATATTAAGACCAGGACCGATATTGTTAAGACAAGCCATAACTGCAGTGATTGTAGTTTCGCCGTCAAAGCCATCAATAATTGTCAACATAAACATAGAGCCGATTGCAATAAACCAATACACTGCAAAATATACAAGTGTATTTTTTACTACAACTTCGCTTACAGGTTTTTCATCCATCATTACTGATTTAACCTGTCTTGGTCTGATTACAGATACAATTTCACGTTTGATAGCTTTTACCAGTATCATAAGACGGCTTACTTTTACACCGCCACCAGTAGAACCAGCAGAAGCACCGGATATCATCAGTGCAACCAGAATAAATCTGGATGTCTGTGGCCATAAGTCAAAGTTTGCAGTTGCAAAACCTGTTGTTGTGATAATTGTGGATACAGAGAAGAA
>JAZQYH010000118.1:0-13537 GCA_045633415.1 Oscillospiraceae bacterium | reverse complement strand
CCCAAGATGTCTTCGCTCTTATGAGCGTTCCTGTATTATATACCTGCTTATCACCTTTGTCAACTACCTCTTTACATTTACGGCACTATTAACAAAGGGGCGCCTCTGCGCCCCCTTTTCTTATATTCAATATGTATACTTGTATATATGCATATTATAAAACCAGACTTATTCTTTCATCTTCATATGCAAAAGAAAAGCCTTCTTCTGCCAGTAATCCATCCCGTTTTGCCATTGTTAACAGAGTTTCAATTTCTACATCTATATCCATCATGTCACTTTTCAGAATATTTTGAGTATGGTTATCTGCAGCTTTTTTAATTTTTTCAAGCACTCCTATTGCATTGGCTGTAACATCATCTGTCAGACTGTTGTTTGTTTCCAATCGGGCATATTTGGTCAATACGCTACCAAGTGTAATAAGATAATTATCTATAAACTGGCTGGCCCGTATAAATTTATCTGTATCCTGTTCACTTATAAACAGCATTTTTTCTACAGATTTGCAGATTTCTTCTGTGTGGCTGCTTATGTCGCTGTTTTTAATGTGCATACCCATATTGCGAAGCTGTACTATCCGCTGTCTGCCTTTAGTTTCAATTTGTTTATTTAACTGTTGTTCTTCTGATTGAGCAGATGTTTTACTTTGTTTGAACGCAAAGTAAATTATAACAGCAACAAGTGCCAAAACAAGAACAAATGCAACCAATACACCCTTTAACCGCAGTTTTATTATTGCCGGGATAATTTTAACAGGATTTATCAGATACAGTACGGCTGCCAATGCCAGAATTGTCAGCCATAATGGTCTTTTATCTTTGCCCACTATATCCCCCTTTCTTAATCAAAACCGCCCTTGCTGTTTTATGCAAAGGCGGTTTGTTATTTAAATTAACCTACTGTATATTCCAGCTGGAAATATGAATCATATTCATTGCCAAAGAGCAAATCACCGTTTTCATAATTCATACCTGCCATGTCTGAATATGGGTTCAATTCGAATGTTACCGCTGTGTAAATATCTGATGCTACATCATATTCAGAGTTATTGCTATCAAGATACAAGTCAAAAACCACAGCATCTTCTGACAAGCTGTCATCTTCAGCATAGTAATACTCACCGGAATAATATACATCATAAGCTTCCCCGGAAGTGCCGTAAGCAAATTCCATTGTGCCATCATCATAGAATGTGAAACTGCCATCAAGATATCTTTCGTCTTCTGTGTAAACAGTTGTCATCCATGAACCTGTAATATATGAAATGTCAAACTGCATTTCGTAATTACCATCGTCGCCCATGTTGTCATTGCCCCACATATCACCCCAACCAGGAACAACCAGATAATATGGGCTGATATCCATAGCACTTGTTTCTTCATCAAGATAGTTGTAAACCAAACCATCCATACCGGAAATATATGGTGTATAATAATTTGAATTGCCAGAATTATCTTCTATGCAAATAAGAAGGTTTGGCACAATTTCACTTACATTACATTTAACAAGAACAGGGTGACCTGTTTTTTCATGATAAAGAACATTACCTTCTTCACCCTGCCAGTCATTGTATTCGTCGATAATCCATTCACTTACTGTAACTGTAGATTCTTCGTGAAGAGGAACAACCATATACAGCTCGCCGCCTTCGTGTTCTACATAGTAATCTTCTGGGATTTCGTATACAAATGAAAAACCTTCATCTTTAAGACCGAGTGAATCAAAATAATCTTCGAGACCATCGAAATCACCATCATAATATCCCAGATAGCCAATAGCGAATGCCATATCATTGTCAAGCATAAGCTGTTTTATCCAATGAATATCAGTGTTTTTGTATATATTTGTTTCAGGTGTTGCTGTTGGAGTCGGTTTCTGCTGTGGTTTATCAGAACCAGCATCACCACCGCCACCACATGCTACCAGTGAAACAGTCATTACTGCCGCCAGCACAAGTGCCAGCAATTTTTTTATAGTAGTTTTCATATTAAAAACTCCTTGTTTAATATTTACCGCCTTTGCCAGAGAAACCTCTGCTGTTTACTGTAGTACCACCACGGGAACGATTATTATCGTTATCCGGGGCTATTCTGGCTTCAGACCTGGTTACAAATTTGAAACTGTCTCGTCTTACTCTCATATCTATACCACCATCTGCTATATATTCAGCGGCACCTGTAGCCAGTACAGCTGTACGCATCTGCTTTTTATATGAGGAACACATGAAAGCCGCAATAATCATGCCGAAAACAGCTGCCACACCATAGGCTTCAGCACCTATATCTGTTTCTTCTACATCATAATACACATCTACAGGCTGTCCGTTGGATGCGCAGTCCAGCACATAGTTTGCATAAGACAGATAATCATTAAAGCCGCCATACCAGTCATTATTGCGGAAATTGTCCAGAAACTGGTTTGCCATTTCATCTTTACCATAGTCAGTCAGAGCATAGTTACCCCAAGGACCATATGCCAACAGCCAATAGCTTCTGTCATATGTAGACATTACCAGCATAAAGCCGTCTTTATCTTCACCCCAGCCAAAATCTATGTACTGAAGATAAGTATCTTCTGAATACTGCTGGATTGTATATTCATCTACAGATTCATCATTTGTTGTGATGATATGAACACCGCATTGGTAATATTCAGAAATCTGGCGGGCATAGTCGTTGAGACTATTGAACTCAGCATCGGTAAGCATACCAGCATCGTCAAAAATATACTGGCCATAGTCGTTGATTGCAAAGCCTTTTACAGAAGCGAAATTAGCTACCAGAACCAATGTAAGGGCCAGCGCAAATAATT
Organism: Oscillospiraceae bacterium; assembly: GCA_045633415.1. Taxonomy (GTDB): domain Bacteria; phylum Bacillota; class Clostridia; order Oscillospirales; family Ruminococcaceae; genus RGIG3102. The sequence goes on along the minus strand of JAZQYH010000118.1, from coordinate 10,726 downwards.
TACCAAAAAATTTATTTTTCATAATTTACGCCTCCTTACATCATAAACATTATAGCGGTGCCAAGTACAGCTGTTACAGCCGCTGTGATACCGAAAAATGTTTTCCAGTATTTACCTTTATCTACAGGCAGATTACCTATAAATTTACCTGTCTGACCATTCATGGCAAAGAGATAATCTTTACCATTCCATTTTGTATTAAGCATATAAACCGGTAACAGTGCATACCCTACTTTACCACGTTTAAGATTAATTCTCTTTGAGGTGATTGCGCAGCCATCATAACCACGAACATCTGCACACATCATATCAACGGCAGTTTTTTCAGCACGCACGTCTGCTTTATCAGCGCAATGGTCTGCAGTCTGGTCATATCTTTCAGCAAGGAAACCTGGAAGATATGCAGTAGAAAATGGTTTTAGCTCTTTATAATCAAATGGCTCTACAGCATCCATATGTGTATCAGGCATTTTTGTCGAGCCATCAACAGGTATTTTTGTAAAAGAAACTGTACCGCTTCTTCTTACATCAAAATAGGAAGTTTCTGTAATGCGATAGTCTCCCTGTGTGTAAACCCTTACTTTTGTTGCATCAAAATCGATATCTGCATCAACCTCGCCATCAAACAGCCAGAATGGAACGTATACCCCCTGAACTTCCTGTATTTTATTGTTTTTTGTAAATGCATCCGGAAGGAATTTTTTACCATTGTAATATTCTTTCAATGCTTTTACAGCATCTTCCTGACTGAGCTTAAACGGAATAATATAGTCCGGCTTAAGTGCGCCTGCAAACTGGCCGGGTACAATAGATGGGTTTCCACAATAAGGACAGCTGGTTGCCGAAGTAGTGTCGTCACATATAAGCTGTGCCCCACAGGATGGACAATCATAGGCTTTCATTTTTTCGCCATCTTTGCCCCAGTCATCTGACAGATAAGACATATCCCAGCCATCGTCAGAGGCAGGTTTGTTCTGGTTATTTTCAAAGTTTTCCCGCGCTTGCCGGTCTTTTTCTTTATAATAACCTTCTATTTCAGCAGTTTCAAACTGACTGCCACAATAGTCACATACCAGTTTACCGGTAGCACCATCAAAACGAAGTGGTCCTGTACAGGAAGGGCACTGATAGTTAGTAACTTGTGTTGCCATTTTGTTCTCCTTTTAAAATTGGTTTCTTTTAGTCGTTGAAAGAACCACCACAGTATTCACAACAGCCGTTTGCATCTGGGATAGTAGTAGCACCACACCATGGGCAAGTAAGTTTTTCTTTTGGAGCAGCGGCCTGTGCAGCTTCGTCTCTCACCTGCTGACGAGCCTGTAAAAGAATAGCTTTCAGTTCTTCACCTGTTTTTTCATATTCTCTGTATTCAGCATTAAACTTTGGATTAGGTTTTCTGCTCATAGGAACAGATACATCCGGTGTTGTTTTTACGCTGTAAGGATTTAGTCTGAATCTGATGTTGTCAAAGTATGGGTTGTTAAGGCTGATATCAAAATAGAAGTCGTATTCAAATTTATATCTTGGTGGATTATAGCTCACCATTTTACCTTCAGCGTCTTTTCTCTTTTCTTCGCTGTGGCGTTCACTTACATCAATATCACAGCCTGTTACCTGTGAGAATGGGATAACATCAGGGTTTGCTTCTTTAAAGTTTCTGTTACTTGTAACAATAAATTTACGTGCATCTTCATCGATGTAAACTTTTGTGCTCTCGCCAAGTGTCATTGTTGTGTTGAATTTTTCAACTTCAAGCTGATTTGCTTCTCTGTATTCCAGCTGCTGTTTGATTTCTTCTACTGTGCTGTTGCGTCTGTCGCTGAACCATGGTGAAAGTTTAGCTGCGCAATTTTTGCACATATTGCCATCTTCCAGTTTTTTGTTACCAAGAAGACCTATTTCACCGCCACAGATAGCACATATTTTCTTTTCAAAAATTTTATCAAAAAGTCCCATAAGAACCTCCTAAAATATCACTTGTAATTTTGAGGGTGTGCGTTACACACACCCTCTTATAATCAGTAATTATTTGTTATATGGTGTGCCACATTCTGGGCAGAATTTTGCATTTGGGTTTTCAGCTTCCCGTCCGCAGTTACCACATACCAGTTTGCCTGCTGGTTTTGGGCTGCCGCATTCAGAACAGAATTTGCCTTTGTTTACTGTGCCGCAGGAACAAGTCCAAGTATCAACAACAGGTTTTGGGCTACCACATTCTGCACAGAATTTACCTGTATTTTCAGCGCCACAGCTACACTTCCATGTGTTTGCAGGTGCTGGCTGATTAACCCGCATCTGTGTCTGCTGAGCCTGCTGCATCTGGTACATTGTCTGCATTGTGTTGCCACCCATATTGTTTACCATGTTCATACCCATAAAGCCTACAGCTGCGCCTGCTGAGTTGTTTGCTGCGTCACGCATTGCCTGATTTTCAGCTGCCACTCTGGAAGCCATAGCAAGATTAGGGTCTGTATATGCTGCTGCGCGCTGCATATCTTTAATCATTGCTTCATCTTCTTCGTTTGCTTTGATGGAAGCAAGGTTAACATCAACAAGTTCAAGACCCAGTTTTCCACCCCATTCAGCTGAAAGGAAACCTTTCATAACGTCTGCCAGTTCTCTTGTGTGACCTGGAAGTGCAGAGTATCTGATACCCATTTCAGACAGTCTTGCAAATGCTGGCTGAAGTTCCTGCAAGAAGTCTGTTCTCATTGTGGATTCAATCTGCTGGCGTGTAAATTCTTCGCCTATATTACCTGCAACGTTTTTATAGAACAGCATTGGGTTAATAAGTCTGAAAACATATTCACCAAAACATTTTACACTGATATCAATGTCGATACCTGCTCTCTGGTCTACAACTCTGAATGGAACAGGTGTAGCTGTACCAAATTTGTTGCCAAGAATATGTTTTGTGTTGAAGAAGTATATTCTCTGGTCTTTTGGTGCTTCACCGCCAAATGTGAAACGTTTGCCCATTTCGCCAAATACTGCAGCAATATTATCAGACAGTTTACCGCTGTTGAACAGGGATGGTTCTGTGCCTGTATCGTATGTGTATTCACCTGGTACATCACACAGGTCTACGATTTTGCCAGATTCAACAATCATCATACACTGGCCATCTGCAACGTTGATTACAGAACCATTTGTGATAATGTTGTCACTGCCTTTTGTGTTTGAAGAACGACCAGAGTTTCTTTTCTGACCTTTCATCATAAGTACGTCTGCTGGCATTGATTCACAGTAAAAATATTCTTTCCACTGGTCAGCCAAAACGCCACTGGCTGAACCTAATGCAGCTTTAATAAGTCCCATAGTAAATCTCCTTTCGGGTGTAAAAAAGTTTTATTTTCTATTTTTTTAATTTATCTGATTAATGTTATTCTGCCGTCAATTTCTCTGTCTATCTGCTGATTGTTTGAAAGATATTCTTCTAAAATATCTCTTGCAGATGTAGAAATAACAACAGGTTTTTTATTTTTAGAAATTTGTTCCAGGTCAATGTTGAAATTTCTTTTAAAGTTATTCAACTGATAATCCTGCAATGCGATTTTAAATATCTGGTCGTCAGTAACAGGTTCGCCGTCAAAAGTAAATTCCACTATTCTGCTGTTTGGAATGTCGTAAACAATTTTCAGACGTTTGCTTATCTGGAAGAATGTACTGTGTTCACCTTGCCATACTCCATCACGAAGCATGTATCTTATCATCCCTTTTAACTGCCCGCCTGTAACGTGTACCAGATACATTGCGTTGTCGTATGGGAAACATTCAACAAGGTCTCTGTAGGTAATCAGTGGTCCCAGATTATCTTTTCGTACAGCACCGCTTCCCAGCATAACTATATCAACGCCAAGACTTTCTGCCAGTGCATCTGTTACCAAATCCCCGATTTCAGTTTCCTGTGTTCGGGAAGGATGTGACAACTTACGACGCATGCGGGTAATTGTTCTGTTGTACTTTTTATCTGTTTCCTGTTTGTAGCCAGACAATAACTTTTCAATTTCGTCATCTACAGGGCAGTTATCAGGATTGATTGCTATTGTGCTCCATTTATAGCTTTCAACACGATTTTCAAATGTATCAACAACTATATCAAAACGGCCAATCTGGTCTGTACCTGTGCCAGCCTGAACGATGGTAATGTCATTTACAACAGCAGGCTGGTCAATAAATGTATGTGAATGACCGCCAACGATAATGTCCACACCCCAAGCCGGGTCCAGCTGTGATGCCAGCTGTTTATCTTCCTCAAAGCCTATGTGAGTCAACAGTACTGTCAGGTCAATGTCAGAAGCTTTATATGCATTACAGATTTTCCCCACTTCCTGCGCCGCATCATTAACATCTATAAACGAGCCTATAAGTGCTTCATTTTTAGTACTTTTCATTACCTGTTCTGTGATAACTCCGATAAACAAAATCTTCATACCACCAACATTAAGTGTGATACATGGCTGGAATAATCTGGAGTAATTTGATTTGATAAACAGGTTGGCATTGATAATCGGGAACTTTGCACATTTTTCAAGGAACAACAGATGTGCTACACCATAGTCTGTTTCGTGATTTCCCAGAGTAACTACGTCTGGAGAAATGGCATTCATTATTTCTATCGTACTGATGCCTTTATATTCAGAATCTATTACCGAACCACGGAACATATCACCTGCTATACAATAAATGGTGTTTGGTTCTTCCCCTCTGACTTTATCGATATAGCCAGACAGCATGCTGACGCCGCCTATCAATTGACCACCTACGTTTTCCACAGTGAAATCACCATGCAGGTCGTTGGAATGTAATAAAGTCAGTTTTTTATACCTGTCCATTTTCATCCCTCCTGTAAATTTTTTATCTTATAAGTGTAAGTCTGCCGTCGATTTCTCTGTCCAGGTGCTGATGTGCCATAAGATATTCTTCAAGAATATCTCGTACTGAAGTAGCTACCATAACAGGTTTTTTCACAGCTTTTATTTCTTCAAAAGGAATGTTGAAAAATCTCTGGAAATTATCCATGTGATAATCTTCCATCCCTAATCGGAACAGCATATTATCTTCTATTGCTTTACCATCAAACATAAACTCTGTTATCTGGCTGTTTGATATATCATAAGTAACTTTCAGTTTTGATGAAAGCTGATAAAACTCACAGTGTTCACCCTGCCATACACCATCACGAAGCATATGTTTCACCATTCTTTTCAACTGGTTGCCGGTGACAGTAAGCATAAACAATTTATTATCATAAGGATACATTTCTGTAAGGTCTTTATAAGTTATCAATGGGCCTGCCGCTTTAGTGCGGATATTCCCGCTGCCCAAAAGCATAATATCCAGCGCCAGACTTTCAGCCAGTATGTCTGAAAGCAATCCGCCAAGTTCTGTTTCTCTGTTTCTTTCCGGATGTGTAAGGTTTCTGCGAAAGCGTGTGATTGTTCTGCCATATTTTTTATCTGTTTCACTCTTATAGCTTGCCAGCAGTTTTTCGATATCTTCATCTTTCGGACAAGTGTCTGGGCTAATAGGAACAGTTTTCCACTGGTAGCTTTCGATGTTGTTTTCAAATGTATCAACAACTATATCAAAACGGCCAATCTGGTCTGTACCTGTACCAGCCTGAACGATTGTAATACCATTGACAACAGCAGGCTGGTCAATAAATGTATGTGAGTGACCACCTACGATGATATCTACACCCCATGCAGGGTCCAGTGCCTGTGCAAGCTTTTTGTCTTCTTCAAAACCGATATGTGTGAGAAGAACTGTCAGGTCAATATCTGTGGTATTGTATGCATTACAGATTTTGCCAACTTCCTGTGCAGCCTCATGAACATCTATCAATGAGCCTATAACACTTTCTGTTCTTGTCCGTGATATAACCTGCTCGGTAAGAATACCGATAAACAGCACTTTTATACCACCAACATTCAGCACAATCTGTGGGCTGAACAACCTGGCATAATTTGATTTGATAAACAGGTTTGCATTGATAATGGGGAACTTTGCACATTTTTCAAGAAACAGCAAATGCGCTACACCATAGTCTGTTTCGTGATTACCTAGTGTGACTACATCAGGGGCAATCGCATTCATTATTTCTATTGTGCTGATGCCCCTGTATTCAGAGTCTATTACAGAACCACGGAACATATCGCCTGCTATGCAATAAATGGTGTTTGGCTCTTCTCGTCTGACTTTATCAATATAGCCAGACAGCATGCTGACGCCTCCTATCAATTGCCCATCTACATTATCCACAGTAAAATCACCATGCAGGTCGTTGGAATGTAACAAGGTCAGTTTTTTATATCTGCTCATTTCATTTCCTCCTGCTGATTATTTTTACTATCTCATAAGTGTAAGTCTGCCATCGATTTCTCTGTCCAGATGCTGATGTGTCATAAGGAATTCTTCAAGAACATCTCTTGTTGATGTGGAAACTACCACAGGTTTTTTAACTGCTTCAACTTCAGCAAATGGTACGCCAAAGAATTCAGAGAAGTTGCTGAAATGGAATTTCTGCAGACCGATTTTGAACATTCTGTTTTCGTCAACAGGTTCGCCGTCAAAAGTAAATTCCAGTATTTTGCTGTTTGGAATGTCGTAAACAATTTTCAGTCGTTTTGAAAGCTGATAGAATTCTGTATGTTCACCTTTCCATACACCGTCACGTAACATATGCTGCATCATACGTTTCAACTGACCGCCTGTAACTGTGAGCATATGTAATGAGTCGTCATATGGGAAACATTCAACCAGGTCCTGATAAATAACCAGAGGGCCCATCTGTGTGTTTCTTACAGAACCACTACCAAGAAGCATTACATCAAGACCAAGGCTTTCTGCCAATGCATCAGACAAAAGGCCGCCCAGTTCTGTTTCTTTATTTCTTTCTGGATGTGTAAGTTTTCTGCGGAAACGTGTGATTGTTCTGCCATATTTTTTATCTGTTTCAGTCTTATAGCTTGCCAGCAGTTTTTCGATATCTGGGTCTTTTGGACAAGTGTCAGAGTTAATTGGAACTGCTTTCCACTGGTAGCTTTCGATGTTGTTTTCAAATGTATCAACAACTATATCAAAACGGCCAATCTGGTCTGTACCTGTACCAGCCTGAACGATTGTAATACCATTAACCACAGCAGGTTCATCGATAAATGTATGTGAGTGACCACCAACGATAATGTCTACGCCCCATGCTGGGTCAAGTGCTGCCGCCAGTTTTTTATCTTCTTCAAAACCGATATGTGTAAGAAGAACTGTCAGGTCGATGTCTGTTGCGTTGTATGCATTACAGATTTTGCCAACTTCCTGTGCAGCTTCATGGATATCAACAAATGAACCGATAACAGCTTCATTTTTTGCCTGTGCCATAACTTCTTCTGTAAGGATACCGATAAACAGCACTTTCATACCACCAACATTAAGCACTATCTGTGGTTTGAACAATCTGGCGTAATTGGATTTGATAAACAGGTTTGCGTTGATGATTGGGAATTTTGCACATTTTTCAAGGAACAGCAGATGTGCAATACCGTAGTCTGTTTCGTGGTTACCCAGTGTAACTACATCTGGTGCAATAGCATTCATAATTTCTATTGTACTCATACCTTTGAATTCAGAGTCGATTACAGAACCACGGAACATGTCACCTGCGATACAGTAAATTGTATTTGCTTCTTCTTTTCTGACTTTGTCAATATAGCCAGACAACATACTTACACCGCCAACAAGATTTACGTCTACATCCTGTGCTGTGAAGTCACCATGAAGGTCATTGGAATGGAGAATTGTAAGTTTTTTATATCTGCTCATAAAAAAACTCCTTTCTGTTTTGTTATTCATTATTTCGTTTTGTATCGGTTAGTTTGCTGTGATATCGTACGCTACTGGTTCCCCTGTTTCGCCCAGCTCTTTGGCACAGTCTATGCACATATCAATCTCGTCACAGATAATAAAACAGTTATCACAGACAAGGCATCTGCACACAGGGCAATAATTGAAATATTGCTTTGCCTCTTCTACAGCTTTCAGCATTGCCTGCTTTGCTTCTTTCTGATACAACGCCTGCCACACTATTTCTTTGGCTCCGTTGGCAGGTGTTTGACCAGCCTTTGAAAATTTCACAGGTGTACTGTACCATCTCTTTCCACATGAAGCGCATGAAAGTGAAAACATGAACTGTTTGTCATCCGAGTGATTTTTCAAATTTTTGATGATTATATCTGTCATAGACCAACAGCCTCCAATCAATACAATTTGTCTATCTTATTTATAACAATTTACAGATAATATAACTATTACCCCTTATTCCCCCTCAGGGGTACTTTTTGGGGGTACTTTTTGAAATATGTGTTATATATAATTAACACTGATACTGTTTTTTTGTTTATTTCTCCAATGGCAAATCAACAGCATAATAATGTATAATATTTCTACATATATCTTTTGTATAAGTAATTTATATAAATGATTATTAAGGAGAGTATATGAATAAAAAACCTAACTATAATAGCTATGGTTTGCCTGTGTGGTTAATGTCTTTGCTGACATTTTTGTGCTTTTCACCACTGACAGTTTATGCTGCATCTGATTATCCTCTGGTTGAAAAATATATCAGTCTCCCTGTTGTATATGGAATCACAACTGTTGTTTCATTCCTGCTTCTTATGGGATATCTGGTGTTTATAAAAGCAAGAAACATGAACTTTGTGTTTTTGTATGTTTCTGTTTTTCTTGTAAATGTAGGTTACTTTTTCCTCGCTGTTTCCAGTACTATTCCAGAAGCACTGATGGCAAACAGAATTTCGTATCTGGGTGCAGTTTGTCTGCCGCTTATGATGCTGTTGATTATAAGTGATGTGTGTCAGATTCAGTATTCCAGAATAGCGATGGCTATACTGATATCAATAAGTGCAATCACATTCGTCATTGCCGCCAGCCCTGGTTTCAGCACCGTTTACTACAAAGAGGTGTATCTTATCTTTGTAAATGGCGCCGCAAAACTGAAAAAGGTGTATGGTCCATTACACAAGTGGTACTATGTCTACCTTATAGGCTACTATCTGCTGATAATCTTCACAGTAGTTCAGTCATGGATTAAGAAAAGAATTAAATCTGCAAATCAGGCTTTGTTCCTCGCCACGATTACTTTACTGAATATTCTGGTGTGGTATGTTGAACAGCTGTTCAGATTTGATTTTGAATTCCTGTCAGTTTCCTACATCGTTACAGAACTTTTCCTTCTGTTCCTTTATTCTACAGTTGAGGAAGAAGAAAAAAGATTTGAAAATATCCTTGGGGAAATTCCAATGCTGGCACAGCCAGAGCAGACTGTGGTAAATGAACAGCCTGTATTCATCCCTGCTGAAATAACAGTTTTACCAGAAGAATACGCACATATTGATAAGCCAATTACAATTGAAGATATTATTTCCGTATGGCCAGAGGTAGCCCAGCTTACCAGCCGTGAAGTGGAAGTATTTATGTACATGATAGATAACAAACGCAGAAAAGATATTGCAGAAGAAATGTTTGTAACAGAAAGTACTGTTAAAAAACATACATCAAACATTTTCAGAAAGCTGGATATCTCCAGCCGTTATGAAATCATGGAAAAAATCAAGAAAATCAATTACTAAAACAAAGAGAGTACGCAATGCGTACTCTCTTTTATTTTGCTTTCCTTTCATACAATGGTACCCCTAAAAGTACCCTTAAGGCTAATTATAAATAATTTATAATAATACTATAATTATAATGAAATATTATATTTTCTGAAACAAAGGAAAGAAAAATGAGTTATAACAAAAATGAATTTCATCAAGGTGAATTGAGCGAAGAATTAGACTTAGGCGAATTCGCTGAGACTGAAAGCGACGAAGCCTCGTACGAGGAAAGATTTATTCACGAAGACGAATTCAATCGCGATGCTTATGTTGGGCTTTCGGAAAGAGATGAGTTTGAACTGGAAGAAGCAGAAGCTATAGAGAGAATCTCTTCTGGCCTGCCACGCAGAACCATCTTACAGAAAGCCATGCAGGTGCTGAAAGTCCGGGCTATGACCATGGCTGTTGGTGCAGCTGTTGTAACCAGCCCTGCCGCTGAAAAAGCAGGTCTGACATACCCCGGTGCCAGCAAGTTGTTAAAACCTGATGGTACCCCTGTTTTACAACAGACCCACCAACATAATTTTGAAGATGGTTGGACAGAAACTTTGACAGCAACCTGTGTTCAACAAGGTCAGCGAGAGTTGATATGTAAAGACTGTAATGAATCAGTTAAGCAAATCACCTTGCCTGTTATCAAACACAAAGGCGGAGACTGGATTTTGGAATCTGCTGGTGACTGCCAGAGTGCAGGTACAGAAGTCAAAAAATGTGAATGTTGTGGAGAAATTATTGACAGCCAGCAAACTAAAAACGGCGACCACACCCCTGGTCAGTGGATTGTGGACATGCCTGCTACCTGTCTTGAAGATGGCAAACAACATGCTGTATGTACTGTTTGTGGACAGACTGTTGTAACAGAACTGTTGGCTGCAACTGGTCATAAGGAAAGCCAATGGATTGTTGATTCTGATCCTGACTGCGAAACAGATGGTAAGGAACACAAAGAATGTACAATCTGTGGTGAAATAACCCAAGAACGAATTACAGATATGTCCGGACATTCTGTTGGTGCTACACAGGTGGTAACTGAAGCCACATGTACACAGACAGGT
>JAZQYH010000117.1:0-1218 GCA_045633415.1 Oscillospiraceae bacterium | reverse complement strand
AACGAACTCAACATTGACCCACGCAAAATCACTTGGAAACGTGCCGTTGATATGAACGACAGACAACTTCGCAACATTATCAATGGTCTTGGTGGCAAAACTAACGGTGTGCCACGTGAAGATGGCTTTGAAATTACTGTTGCGTCAGAAATCATGGCTGTTCTTTGTCTTGCAAGTGACATCATTAACCTTAAAGAAAGACTTGCTCGCATCATTGTTGGTTATACTTATGACGACAAACCAGTTACTGCAGGTCAACTTAAAGCGCAAGGTGCTATGGCTGCTCTTCTTAAAGATGCACTCAAACCAAACCTTGTTCAAACTCTTGAGGGTACACCTGCATTTATCCACGGTGGCCCATTTGCAAATATTGCCCATGGCTGTAACAGTGCAGTAGCTACAAAACTGGCTATGAAACTGGGTGACTATGTGGTAACAGAAGCAGGCTTTGGTGCTGACCTTGGTGCTGAAAAGTTCCTTGATATCAAATGCCGTATGAATGGTCTGTCACCAAATGCAGTGGTTATTGTAGCCACAATCAGAGCGCTGAAGCATCACGGCGGCGTGGCAAAAACAGAACTGAACAATGAAAATGTACAGGCCCTGACAGAAGGTCTTGCAAACCTTGGAAGACATATCCACAACATCAAGGATAACTTCAAACTGCCATGTGTAGTAGCACTGAACAGCTTCCCAACAGATACAGAAGCTGAAAGACAGACAGTTTACGACTATTGCAAAGCAATGGGTGTGGAATGTGCATTGAGTGAAGTATTTGCAAAAGGCGGCGAAGGCGGTCTCAGTCTGGCAGAAAAAGTGCTGGGTGTAATGGAAGAAAACACAGAAATCAACTTCACATACGAAGAAGACCTGACAGTAGATGAAAAAATCAAAGCAGTATGTAAAAAAATCTACGGCGCTGACGATGTAACATTTGCAAAAGGCGCACAGACAATGCTGAAAACCCTTGCAAAAGCAGGTTATGACAAATTGCCTGTATGTATTGCGAAAACACAGTATTCTTTCTCTGACAATGCAAACCTGCTGGCAGCTCCAACAGGCTTTACAATGAATGTAAGAGAACTGCGTCTGTCTGCAGGTGCAGGCTTTGTAGTGGCAGTAATGGGCGAAATCATGACAATGCCTGGTCTGCCAAAAGTACCAGCCGCACTTAACATCGATGTTGATGACGACGGCAAAATCACTGGTCTGTTCTAA
>JAZQYH010000116.1:0-13805 GCA_045633415.1 Oscillospiraceae bacterium | reverse complement strand
CCTTCGCCAGCTGCTTTTGCTACAAGTTCCATTGTCCAGTCTTCAGAGGAAGAAAGAGTTACTGGATTTTCCAGCTGGAATGTGGAGTTCCGTGTTGCGTTGAGTGTGCCGTTTGCCAGCAGTTCTTCAACTGTGGAGCCTGCACCGCTCTTAACAAGTATAAGGCTGTTGCCTTCGTTTGTAGATTTTGCACTGCCCTTTGCAAAGTCCCAGGTGTAGCCTGAGAGTGCATGTTCAGTGTGTGCTATAAATTCCAGCGCTGTGCCGGAGGTAGCATCTGTAAATCTTGTATCACAAACAGAACAATGCCAGTATGAAACTGTGCCAGGAAGCACACAGGTAGCTGATGTGCCAGCTTTTTCTGTCAGAGTATGCTGTTGTGTTGCTGGGATTACCCAGGAATCTTTTTCTGCTGAAACTTTGCCTTCTGCGTCAGCAAAGTACAGGTCGCAGTTTTCGCAAGTGTAGTATTCGCTGTTACCAGTTTTTGTACAGGTTGCTTCTACTGCTTCTGTTTTTGTCAGAGAATGACCTTTTGCAGCAATTACCCAAGAATCTTTTGCCAGTTCTTCGATGCCGTTTTCATCAGCAAAGAACAGTTCACATACTGTACATGTGTAGTAGGCAGAGTTGCCAGGTTCTGTACAGCTGTTTTCTTCTGCTTCTGTAAGCACCATCTGGTGGTCGTGGGATACTGCTGGGATATCGTCTGTCTGTTTTTCAGAACAAACGGAACAAGTGTAAGTGATAACACCTGCCTGTGTGGATGTAGGTTCTTTTGTAACTACACCTTCGCCTAAAGTGTGTTCAGCTGTTGGTGTACGTGTCTGTGTACAGCCTGTGTTGTTACAGCTTGGGTCACAGTCGCCTGCATAGCTGTGGCCTGTATAAATGCCAAGGTATTTAACCTGAGCTGTAAGGCCGTAAGCTGCAGCATTTGAAGATGAGCCACAACCAACGTGTGTAAATGTAAGGCTGGATACACTAAATGGTGAACCATTGCCCTGTGTGTACTGTGGTTTGCCTGAACCACGGGCTGTGGACTGTTCGCTGAGCGCGAAGTTACCCACTTTTACGCCGTCCAGCCAGTAGCTGAGTACGCCGTCAACACTGCGTATCTGATATGTGTGGTATTCTGTTATATCAAAGTTACCACTTGCCAGCACACTGTTGTTGAAGTCTTCATCAGATACTTTGTAGTAAGTATAACCAGAATCAACTGCTGTGCCGTCATCTGCTGTGAATTTAACTTTCTTACCGATAAGCAGGTCGCCAGTAGTTGTGATATAAGTGAATGTACCGCTGCCGTACTGTACATTTGTGCTGAGGAATGACTTGATAGTAGTCACACCGTCGCCTTTTGCTACCAGTTCGATTGTCCAGTCTTCATCACTTGTAACTTTTACAGAATTTGCAAGTTTCAGTGTAGTTGCTTTTGTTGCATTGAGTGTGCCGTCTGCCAGCAGACCTTCAACATCTGTAACATCTGCAACACCTGTTTTCACAATTGTCAGTGCATTGCCATTATTGGATGTTGCACTGCCTGTTGTAAAGTCCCAGGTATGACCTGAAAGCGCGTTGGAAGTATGTGCCACAAATTCCAGAGCTGTAGCAGATGTTGCATCTGTAAATTTTGTGCCACAAACAGAACACTGCCAGTATGCCATTGTGCCAGGGAGTGTACAGGAAGCATCTACTGCCGCTTTTTCAGACAGGGTATGTGCCGCTTTTACAACCCATGCATTTTCTGCAATTTCTGTAGCGCCAGCTTCGTCAGAGAAGAATTTGCCACATTCACCGCAAGTCCAGTAGGCTGTGTTGCCGTCTGTTTCGCAGGTTGCAGAAACTGCTTCTGTTTTGCTGAGGCTGTGTACACATTCTGCTGTTGTAGCGGCTTCAACATAAGGTGTCTGACCGTTTTCATCAGCGAATTTTTCGCCACAGGAGCAAATCCAGTATTCTTCGCCTTCTGCTTTGGATACAGCATGGGTATGACCCAGTGCATTCAGCACTTCTGTACCCTGTGCACCACAGCCTTCAACTGTACAGGTGTAAAGTTTTTCGCCTGTTTCAGTTTCAGTTGGTTCGTTGGTCACTACACCATCGTCCCAGCTGTGACGGGCAGGTACAACCCAGCTGTTTTCGCTGATTGCTGTGCCGCCCTCTGCATCAGAGAAGAATGAACCACAATCGCACATCCAATAGTCACTATTGCCATCTTCTGTACAAGTTGGGTCTTTAGCATAAACTTGTACAAGCTCATGGGTATGCTCACTATGGTCGTGTGTAAGGTCGTGGATTTCTTCCGCGAAAACACTCAACGGCATAGAGTTGAGCATTGTCATGATACTCAAAGTCAATGCTAAAATTCTTTTGAATTTCTGTTTCATTGTTTTTCCTTTCTTAGAATTTTATAGAGTTTAATTTTTATATATAAATTCCATTTTTAACATTTTTAAATACATAGAAATGTATATGGAAATTATTTTTTTAAAAAGGGGCTAACTTATATTATATCACATATCATATGTTTTTCATAGATAATACTGCATAAAAAGTACATTTTTATGTGATAAATACACAAAAAGTGCCACAAATCCATATATACCGGCAGAGTTTAACTGAATTTAATATAATGCTTCAGCCCTCTGTTTCCGTTTATTATGAAAACACGCTTAAAACTGCCTCACAACAAAGTTTTGCCCGTCTTTACTTCAAAAATTTACCTGCTATTTTTTTGATAAATTCTCTCATTTTGCCACCTTTAGGGAACATTTTGTTCACTACGTGATAGAATTTTACAAAATAGCCGTCAGCATACAGGTCTGGCAATATGCTGTTATATGAAGCAGCATATTCTCTGTGAATCTGCTGAATATGCCACATCCATGTTTTATAAACACTTGCTTTGGAATAGCCGCTGTAAACTTCATCTTCAATAACCGATGCACTGTAAACCTGCTTGTCTTTCACGCCTGAATTCAGGAGGAAATATTCAAAAGCGGCAGATGCATCAACATGACGGATGTCAAACATATGGAAATATCCACCAAAGATATTTACAATATCAGCAACATAATCCACAGCACCCTGCTGGAACTTGCGGATGGCATATTCTTCTGTATAAGTTTTGTCATATTCTTCAAACACAGGAGTAAGTGTGTGTGAATCTGACAAATCGTAGCCTATACAGGAAGGGGCCGGGTCAGAGATAAAGTACTCTCTTAAAATACCTGTGATTTTTGGAGTGAATTCATAGAAATTATGAATTTTAAAGCCAGATGCAGCTGCAAGTTTTTTCGCCTGCACACCATCGTCATGCACAAAGAAAACATCGATGGATTTGCCAGTAAGCTTGCATAAAATCTGCTGTAATCTGCCGCTGTATCCGATATCAAAGGTAGCTGTTTTTTCAGTAAACTCTTTTTCCATAAGAGTTTTGATAAGCATATTCTTTTCAATAATCAATTTTTCATCAACTGAAACTTCCAACATAACAGCAATGAATCTGTTGAAATTTTCAAAGGACTTGAATTTTTTATCAAGTAAAATGCCTTTTTCTTCATATTCTTTTCTGGTTTCTTCTGTAAAAGGAACAAGAATTGAAGCATACATATCCAATATATCTTTTGGGGTATGACACAGAATATCTATATACTGATACAACCCATAAAAATCCCTTTTTGCTTCAATCATAAATGGAAGCAGGGCTTTTCTTGATGCAAAGAAGTAGTTGGATGCAATATCAGTTTCCTGTGTTGCTTTATACAGGTCAAATGCTTTATAAAGCATTTTGCCGTCTCTTGCCAGAAACTGAACTTTGTCGTAGCCTTGCTCTACAGAAGTATCGTAAATCCATTTTGCCAGCGCAAACACGTGCATACCCAGTGCATAATAGCCGGTTTTATAACTGTCAGCATTAAAGGATGATTCATGGTTATAAGGCTGGAAAGGATTGTCAAACAGCTTGTTTGCCGCTACTGCAAGCATGCAACGGACAGGCAATGATTTTAAATATTCTTGATTTGCCGTTAACATATCCAGATTTTTGATAAAAACAGAGGAAACATCTCCTGTGTCAATATCAGCAATCTTATTTCCAAAAGCATCAACAATTTTTGGGAAGTAATATGACTTGAAGCCACATTTCCGTGAAACAACCACATCAGAATTATGGTTATCACCTATGTGTATAACAGATGAAGCAGATTTCAGTTTCAGGTCTTTGATAACAAATTCAAAGAGTGAGCCTGTGGCTTTAAGTCTTCTGTGTGTTGAAGAAAGATACAGTTTATGATGTTTATCATAACCATTGTTTTTCAGGATTTCATCAATAATGTTTTCTTCAAGATACATATCAGAAACAATGATTACTTTTTTTCCTTTTTCAATGGCTAAATCATAGATTTCCTTAACGGAATCTCTGCGTGTGCAGAACTTGATTTCAAGCTGTTCTTCGATTTTTCTGATTCGCTGACTTTCTTCGGCAGTGATGTCGTAAATTTCTGCCAGAGAATCATAAATCTCAGTCAGGGTTACATCCTCATATGAACTTGACTGTGATGTCAGTTTTTCACGGGCGTGTGCATCAGCGGCTTTTCTCATATCAACAAACAGTTTTTCGTTGCTGAAGTGCTGTTTTACAAGAGGATTGTCTGCAACAAAGCAGAAAATATCTGACGGGTCCCACAGCGGACGCTTGATAAGTGTGTCAAAGATATCAAAGCTTACATATTCTATTTCGTCTGAAAGAATAGCTTTTTTGCATTTTTCGTAGCCGTCATTCCAGCTGGTTTCAATTTCATAAAAATAAAACTCGTCTTCTTTAGGGAACACCAGTTTGTTCTGACCGAATGCTTTAAGCAGTTCATTGCAGATTTCCTTATTGTTTCCGTAACCGGCAGCAGTGATATTGCCTGACCAGATTCTGAAATATTTTTCCTTAAAAGCATCAAAACAAGGTGTCAGCTCATCGATAATATCTTTGTTCAGTTCTTTAAGACAAGCTTCGGCAAAATCAAAAACAAAGCCGATATCTTTTACGTTTTTCACCAGCTTTGGTTTTGGGAGCTTCAGGCTTGTTGATGCTTCAGAATGTCTGTAGTAGAAATATGCATCAACATCAGCAAAGCCCATGCTCTCAGCATTTGAATAAAAGATTGTGGAATACGCGATATCTTCGCCCATAATCAGATGTCTGTCCACTTTTTTGAAGTATGGCATGCTTATATCAACAAGCTTTTTACTGTACAGCTTGTTCCAGACAGTGTGCCAGGCAAAACAGCCACCAGCCTGTTCCATCAGTTTTCTGATAAGGTCCTTACCATACAATGGTTTGTTGGACATATTCATACTGCGATAGTTGTTGTAATATGTTTTAACACCTTTTTCATTTTCGTTTACAGTGTTGCCGATAACCATATCAAAAGAACCATCAACAGCTGTTTTCAGCAAAAGTCTGAACCAGTCTACTGATACATAGTCATCGCTGTCAACAAAGGCAACATAGTCACCTGTTGCTTTTTCCATACCAGTAATTCTGGCCTGAAAAAGACCTCTGTTTTTTTCGTGCTTTACAGTGATAACTCTTTCATCCAATTTAGTATAGCTATCAATAATTTTTTCAGAATTATCTGTCGAACAGTCATTTACAAGAATAATCTCAAGATTTTCGTATGTCTGCTCAAGAAGGCTGTCTACACAGCGCTCAAGATATTTTTCCACATTGTAAACCGGAACAACAACTGAAATCAGTGGATTTGTACTATTGGTTTTATTTTTCATAATTCTTTTTCTCTTAATCTATTTTATATATCTAATCCATATTTGCCTTGCTGTTTCATAGGCAGATACGGGAATATATTTTTTCACCAGATTTTTTAAACGATATTTGAAGCTGACTTTTTCGCCTTTCTTTGCCAGATTAAAGGATAACGGTGCATCTGCATATGCACCAATCCATTTCTGGTGTTCAGCGTCATATTTCCATGTCGGATGCCCTGCAAAATCATCAGCCAGCCAAAAGCTTTCGAGCAGATTGTCGGAAATATAGTTGAATTTCAGCAGACAAATCCATATTTTCTCTGCCAATTCAAAGTCAAAGACCATTTTATTTCCAAGTTTGCCCTTCCAGTCCCCTATCCACTCAATAAACTGACAGAAACGGTCCTGTGTAACACGGATATATTCAGAGAAATTGCTGTCTCGGTTAAAAACAGGCTTTACTTCTCCGTTCTCAATGCTCATTTTCTGTAGCTGACCGAAAGGAACCTGCATAACCGCTTCCATAAACAACAGGTTTTCAAGAATCGGGTGGCTTTTGCCGTCAGAAGTAATACTCAAAGATTGGCTGTTATATCTGATGATATCTTTCAGTATTCTTTGATTTAAAAACATATAGATTCCGTATACATCTTCGCCAAGAATTTTTGACAGTGCATATTGAATTGTACCGTTGTATCCGACATCAACCACTTTTAATTTACGGCATTCGCCATCACGGATGCTTTCAATATACTTCAGATAGGCTTCTTTTTGTTTGTCGCTGCCTGCGAATATTTTTTCCATTTCCGGCTTTAACAGCTGCATAACTTTTTTGCTGTCTTCCGGAAGAATAATTTTTTGATTATATGCAGGGTTTTCTGTTGATATTTCGTAATTAAGTCTGTGTTTTAAATACTGACCCAGTGTTCCTTCATAGGAGAAGGAGAATGTGTCCTGAAGGTCCCGTTCAGAAGCTATCGTTGCAGCAATGGATGCCGCACGGGAAGCATAAAACAAAGCATTTTTTTGCGGCTCGATATTAAGTGAGCGGCAGTATCTTTCATACATAGGTTTTAAAAGATAACCTTCTCTTGTTACAAACAGCAGCATGGAATCATCTTTTTGTTCTGTCAGCAGATTCATAAAGCATGCAAATGCATACCCCATCCATATTGCTTCCACATTTTCTTCACTGTATCTGTTCTCAAACGGAGAATTGAAACAGGCCACATTGATAAGGTAGCCCATCACAAGAGTACAGTTGATATCATCTGTCATATACTCTGCAAGGTATCCGTACATTTGGGAGTTTCTGAAAGAGTCCAGGCCTTTTTCTATAAGCAATGCATCCTTGTTGATTACTTTAAGAGTTTTAAAATCGCTCCACTCGTTGTCACCCACATGGATAAAATTTGTATTATCCGGCAGGTATCCAAGCAGTTCGCCCCAGATTTTACCGGAGCTTTTTGATAATCCTTTTTCGCAGGAAACCCACAATTCAAGATTTTCCGGGTAACCGCATTTTACAAGAAGTCTGCGTATTTGCTCAGAGCTTAAATACATATCGGAACAGAGAACTACCCTTTTACCCGAATTGATAAGCTCGTTAACAACAGAATGCATATCCCTGCGAGGATAAACAACCTCCAGCTCTGTATTGAATTCAGCTTCTTTAAGCCAGTTGCACTGACTAAGGGTATAGCCAAAATCTCTGTTAAGAATTTGATAAAAATTATCTATTGTAGCCCTGTCACCGAACTCTCTGTAAGACTGCATCTCCGCCTGAATTCGGTCATCATAACAAGGCTTTGATATTATGTCGCTAAGAAAAGCCTTGGCTTCCACTATTTTAAAAACATCAGCTGGATTTATAACAGAGCGGCAAATCAGTGTGTCAAAGACATCAAATGAAACAACATCATATGTTTTTAATTGTTCTAATACAATTTCATAGTTTAATCTATCCATTGACTGCTTCCTCATATTGCATAAACACTTCTTCTGTTGGGCCATAGGCTTTTAATTCACCATGGTCAATCCAGATAGCTTTTTCACACAGTTCTTTGACTTGTTCTCCGCTGTGGCTTACAAAAAGTAAGGTTGTGCCACCAGCCATCAGCTCTGCCATTCTTTCTTTGCACTTCTGCTGGAATTTAAAGTCGCCAACTGCCAGTATTTCATCAACAACAAGAATATCTGCCTTAACGATGGTAGCTATGGCAAAACCAAGACGGGCTATCATACCTGATGAAAAATTCTTTACAGGTACATCGACAAAATTCCATAATTCTGAAAAATCCATGATTTCATCAAAGTGCTGGTTCATAAAATCTCTGTCATATCCAAGAACAGCGCCGTTAAGATAAATATTTTCTCTCGCTGTAAGGTCCATATCAAAACCTGCCCCCAGTTCGATAAGTGGGGCTATGCTGCCGTTAACTGTTACAGACCCTTTTGTAGGATACATAACACCAGCAATAATTTTAAGCATTGTACTTTTACCGCTGCCATTCACACCAATAAGAGCAACAGAGTCGCCTCTTTTAATGTTGAAAGAAACGTCTTTCAATGCAAAAAACTCATTGAAACGAAGTTTGCCTCTGAGAAGTTTTAAAATATACTCTTTTATGGTATCTGTTTTTTCTTCCGCCAGGTTAAACCTCATTGTCACATTTTTTACTTCAATAATGTCTGCATTCATCAACATTTCCCTCCTTACACATGAAGAATAAAGTTTCTCTGCAGTTTTCTGAACACTGTTAACCCTACAGCTACAGCAAGCAGACTTGTTGATGCACACCAGAGCCATGTACCGATACCTGGAACTGTGCCGTAAAGCACAATTTCCCTGAAGAAATTTATATAATGGTACATTGGATTCAGACCAATAACCTTTGCTACATCTGCAGGAAGTGCTTCAATAGGATAAAAAACTGGTGTGGCATACATCCACGCCATTGTTAGAACACCATAAAGGTGCATAATATCCCTGAAGTATACTGATAAAGCAGATAAAACCAAACCTATTCCCATACAGAATAACAGCAGGAAGAAAAGTGGAACAGGGAAAAGCAATATAGTCAGGTTGATTTTTACATTTGTCACTATCATTACAATCAGAATTGCAACAAGGCTGAAGCTCATTGTCACAAAACTGGACAATACCCTTGACATTGGAAATATGAATTTTGGTATATATACTTTTCTTATCAATGAACCATTGGCAAGAACAGAATACATTGCCATATTTGTACTTTCATTGAAAAAGTTCCACAGTGTTTGCCCACAGATAAGGTAAAGTGGGTAGTTTGGCACATCAAATCTGAACATGTAGGAAAACACATATGACATAACCGCCATCATCATAAGCGGATTCAACAAGCTCCATACATATCCCAGAAAGCTTCTTCTGTATTTGACTTTCAAATCTCGTACAACAAGCTCGTTCATCAGTGGCTTATATTTTTTTAATTGCTGAAAAAAACTAGTTTTATTTTGCATATTCATTCCAGCTCCTTCTAATCTAAACACTATATTTGCGGATTTTGAAACAATACTTTTACTGTACTGTCAAAAACCGCCCGACAGTAACACCTTACTGTTTTCCTATAAACTTTCTTTTTAGAAAATTCAGGATTTTCTTTGGCCAGTTCTGGCTTTCCATATTTATTACTGCAAGTTCTGTATATCTGATATGGTTTGTTATCAACCACACGTCCAGCAGACGTTCAGATACAAAACCAAACACTCGCTGGTCGTTTTCAGAATAACCAGAAATATCCAGAACCTCTTCCAGTCTGAAAAGGATATCAAACAGCCATTCAAGATATCCGTCCAATACCGCCCTTTTCATTATGAACATATTGAACCTGTGACCAGATGTACTTTTCATAACCTTGTCCCATGCCGCCACATATTCTGGATAATGCTCTTTTATGATTTCCAGAGTTTTATCCAGGTCCTGCTTGTTGTGCGCATGGATATACTGTTCATAGGTTGACTCAATAAAGTACTCTCTTTTCTTTGGCAGGATAACATCATATTTATCAAGCAGCTTTTCTGCACTGAATTTTCCAAGTATGCTGTCCCATTTATCACCTGTCCCATATTTAAAGTGGCGGCGGTAATGGGCAAGCCCAAGATAATCACAGCCAAGATTTTTCCACGCCCAGTAAAGCGCCGTTAGCTCGCAATAATTTTTATTTTTTGCGCTGATATTTTCTCCCGTATTATCCCCGCAATATTCTGCCAGCTCTGACTGGGACCACTTTTCGTTCAGTGCCCTGCCTACGTGGACAGGAAAATATATATCATCCTGTGGCATTTTATATAGTTTATGGGTTGCCACAATAATTTTTATATCCAATGCACACCTCAATTTATTTTTTCGTTGTTGACAAGTCCGCCAAAAACAGTTTTAACCAATATTTTTATATCCAGCCACAGACTCCAGTTTTCGATATACCACATATCGTATTTTACTCGTTCTTCTATGCTGGTATCGCCTCGCAGACCATGAATCTGTGCCCAGCCTGTCATACCAGGTCTTACCTGCTGGCGCAGAAGATATAATGGTACATCTTCTTTGAACTGACGTACATAATGTGGGACCTCCGGTCTTGGGCCTACCAGACTCATATCACCTTTCCACACATTGTACAGCTGTGGCAGTTCATCCAGAGAAAACTTTCTGATAATGCTGCCGAAAAATGTTTTTCTTGAGTCTTTGTCTGTGCTCCAGCCTGTAGTTTCTGTATCATTTTGTCGCATACTGCGGAACTTCAGCATTTTGAATGGCTTTTTGTTAAGTCCGATTCTGTCCTGTTTGAACAGTACAGGACCAGGGCTGGAAAGTTTTACGCCGATGGCAAGCACCAACATCAACGGGCTGAGTATTATAAGACCAAGGCCTGAACCGATAACATCCATTAATCTTTTCAGTGTAGCGCCTAAAATATCATCCAGTGGGGTTGCGCGCATATCAATGAGTTTGGACTTGCCCAGTTTTTCTATCCTTACATTATTTGGGAAATAATCATTGAAAAATGGAATAAGGCTGAGGCGTACCCCCTCTTTATCAGCACAATTGATTACATCTTTCATAAAATGTATCTCGTGTGGCTCAAGGGCTACTATAAGCTCATCTATTTCATGCTCCTGCAGAATCTGTTCCAGTTCTTCATAACTGCCCAGACAATCACCAAGTGCTTCCTTTTCAACCTTGCTTACATACCCGTCCACAATTATTCCGTACTGTGGATTTCTTTTTAAATCTTCAATGTACTGAAAAGCGTGATGACCATTGCCCACGATTATCACGTGCTTCTGATTATAGCCAAGCTTTCGGTAATGGTGTAATATATATCGCACCACAATACGTTTTACTATAATTGTCAAGCTGGAAAGTATCCAGTACAGTACCAGTACGCCACGTGAGAAATCACTCATGCGTAAAATATACATTGTTGCCATCAGGGTGATGACACCCACACCGTTAATAGACAGTATGGAGACATTTTCCTCGCCCATTGCCTTAAACCTGTACGAACCGTACATATGGCAAACCCGATAAACAAATACTACGACAGCACTGTACACGGCCATTGCAAGGGAATATGGGAATTTCCACAGTATCAGGGAAATTTTACCGTCAAGAACAATGAAACGGAAAAACAACGCCAGATAATATGAAAAAAACAGCAATATGTAATCTGACAACATATTACATATGTTTATTAATTTTTGATTTCTTTTAATCATCTTTTCAAATAAATTATCTCTGTGTTTCTGATTTTAAAATAAAGCTTGTATACTGTATCAACTACAACAATTCCAACAGCTGAAACTGATTGTTTGTAATCTCTGAATAATCTGAGCGATAAACAGACTAATATCTTGTAAAATCACGGAATATATTTCAGTTATCGCTATCGTTTATAATATATAAATATAATTAATTTAATATTATATATTAATTATATAATTATATCATATATGTTAAAAATTGTCTATTTAATACACTATATTATTATATAAAATAAACATTTTACACGACAAAAAAACTGCAAAATAAAAGCTCATTTACATACAAAAGAAAAGCGCACAGAACAACTATTCTGTGCGCTTCATTATGTGTGTTTTTATCTGATAATCTTTAGATTTTTCGTACAAACAAAAAAGCCTCGACCATACAGTCGAGACACTCTTTTCTATATATCCACTTTCATCAAGCGGTGGTTTCAGTCTTGCGACCTCCACTCACTGCCTGGCGAAAAGTTTCGTCTGCAATTTCATTTCATCTTCCACCGGATTCAATCTCTGCAGATGCTTCACCCGGCTCACCCTTGTCTTCCACTTTCGCTTCCGACTTTCTCTGGGCCGTCCATTCCACTGTTTTCACAGCTTCCTTTCCGCTTTCTGACCCCCTCTGTTTTGACTTTCTTTCGTCCGTCTCAGTTTTGGGTTCTGACTACTCAGCCTCTGTTCTTCCTTTCCTTCTCTTCCCGGTTCTGCCTCACAGTTGCTTTCCCGGTGCCCGCCTTGGCTCTCGCCTCCTCGGTTTCCTCTTTCTCTCCGACCTGATTTCTCATGTCTTCCTTCCAGATTCCTGTACTCAGCTTCGCTGTTTGTTTCTTTTCGCTCTTCCCTGTTTCGCTCCCACAGCCGTTCCACAGGTGCTTACCTTCCGCTTTCGCTTCCAGTATTTTCCACTTCCGACTCCCTTTCTTTCGTCCGCTCGTCTTCCGCTTCCAGCTACTCAGCCTTCTGTTCTTCCTTTCCTTCTCTTCCCGGTTCCGCCTTACAGCTGCTTTCCCGGTGCCCGCCTTGGCTCTCGCCTCCTCGGTTTCCTCTTTCTCTCTGGCCTGATTTCTCATGCCTTCCTTCCAGATTCCTGTACTCAGCTCTACTGTTGGTTTCCTTTCACCCTTCCCTGATTCACTCCCGCAGCTGTTCCTCAGGTGCTTACCTCGTGCTTTCGCTTTCGGTCTTTCCCCTTTCAATCCGCTTCCTTTCGTCCGCTTCTCTTCCGGTTCTGGCTACTCAGCCTCTGTTTCTTCCTTTCCTCTCTCTTCCCGTCTCCGCTTCACAGCAGCTTCCTCGGTGCGCCCTCTCCACTTCCGTTTCCTTGGCTTTCCCCGTTCTCTCCGACCTGATTTCTCGTGTCTTCCTTCCCGGTTCCTTGTACTCGGCTTTCTGTTCGTTTCCTTTCGTCCCTCTCGGCTTCGCTCCCACAGCTGTTCCACCGATGCTTCCCTTTTGCTTTCGCTTTCTGGCTTTCCCCTCGCTTTGCTTTCTTTCGTCCGCTTTCGCTCGGTTCTGACTACTCAGCCTTCCGTCTTTCTTTTCCCTTCTTCCCGTTTTCCCCTGTCGGCGGTTCCTTCGGTGCTGTCCGTTCGCCTTGCGGCTCCCTCGCTCTTCCTCTTCCGTCCGGCCTGCTTCCATGCCTTCCTTCCGATTTCGGTACTAAGCTTACTGCACTTCCTTTCTCCCTCGCTGTCTCGCCTCACAGTGGCTACCTCAGCGCCTCGGCCCTCCCTTTCAGGTCTCGGCCTCGTCCCCTTTGCTCATCGCTCCCGGTTCCGGTTACTCGGCTTCAGATTGCTTCCTTTCGGTCGCTTTCTGTTTGCTGTCTTCGTGACAGCTTGATTATGATACCACACACTTTCAGCATTGTCAACAACTTTTTTGAAAAATTTTTGTACAACTTACACATTCCCTGTTTTAGATAAATTAAACAGTTTTGAACCCAGTATTTTGTGTATTTTAAACATATGTCTTGTATTCTGTGTCTTTTCGACTAAAAACAAGCCGGATTTTCACACTATCTGATAACATTGCTGACTGTCAATATTTTTATCAATATTCCCGGTTTTCCAGCAGCCATCTGGCCACGCCATCCTGATTGTTTGAACCTATTACCGCTGTGGCTATGGCTTTCAATTCGTCCACAGCATTTGCCACAGCATATTTTTCGTCGCACACTTCAAACATTGAAATATCGTTTTTGCCATCGCCAAAACAGACTACTTTATCACATCCCA
>JAZQYH010000115.1:0-15683 GCA_045633415.1 Oscillospiraceae bacterium | reverse complement strand
TTATTTTGCTCGGGGAATAACATAGACAGAGGTGATAATTTTGTTTATGTTTTTCAGCCTGTTGGCCGCCAGTGTCGATGGGTTTATATGTGGATTTATATTAAGCGGACTAGGGGTAAAAATCAGGTTTAAAGACTTTTTCGTATCTTTCGGTGTAATCCTACTGTGCTGTATCACTGCTTCATTTACAGGTAATTACATAGCACACACACAACTGCAAAGATATATAAACATCATGGGTGTGTTTATTCTGCTATGGCTGGCTATGTCTGCCTTTTATGCAGAAAGTATGCCAAGATACACTGATATAGCCCCTGCCAGCCTGTCTGTTGCAGTGGATGCATCCGTGGCTTGTTTGTATTTGAGTATGCAGGGATACAATATTTTCGCTGTATCAATAGTATGCACTCTTATGCATTGTATACTTATGACTATCGCAAATATAATTTCCCATAGGTTTATAAAGCCAAAGTATTTTAAATATATACGTTTCCTCGCTGGTATATTTTTTATCATATCCGCTGTTTTAAAATTGAATAGTATATAAAAAATACCCCTTGCAGTTTATATTTCTGCATGGGGTATAATTATTACTGATACTTATTAAAGGTTGTTAAATGTAACTTTTTCAAGTTCTTCGTTTACATATTGGCTGATGCGGCTGAATTCCACACGGAAACTGCAAAGCCCCGGTGTTTTCCATGCGCAGTCATAGCCTGGCTGTGCCACACATTTGGCAAGCCGGTATGTACCTTCGATAGCTTCGATAACCTGTTTCATATTGATTTCAGAGGCAGGGCGAGCCAACTCATAGCCGCCTTTTGAGCCTTTATAGGATTTTACAATGTTATTCTGCACCAGTTTATGCAGTATTTTAAGGGAAAAGCGCAGAGTAACACCCATCTCCTCACTGATGGAACGGGCATCTTTTCTGCCTTCTGTATTGGCAAGGCAGTATACAATTCTGATAGCGTAATCAGTTTCTTGTGTGATATGCATAGTTTTCTCCTCAAATCAGCTTTTGTATAGTTATATAAAAGCCGTGTAAAACTCCTGATTAATCCAGGAAATCTTTCAGTTTTTTGTTTCTGCTTGGGTGACGAAGTTTGCGCAGAGCTTTTGCTTCAATCTGTCTGATACGTTCACGTGTAACGTTGAATTCTTTACCTACTTCTTCAAGTGTTCTTGGGTGACCATCTTCAATACCAAAACGCAGTGACAGAACTTTTGCTTCTCTTGGAGTAAGTGTAGCCAGAACTTCGTTAAGCTGCTCTTTCAACAGTGTGTGTGTAGCTGCTTCTTCTGGAACTGGTGCATCATAGTCTGGGATAAAGTCACCAAGGTGGCTGTCTTCTTCTTCACCGATTGGAGATTCCAGAGAGATTGGTTCCTGTGCAACTTTCAGAATTTCACGTACCTTGTCCTGTGGCATGTCCAGTTCAGCAGCAAGGTCTTCAACACTTGGTTCCTGACCATTTTTATGCAGCAGCTGGGACTGTACTTTTTTAACTTTGTTGATAGTTTCTACCATATGAACTGGGATACGGATTGTTCTTGCCTGGTCAGCAATAGCTCTTGTGATAGCCTGACGAATCCACCATGTAGCATATGTGGAGAATTTGAAGCCTTTTGTATGGTCAAATTTTTCTACTGCTTTGATAAGACCAAGGTTACCTTCCTGAATAAGGTCAAGGAACAGCATACCACGACCAACGTAACGTTTAGCAATGGAAACTACCAGACGAAGGTTTGCTTCTGCCAGACGTTTTTTTGCTTTTGCATCGCCTTTCTGGATTCTTTCAGCCAGTTCGATTTCTTCATCCAGTGAAAGCAGTGGGAAAGAACCGATTTCTTTGAGATACACTTTAACAGGGTCATCGATGCTTACGCCTTCGCTGGCCAGTGATTTTTCAAATTTTTCAATGTTGCTTTCTGTAAGAATTTCTTCTTCCTCTTCACCAAGGTCGATTACATCGATACCTGCTGTTTCAAGGCTTTCATAGAACTTGTCCACCTGTTCCATATCGAAATCCATTGTTTCGAGGAAACTGCCGATATCTTTGGAAGTAAGTTTACCATTCTTTTTACCCATCTCCATAAGGTCAGCCAGTGTGTTGATTTTCTTTTCTTTTGCGCTCATAAATAATCTCCTGTCATCTCTTTTTCTCTTTTAAAGATTTAATTCTCTGTGCAAGGTCATCAATAGCCATTTCGCTGGCCTCGCTCTGAGAAAGTTTTGCTGTAAGTAAGTTTTCAATGTGCATCTGCACATCTTTGCCGGTAATTATTATATCGGCATTTCGGGCAAATATGCCAGCCAGCACCTTTGCAGACTCTTCTGACATATTGTATTTCAGTGTAGGATAGTCAACTGCAATATTCTGCTCAATAAGCTGTGAGAATGCAATAAACGCCTGTCTCATATCCCCGTCTGTAAAATTATTAGCTGTAAGCTGTTTTGAAACTGTATTATAAAGGCTGTTATCCTTTACCAGTGCACATATAATCTGTTGCTGTGCATAGGCCTTTGGCATTGTGTTGCCTTTTTGGCGATAGTCAACTTTTATCTGCTGTCCAACGCCACCGCGCAGAAGTTCTTTTTCTTTCTTCTGTACTTCTTTACGTCTGTTTTTATTGCGGGCACGTTCCATCTGTAATTTGATGGATGCTTTGTCCGTAGCTGTTTCGTTTGCCAGACGTGTGCAATATACATCCTGCTGAATAGGATTTGTAAGTGAAGCCAGAATATCACAGGCTTTTGTAAGATACTCCACTCTCTGTTCAGCATTCCGTATGTCATACTGGCTTTTCAGTTTCAACAGGCTGAAGTCCAGTGCACCGTTGGCACCCTCTAGAAGCATTTCAAAGCTCTGTGCGCCATATTTCTTTATGTACTCGTCAGGGTCTTTTGCACCTGTCATCTGCAATACCTGTACGGCAACATCTTCTTTTTCAAATATTTCCATAGCTCTTCGGGTAGCTTTCTGCCCTGCTTCGTCAGAGTCATAAGAAATAATTACCTTTTTGGCATAATCGCCTATAAGTCTTGCCTGTTGCTGTGTAAGGGCAGTGCCAAGTGTTGCCACTGCATTGTTAAAGCCAGCCTGATGCATTGCTATAACGTCCATATAGCCTTCGGCAAGTATAAATGTATCTTTTCCTGCTTTTTTTGCGAGATTCAGAGCAAAAAGACCATTGCTCTTTTTAAACACCGGTGTATCACCACTGTTAAGATATTTAGGTCCACCTTCATCTCCCATTCGTCGACCGCCAAAAGCGATTACATTGCCTCGCAGGTCAATAATAGGAAACATTACCCTGTCTCTGAAAATGTCGTACAGGTTGCCATTTTTATTTCTGGCTGCAAGATAACCACGAACCATTTCTTCATCTGTGAATCCTTTGCTTCGCAGGTAGTTTGTAAGCCCCTGCCATTCTGCCGGTGCATATCCAAGACCAAAGTTTACAATGGTTTTGTCTGACAGTTGCCTGTCTCGCAGATATTTTCTGGCATTCCTGCCCGCATCACTGTTGAGAGTGTCGTAGAAAAATCTGGCCGCCAGCTTGTTCATCTGCAATATTCTTGCTTTCAGTTTAGCCTGACCATCATCTTCGTCTGGCATAGGCATTCCGCATTGCTGTGCAAGATAGCGTATGGCCTCTATGTAAGAGAGAGAGTTCATCTCCATGGTAAACTTGATTACATCTCCCCCAGCCCCACAGCCAAAGCAATAATAGCTCTGGGTTTCAGGGTATACCATAAATGATGGACTACGCTCTGAATGGAAAGGACACAGGCCTTTGTACAGTCTGCCTGCACGTTGCAAAGAAACATAGCGACTTATAGTTTCGTATATGTCATTTCTTGCCACTAATTCCTGTATATAGGTTGCAGGTATGGCCATAGATATCCCTCCTTTTCTGCTTTATATCAACAATATATCACAAATTTGTAAAAATTCTGTGGTAATTAGGTATTATACCACAAAATCATTTGATTTTCCACGCTTTTGGAATAAAAATATTATCAAAAGTTGCAGATGCGAAGTCATCGCTCATACCCTGAATATAGTCTGTAACAGCACGGTCAATGCTTTCCTGGTCTGCAATTATGCGGTACATATCAGGCATTTTTTCCGGGTTTTTATAGTAGTATTTGTACAGTTCTTCTATAAGCTTATCTACTTTTTTCTCTTCGATTTTAGCCACACTGTCTGTATATACATTCCGGTACATATACTTATGCAGCTTATCATAATAACCGAAAGTTTCGTCGTCCATTTTGATTTCTGCACCAGAGTTTTTTACCATAGAAGTGATAAGTGATGTTATTCTTTCACTTTTTGAATGGCCAAGGAAATCTGTACAATCTTTTGGCAGGTCATTTTCTGTGATGATACCTGCTGTTATGGCGTCTTCGATATCATGATTTATATATGCTATTCTGTCAGAATAACGTACAATTACACCTTCCTGCGTATAAGGCCATGTACCTTTTGTATGGTTAAGTATACCGTCCAGCACCTCTGCTGTAAGGTTGAGCCCTTTTAAGTTTCTTTCAAGGTAGTCAACAACACGTACCCCCTGCTGGTAATGTGTAAAGCCATTTGGGTTAAGCTGATTCAGCGCTCTTTCCCCTGCATGACCGAATGGAGTATGCCCAAGGTCATGCCCCATGCCTATGGCTTCTGTCAGGTCTTCGTTAAGCCCCAGCGCCCTTGCTATTGTACGAGCTATCTGCACAACCTCCAGAGTATGTGTCATACGTGTGCGGTAGTGGTCACCTTCAGGTGAAATAAAAACCTGTGTCTTCTGTTTTAATCTTCTGAAACTTTTGCTGTGAAGAATCTTGTCCCTGTCTTTCTGATAGCATGTTCGCAGGGTACATTCCTCTTCAGGATTTTTTCTGCCCTTTGTATTCATTGCTAGCTGGGCATAGGGAGACAAATTCTGTTTTTCTGCCAAAAGCAGTCGTTCTCTGATATTTTCCATTAAAATTCCCCCTTCTATAATACTTATACTGAACAAAACGCAAAAAACCTTTTTTTATTTTGCAATTTTTTATATTTTGTACTCTATATAAAAACAAAGCGGCAGAAAACTGCCACTTTGTACTGTTTATAAAACTATTTTATGCATTTTCAAACTGACTCTGGTAAAGTTTTGCATAGAAGCCGCCTTTTGCAATAAGCTGGTTGTGGTTGCCTATTTCTTCTACATGACCTGCATTGAGAACAATAATCTTGTCTGCGTCACGGATTGTAGACAGACGGTGTGCAATTACAAAACTTGTTCGGTTTTCCATAAGCTTCTGCATCGCCTGCTGAATAAGAACTTCTGTTCTTGTGTCAACACTGGATGTAGCTTCGTCCAGAATAAGGATTTTTGGATTCTGAAGGAAAGCACGTGCAATAGTGATAAGCTGTTTCTGACCCTGAGAAATATTTGAAGTTTCTTCATTGAGTTCAAAGTCATAGCCACCAGGTAATGCCTGTACAAAGTGGTGTACACGGCTGGCTTTGGCTGCTTCTATCATTTCTTCTTCTGTTGCATCTGGGCGTGAATACATAATGTTTTCACGGATTGTGCCTTTGAAGAGCCATGTTTCCTGAAGTACCATACCAAACATTTCACGCAGGTCGTTTCTTGCAAAATCTCTGATATTGATGCCGTCAATATTGATATAACCACCATTGAGTTCATAGAATCTCATCAGCAGTTTAACAACTGTTGTTTTACCTGCACCTGTAGGACCAACAATGGCAATTTTTTCACCTGGATGAACTTCAAGGTCAAGGTCATCAATAATTGTTTTTTCTGCTGTGTAACCAAAGTTTACATCCTGGAATGTTACATGACCGATAATACCTTCTGTGGAAACAGGATTTTCTGTATCTGGTTCTTCTTCAGGCTGGTCAAGGAATTCAAATATACGTTCACCACAAGCCATAGCTGACTGCAACATTGTGGAAATATTTGCAAGTTGCTGGATAGGCTGGTTAAAGTTGCGGATATATGTGATAAATGACTGAATGTTACCAACTGTGATTTTACCTTTGGCTGTCATTGTAGCACCAATGATACATACCAGAATATAGCCAAGGTTGGATACAAAGTTTGTGATAGGCATCATGGAGCTGGATGCCACACGGCTACGCCAGCCGTTTTCTCTCAGTTCGTTGTTGTAAACATCAAAGTCAGCGATTGACTGCTGTTCCATATTGAAAGCTTTTACCACAATATGGCTGGACATCATTTCTTCAACATGACCGTTTACCATACCGAGGGATTTCTGCTGTTTGCGGTAAAGAGGCTGGCTGATTTTGATAATTTTGGAAATAACGAAACCTGAAGCAGGAATCATTGCAAATGCAATGGCTGTAAGCTGCCATGAAATTGAAAGCATCATTGCGATTGTACCTACCATAAGGGTAAGTGCTGATGCAAACTGTGTAAGAGTTTCGCGCAGGGAGTTTGACAGGGATTCAACGTCGTTTGTAATACGGGACAGAACATCACCTGTGCTTGTTACATCAAAGTAACTGATAGGCAGTCGGTTGATTTTCTCACTGATATCCTTACGCATACGGTAAGTGATGTTGTTGGAAATCCGTGCAGTTGTAAAGCCCTGTACTACAGAGAACACAAATGATACAACATACAGTGCAGAAAGTGCAATAACCACTTTAATAAGAGCGGAATAATCAATAACTATATTACCTGTTACAAGACCGTCTGCAACAGCTGAATAAAGTACGTCTGTGGCATCGCCCAGAAGACGAGGACCTACAACCCTGAATACACTGGATGCAGCCGCCAGAAACATAACAAGTGCAAGACCTGCTTTGTATATACCAAGGTAAGCAAATGATTTTTTGATTGTACCTTTAAGGTCTTTTGGTTTTTCACCACCACGGATAGCGGCATGTCTGCCACCGCCGCCACCGCCTGGACCACGACCAGGACCGCCAGGGCCACCTGGACCACGACCAGCGCCACCAGGTCCGCCTGGACCTGCCATACGAGGAGCATTAGACATATTTTTATTTGCCATAATTTACACCTCCTCTTTTGAAAGCTGGCTGTATGCAATCTGCTGGTATTCTTCGCAAGATTCCATAAGCTGTTTATGTGTACCTTTGCCAACTATGCGACCTTCATCCATAACAAGAATCTGGTCTACATCCATAATGGATGCCACACGCTGACCAACTATAATAATTGTAGAATCTGAAAGATTTCGATTCAATGCTTTACGCAGATTCAGGTCTGTTGTAAAATCAAGAGCTGAAAAGCTGTCGTCGAAGATATAGATTGGTGCCATCTTGATAACAGCACGGGCAATTGCCAGACGCTGACGCTGACCACCAGAGAAGTTTGTACCGCCCTGACTTACAGGAGCTTCCAGACCTTCTTCTTTTTCCATAACAAAGCTTTTTGCCTGTGCAATTTCCAGTGCTTTTATAATTTCTTCATCTGTTGCATCTGGTTTTGCCGCCAGCATATTGGAGCGCACTGTACCAGAGAACAGCACACTTTTCTGTGGCACAAAACCTATAAGGTCACGCAGGTTTGTAAGGTCAATTTCTCTTACGTTTACACCGTTTACAGAAACTGCGCCTTTGGATACATCATAAAAACGAGGTATAAGGTTGATAAGGCTGGATTTACCACAGCCTGTTGAACCTATAATAGCTGTAATCTGACCCGGTTTTGCTGTGAATGAAATTTCTTCCAGAACATAACCGTCACCACCCGGATAAGCAAAGTCCACATTGTCAAATGTGATTTCCCGCTGTTTATCTGTGATTACCACTGGGTTTTCAGGTTCTGTGATTACATTTTCTGTGTCGAGAATTTCAGCAACACGGTTGATGGAAACCATAGCACGAGGGAACATAATGAACACACTGGAAATCATCATAAATGCGCTCATAATATTGCCTGAATACTGAATGTAAGCCATCATATCACCTACCATCAGCTGGCTCTGTGCTATCTTTTCAGCACCTACCCAAACGATAAGCACTGGCACAAGGTTCTGGATAAGGGACATTGTAGGACCCATCATACTCATTGTGCGGTTTACAAAAAGGTTTGTACGTTTATAGTTGTTACTTGCTTCGTCAAAGCGTTTTTCTTCATCTTTCTGTGTAGAGAACGCACGTACAACCAACAGACCATTAAGGCTTTCACGGGCAACAAGATTGAGCTTATCAATCAACTGCTGGATGATTTTGAATTTAGGCAATGCCAGTGAGTTAACTGTAAGCAGCAGACACAACACCAACAGAACACTGAGAGCATTAATCCATGCCATTGATGGTGCTTTTCTCATAGCCATGATAACACCACCGATACCCATGAACGGAGCAAATACTATTGTACGAACCCCCATTGTAAGCATCATCTGAACCTGCTGAACGTCATTTGTAGTTCTTGTAATAAGAGATGCTGTGGAGAATTTATCAAATTCAGCACTGGAGAAACTTTCAATTTTTGTGAACACAGTTTTTCTCAAGTCTCTGGAAAGACCTGTGCCCATTTTGGCATTACAGTATTGAACTGCCAGTGCCACACCACTTGTAATAAGGGCGATAATCAGCATTTTACCACCAGTTACAATAATGTAGTTTCTCTGTTCAGCCATCAGAAGCTGTGCTGCTTCACCTGATGCCTGTGCAATTTTTGCGGAATATTCCTGAATACCTACGTTTACAATCTGGCTCATTACGTCAGGCATGGCAAGGTTGCAATAAGCCTGAACACCAATAAGAACTATCGAGAAAAGCAAGATAGGTATATATGGTTTGATATGGTTTTTGATGTGTTTCAATCAACATCACCTGCTTCCTTTTGAATTTCTTCTTCAATATAACCGCTGAATTCTTCCAGCAGCTGTGACAGTAACACTGTCTTTTCTTCACCCAGTTTATCCCCTGCGCTTGAAAATGCCGTTATAAACCGCTGATAGTTTTCATGCAGCGTTTCCTTGCCTTTTTCTGTGGCATAAACAAAAGTCTTTCTTCTGTCTTCCGGGCTTACCTGACGGAAAATAAGTTCCTGTTTTTCCAAAACAGAAAGTTTCCGTGAAACTGTAGGCAATGCTATTTCCAGCTTTTGCGCCAGCATACTCGGTGTAAGCCCTTCCTGGTCGTGATGTGCAATCACTCGCAGAAGGCGTAAGTCCCCACTGCTCTGATAGCATTTCATCTGTAAAGTTCTGTTCAGACGACCTGCTTTTCTGAGATTGGCATGTAAAACTTCGATTTTTCCTCTGTCCAATATAAATCTCCTTTCATTAGTTATATAACAAAATAGTTAGCTTATAAAAACATTATATAAGCTAACTAATTGAATGTCAATATTTATCAATGAAAATTATATTTCCGGCAATTTATTTTTATTATCTTCCTGCATTTCCGGCAGATTTGACCACAGGCGTTTAGGCATAAAGTTCATTCTGCACTTTGGATTGAACCTTTCTTTTATTGCTATGGCATTATAAAAATTTTTCCACAGCTCCTGCATCTGTTTTTCGTCCTGTGTTATTGGCGGCAGTTCTATGTTATCCACTTCCAGAATTTTATATTTGCCAGAGCCATATACCAGAGCCTGATGATGTACTTCATCATATATCATAAAGGTCTGTTTACTGAAGCGCGTTATAAAATGGTGGGCTATAAGGGATAAAATCTGGTTTTTAGGCCGTATTTTCGCCACATACACATCCCCCGCCTTATAAAACCTGACGAACCCCAGAAAACTGTGGCTCTCCCTTTCCATATGCCTGTGGGCTTTAAACAGCTGGTTAACATCTTCGTCCGTAAGCTGATTCAGTATAGCGGGTCCTATTTTAAACCCTTTTACTATAAATCTCAACATATACATTTCTTTTTCTTCAAGGCAGGTAAGGGCACACTCTTCAAGAAATTTCAAACTTTTACCACCTATTTTTTCTTCTATTGCATAGCGCACTTTGTAGGCTTGCTCATAGTTTGTTACCACTGCAAAAGACTCGTAAAAAGATGGTGTAAAATCTGTAAAGGACACTATGCTGACAGGTTTTAATCTGTTGTAGTAATAGTTATAAACACAGCACAGTAACCCCTCAAATGTGCCGTCATACACATATATCACTTTTTGATTATTGTTCAGTTCAGACATTGAATACCATCCTTTCATTTTGTTTTGCTATAAACCGATTGTTCATTTCCTGCATATCAAAAAAACTCAACTGGCTTACATCCTTTGTTTCCACTTTGAAATTATCCTTTGCCGAATCAGATAACAGCATTCTGCCAGCGTGTTCCTTATCAATTTTAACATACGGCATAACTTTGCCTTTGCATGTGATGAAATACTGTGCTCTTTTAAGAACTATTCCCAGTTTTTTAAGGCCATCAAAATCAAGATAAGCTCCTTTTCTGGCTTTCATTATCCTTTTAGCGCCTGTTACACCTATACCCGGCACCCTTAACAGCATTTCATAAGGCGCACTGTTTACTTCCACTGGGAAAATGTGCATATTGTTAAGCGCCCAGTTGCATTTCGGGTCCAGAAAAGGGTTGAACATATTGTCCTTTTCAGACAAAATTTCCTCTGCCCTGAAACCGTAAAATCTTAAAAGCCAGTCTGCCTGATACAGCCTGTGTTCCCTCAATAAAGGCGGCTTCGTCTCTGTTGAAGGCAACAGTTTGTCGTTGTTCATAGGGATATAAGCTGAAAAGAACACTCTTTTCAGCTGATATTTATCATACAAAGCCTGTGACAGTCTCAGTATCTGGAAATCTGTTTCTTCGCTGGCTCCGATTATCATCTGTGTAGATTGCCCTGCTGGTGCAAAACGAGGAGCATGTCGGTATTTAATCATTTCCTGACGGGAAATTTCTTTCTGCTGTGTGATAGTTCTCATCGGAGTAAATATATTGGTTCTTGTTTTGTCAGGCGCCAGCCTTTTAAGACTTTTTTCGCTTGGCAATTCTATGTTTACACTTAATCTGTCCACAAGACTGCCCAATATTTCAACCAGAGCCGATGATGCCCCCGGTATTACCTTGGCGTGGATATACCCATTAAAACCATACTCTTCCCTTAATATCCTTACAGCCTTTATCAGCTGTTCCATAGTGTAATCAGCATCTTTTATGACACCAGAAGAAACAAATAACCCTTCTATGTAATTTCTTCTGTAAAACTCTATAGTCAAATCAGCCAGTTCCCTAGGGGTGAATGCGGCACGTGGCACATCATTGGATTTTCTGTTGATGCAATAAGCACAGTCGTACCGGCAATAGTTTGTAAACAATACTTTCAGCAATGAAATACATCTGCCATCTGCTGACCAGCTGTGGCAGATGCCACCAGCTACAGCACTGCCGATGTTACCCCCTGCTCCACGTGATGAACCACTGGAAGTACAGGCTACATCATATTTTGCAGCATCTGTAAGTATAGTCAACTTTTCATACATATTCACACTTCATCACCTCTTTATATATTTTAACATCTGTTAGTTGTATTTTCAATACATAAAACAACTTTTAGTTGTGTAAGTTGCAATAATCAAATAATTGTGATATAGTTGAATGTATTATTGAGTAACGGAGAAAGTAAAAATGTCTATTGAAAAAGTAAGAGAATATTTCAAAGGTTTTGATATGGAAGATAAAGTGCTGGAATTTGAAGTATCCAGTGCAACAGTTCAGCTGGCGGCAATCGCTCTTGGCACTGAAGAAGCAAGAATTGCAAAAACAATGTCTTTCAAAAAAGACGAAGGATGCATCCTTGTAATCACAGCAGGTGATGTAAAAATCGACAACGCCAAATACAGACACACTTTTGGTCTGAAAGCAAAAATGCTTACACCTGATGAAGTAATTGAACTGGTTGGTCATGCAATCGGTGGCGTATGCCCATTTGCTGTAAACGAAGGGGTTATCGGTATTTATATTGACGAAAGTGTAAAAAGATTTGAAACCATCTTCCCTGCATGCGGTTCTTCCAACAGTGCTATTGAACTTACACCTGAAGAACTGTTCAAGTACTCAAATGCAGATGCCTGGGTTGATGTATGCAAACTGAAAGAAGCATAATAAAATATTACAAAACAGCAAAGATGTATTCCTTACGAATACATCTTTTTATTTTTCTGTGATTATGTAGTCAAGGGGGTAGATTGCATAAATATAGTATCGTATATTCTACCTTGTAATAATTGAAATTTTTCACACACTATGATAAACTGTATATAATTACTATCATTATGCAAAGCGAGACCCTATAAAATGATAATGACAAGAAATATTACTATTCCAAGACTTACTGGCAAAGAAAAACGTAGAGCATACGTATATGTGCCGGATGAAGCCAAGGAAAACCCAGATTTTCGCTATCCTGTTCTGTATATGTTTGATGGACAGAACGTATTTTTTGACAGCCACGCCACATATGGTAAAAGCTGGGGTATGCTGGAATATCTGCAAAACAACAATGTGCCACTGATTGTGGCTGCGGTAGAATGCAACCACCACCCTGACAACGGCAGACTTAAAGAATATTCTCCATTTACTTTTGAAGAAGAAAGATTTGGCCGTGTTACTGGCAAAGGCAGACTGACAATGGACTGGTTTGTAAACGTATTCAAACCAATTATCGACCGCAATTTTCCTACTCTGCCAGACAGAGAACACACATTTATCGCCGGCAGCAGCATGGGCGGACTTATGACAGTGTATGCAGTGACAAAATACAACCATGTTTTCTCACGTGGCGCTGCACTTTCACCTTCCCTTTGGGTAAACACCAGAAAACTGGAATTTATGATTCGCAACACAAAATTTGCACCTAACACAGTGCTGTATATGGACTACGGCAGTGAAGAATTTGGCTGGAAGCCTGGTATGATGAAAGGCTATAACCAGATTTGCAGTGCTTTTACTGAAAGTGGTGTAATGCTGACAAGCAGAATTATTCCAGGTGGTACTCATCAGGAAGCAAGCTGGGAAAGACAAATCCCATATTTTATTCATACTTTGTTTTATAACCTTGATTAGGAGAAAAATTATATATGGAAATTCAGTATTTTAAACATTACAGCCATTCTCTTGGCAGAAAAATGGAATGCAAGGTTTACGGTCACAAAGGTAAACCAGTTCTGTTCATCCCTTGCCAGGACGGCAGATTTGTAGACTTTGAAAACTTTAAAATGATTGACGAATGGGCAAAATGGATTGAAGAAGGCCACGCAATGGTTTTCTCCATTGACACTGTTGATAAAGAAACATGGTCAGACCAGTATGGCTTCCCAAAAAGCCGTATCGAAAGACACGAACGGTGGGTTCACTACATTGTAGATGAATTTGTACCATTTATGCGCCACATGGCAAACGAAAGAAACGGCTGGACAGGTCATCCAGGTATCATGATTTTCGGTGCAAGCATGGGTGCAAACCACAGTGTAAACCTGTTCCTCCGCTTCCCAGAAATCTTTGACAGAATGCTGGCAATGAGCGGCATCTACAACAACAGCCTGTTCTTTGGCGACTATATGGATGAAACTCT
Source organism: Oscillospiraceae bacterium (assembly GCA_045633415.1). Classification (GTDB taxonomy): domain Bacteria; phylum Bacillota; class Clostridia; order Oscillospirales; family Ruminococcaceae; genus RGIG3102. Next base: position 2,120 of record JAZQYH010000115.1, on the reverse strand, counting down.
GTATATGAACAGCCCTGCTCTTTATCTGCAGAACATGCAGCCAAGCCACCCTTATGTAGAAAGATACAACAATAACTTTGGTATTATCTGCACAGGTCAGGGTGCCTGGGAAGAACCAGACACACTGCGTCATCTGGAAGCAAACTTCAAACGTCTGGGTGCAGACATCTGGTGTGACTTCTGGGGCTATGATGTAAACCACGACTGGCCTTGGTGGTACAAACAGGTGCAGTACTTTGTTCCCAAATTGCTGGGTCTTGAATAACCCATCAATATAGATTCCCCAAAAATTCCCTAATTAAATAAACTAAAGAGAGAAGTGTGATTTATCATGAAAAACTTTATTTTTATTTCCCCAAACTTTCCAACTAACTACTGGCAGTTCTGTAAAGAACTGAAAAACAATGGTCTCAATGTTCTGGGTATCGGTGATGCACCATATGATGAACTGAGACAGGAACTGAAAGACAGTCTGAACGAATATTACAAAGTAAGCAGTCTTGAAAACTTTGATGAAGTTTTCAAAGCAGTAGCATTCTTCACATTCAAATACGGCAAAATCGACTGGCTGGAATCTAACAATGAATACTGGCTGGAAAGAGATGCTGCTCTGAGAACAGAATTCAACATCACAAGCGGCTTCAAAAACGAAGATATGCCAAGAATCAAATACAAATCCAAAATGAAGGAATTCTACACAAAAGCTGGTATTCCAGTAGCAAGATATCATCTGGTTACAGAAGATATCGAAGCTTGCAGAGAATTCCTTGCAACAGTTGGCTATCCAGTTATCGTAAAACCAGACAACGGTGTTGGTGCAGAAGCTACATACAAACTGTCCTGTGATGAAGACCTGGTCCACTTTATGGAAACAAGACCTGCTGGTGTTCCATACATCATGGAAGAATTCATCAATGCAGAAATCTACACATACGATGCTATCATCAACTCCAAAGGTGAACCACTTTTTGAAGCTGGCAACGTAACTCCATTCTCACTGATGGATGTTGTAAACAACAAAGACAACTCTGTTTACTACATTGTTAAAGAACTGAAAGACGACGTTCGTGAAGCTGGCCGTAAAACAGTAAAAAGCTTTGGCGTAAAGAGCAGATTTGTTCACTTTGAATTCTTCCGTCTGCTGTCTGACCACGAAGGTCTGGGCAAAAAAGGCGATGTAATGGCTCTGGAAGTTAACATGAGACCAGCTGGTGGCTTTACACCTGACCTGTTCAACTTCTCAGCAAGCACAAACGTATACAAAATCTGGGCTGATATGATTGCATTTGACTCATCCCTTATGCCAATCGGCAACAGACAGTGGTGCCCATTTGCTGGCAGACGTGACGGTAAAAACTTTGTTATGAACCATGTTGCTATCATGGCAAAATACGGCGACAAAATCAAAATGGCAGAAAGAATTCCAGAAGCACTTTCCGGCGCTATGGCTGACATGATGTATGTTGCTACATTTGACACAGAAGAAGAAATGAACAAGTTCTACAAAGATGTTCTGGCTGTTAACGAATAATAGTAAAAAAATTAAACCTCCCTATGATATCATAGGGAGGTTTATTTGTTTTAATATTTATTTAATTAATGCTTATTGTATCTGTTAGATAAATTGGGATTTGTCTTATTGTCAAATCAATTTGAATTTAAAGGTCTATGTACATAATTGTTGATGAAGTATGGAAACCCACTCTTTCATACAAAGGAATTGCTTTCATATCTGCGGAATTGAGTATTGTTTTAATTCCAGATTTTTTGCCTTCTTCAATAAGGTATGTAAGCAGTTTTTCCATATACCCTTTGCCTCGGTATTCAGGCATTGTGTAAACAGCACATAGCTTTGCCACTTTGCCGTAAAGATTTATTTCATCAGGTATTTCTTCATAGCCGCATAACATAGCCATCGAAACAATCGTCCCATCAATTTCTGCCAATGAGCAGATGCAACTATTGTCGTTAATATGTTTTTCGAGGTAGTTCTGAATAGCACCAGACAATTCCTGCGGCAGATTTTCCTCATAATCCTGAAGCATCTTCAGGCGGAGTTTTACGATTATCTCAATATCATTTTTCGTTGCTAACCTTATTACCATAAAAACCTCTAAATT
>JAZQYH010000114.1:0-3265 GCA_045633415.1 Oscillospiraceae bacterium | reverse complement strand
TATCAAAGAAAACCCATCCTACGGCAGAATTATCTGCCGCTGTGAAACAGTGACAGAAGGCGAAATTATTGCCGCTATCACAAAAAATCCTGTTGCACTGGATGTTGACGGTGTAAAACGCCGCACACGTTCAGGTATGGGCAGATGTCAGGGTGGTTTCTGTTCATCATATGTAATGAAACTTATTGCACAGCACACAGACACAGATATGACAGCTGTTTCCAAAAACGGCGGCGGTTCATATATGCTGACTGAAAGAATGTAAGGGGGAAGAAAAGATGCTTAATCACGATATAGTAATTGTTGGCGGTGGTCCTGCTGGTATGGCGGCGGCTGTTGCAGCTTATGACAACGGTGTTAAAGACGTAGTTATTCTTGACCGTGACGATGACCTGGGCGGTATTCTGCGCCAGTGTATCCACAACGGTTTTGGTCTGCACAAACTGGGCGAAGAACTGACAGGCCCTGAATATGCGGCAGTTTATAAAGCAAAAGTTGAAGAACGTGGTATCACAGTATACAAAAACACAATGGTTCTGGATGTTTCCTCTGACAAAGTGGTTACAGCTACAAACCGTGACGGCATTATGCAGATTCAGGCAAAGGCTGTGGTTCTGGCTATGGGTTGCCGTGAAAGAAGCCGTGGTGCACTGAACACACCTGGCACACGTCCATCTGGTGTATACTCTGCAGGTACAGCACAGAAACTTATCAACTGTGAAGGCTATATGGTTGGTAAAAAAGTTGTTATCCTTGGCAGTGGCGACATCGGTCTGATTATGGCACGCCGTATGTCTCTGGAAGGTGCTAAAGTAGAGGCGGTCTGCGAAATCATGCCTTATTCCGGCGGGCTTACAAGAAACATTGTACAGTGTCTGGAAGACTATGATATTCCTCTTTACCTGTCCACAACTGTGGCACAGATTCACGGTAAAAAACGTCTGGAAGGTGTAACAATCGCACAGGTAGACGAAAACCGCAATGTAATCGAAGAAACAAAACGCTTTATTGAATGTGACACACTTCTGCTGTCTGTAGGTCTTATCCCAGAAAACGAGCTGACAACACAGGCAGGCATTCCAATGGATAGAATCACAAGCGGTGCACTGGTAGACGAAAACTGCGAAACACAGGCAGAAGGTATCTTCGCATGTGGTAACGTACTGCACGTACACGACCTTGTTGACTATGTTTCTGACGAAGCAGAACGTGCAGGCAAAGGTGCTGCAAACCATGTTAAAAACGGTTCCAACACAACAGAATACATTTCTGTAAAAGCTGTTGGCGGTGTAAGATACGTTCTTCCACAGCACATCCACGCACAGCCAGATGAAGAAGTTTCCCTGTTTATGCGTGTTGGCCAGCCTTATGGCAAAGTGAGACTTACAGCAAAATGTGGCGACAAACTGCTGGCACAGGCTGTAAAGCTTAAAGTTGCACCGGGCGAAATGGAAAAACTGGTTATCAAAACAGACAAATTCGCTGATATGACAGGCGAAATTACAGTAACACTGGAAGAAATGTAAGGAGGAAGAGAAAATGGAAAGAAAACTTACATGTATTATCTGCCCACGTGGCTGCCAGCTGACAGTGTCTGGTGAAGAGGGCAACCTTACAGTAACAGGTCAGGCTTGTCCAAGAGGTCAGGTTTACGGCATAAACGAAGTATCAAATCCTGTGCGTACAATCACATCCATTGTAAGAGTGGCAAACAGAGAAGACACTATGGTAAGTGTAAAAACAGCACAGCCAGTGCCAAAGGGTGCTATTTTTGAAGTGATGTCACTTATCCGTGGCACAACAGTACAGGCACCTGTAAAAATCGGTGATGTTATTATTGATGGTGTTTACGGCACACAGGTAATTGCAACCAAAAACATTGACTAATATTACACTATTTCAACAAAAAGGTTTGCGTTTCGTACTATAAAGTTGACAATAATAGTAGTATTTGATATATTTAATATGTTATTTAATAAAAAGCGATGTAGGTGTAGTACCGTACATCGCTTTTATATATGAATTTTGAAAAAGTGAGGACGTTTAAATGAGTGGTAAAAGAATTCTTATTGACGACCGTGTAAAACCGTCAACCACTATTTTACTGCTGGCATGGCCTGTTCTTGTTGAACAGATTCTGTCTACACTGGTACATTCAGTTGACACAGCCATGGTTGGCTCTCTTGGTGCAGTAGCCACAGCCAGCGTTTCTATTTCCGGTACACCAATGATGCTTATCAACGGTATCGTTATGTCTTTCGGTATGGGTTTCACAGCACTGATAGCACGTTCTGTTGGTGCACAGGACTATGAACGTTCCAGAAGCCTTACACGACAGGCTCTTGTTACTGTTCTTATGATGGGTATTCCACTTGCTTTGCTGTGCTTTTCCCTGTCTGAAGCTATCCCACGCTGGATGGGTGCTGAACCAGATGTTCTGGTGTTGGCAACAGGCTATAACAAAATTCTGGCTGGTGCCATGATTTTCCGTACACTTACTATGGTACTTTCTGCTATTTACCGTGGCTATGGTGATACAAAAACACCTATGATTATCAACACATCTGTTAACCTTGCAAACGTAGTTGGTAACTATCTGCTGATTTATGGACCACACGATGTTACAATCTTTGGCAATACATTCCATGTATGGGGTGCAGGCTGGGGTGTAAACGGTGCTGCAGCTTCCACAACAATCACAATCATGATTGGTGCTACTGTTATGCTGCTTATGACATTCCTGCGTAAAGCACCACAGCAGATTCACCTTAACGAAAGCTTCAAACTGAAACAGAATGATATGCAGTCTGTTATGAGAATCAGTGTTCCTATGATGTTTGAAAGATTTGTAATGGGTGGCGCATCTGTTATCATTGCTTCCACAGTTGCATCTCTGGGTACAATCGCTATCGCTTCCAACTCTCTGGCTGCAACAGTTGAATCTTTCTCACTGATGCCAGGCTTTGCATTCGGTTCTGCATGTACAACACTGGTTGGTCAGTCTCTCGGTGCACAGCGCCCAGACCTTGTTGACCGCTATGTAAACACAACAATCAAAATTTCCGTAACAGTTATGGGTATTGCATCTGTGCTGATGTTTATCTTCTCACCACAGCTGGTAGGCCTGTTTACACCAGATGCACAGGTTATCAAAACAGGTGGCGAACTTGTTAAACTGCTGGCTCTTATTCAGGTGCCATACATCATCTCCCAGATTCACTCTGGCGCTCTGCGTGGTGCTGGCGAAACAAAGAGTCTGTTTGTT
>JAZQYH010000113.1:0-51129 GCA_045633415.1 Oscillospiraceae bacterium | reverse complement strand
TAAATGGTATAATTATTTAATAATAATGTAAAAAATTAATAAGACATAGATGAAAAATTTTAATTGCCGAACCATGAAAATGGATTCGGCAAAAAAGCCCTTGTATGTCAAGAAAGGATGGATACGCATGCGTAAAAAATTCAGTCGCCTTCTGGCCTTGATTCTGGCTGTTTCCGTTACACTTAACAGCTTGCCATTGTCAGTATTTGCGACAAACGAACCAACCACACCTGGTTCCGCAGTAACTGAAACCGTTGACGGTGGACAAGCTACACCAACACCAGAACCAACTGCCGAACCAACAGCAGAACCTACTGCTGAACCAACAGCAGAACCTGTTGTAGAGCCATTAGCAGATCCAACCCCTGCGCCAGCAGATGTTTCTGCTGAAGATGTGGCAGTTATTGCAGATAATGCACCAACTTTTGGTCCAAATGCAACAGCAGATGCAAACACTACCTATGTTCTTGCAGGCTCTGACTTCCAGCCAATCGGCGGCGATAATGCAGCAGGTGTAAACCTTGTGAACGGAATTCTTGACGTAATTAACGACAAGTATGCCCGTATAGATGGTTTCCTGTTTGCTGGTGACTATGATATTAACTACAATGCATCTCTGGCAGGTAAAACTGCGCTTCAGGGTGCAGTTCAGAGTGCTTATGGCACATCTATGGATGAAATCTACATTCAGGGCAACCATGACCCTGACAGCCTTGTAGGTGGCACCCTCACAACAAGTGGTGCTCACGATTCAACTGGCTATGGTGTTTTCGTAATCAACGAAAAAGACTATATGTGGTACAACGATAATGAATCCACTATCATAAACACAGCGAATAATCTTAAAACATATCTTGATGCTAAAGTAGCAGAAAAATACACAAAGCCTATTTTTGTTGTTTCACATCTGCCACTTCATTACAGTATGCGTACTTTGGTTGGCGGCAATGACGGTATGCACGCAAACCACATCTTCAACGTTCTGAACGAAGCTGGTAATGCTGGCCTCAACATTATTTTCCTGTTTGGCCACAACCATTCACATGGTTGGGACGACTATATTGGCGGCGCAGCTATTCTGCTTGAAAAAGGCGATAAAATCCTTATTGCTCAGAACAGCACAAGTGTTTATAATGAAGAAACCCTGGCATTTACATATATGAATGCGGGTTATGTTTCCTACTACCGCAATGTTAACAGTGGCTCCGAAACAGACCTCAGCATGACCGTTTTTGCAATTACAGATGAAACTGTAACTATTGAACGTTATACAAAAGATGGTCTGCACGAAGTTAAGTCTGTAGGTGTTACAAATACACATGCAAGCACAGGCAAATCTGTTGACGGTAGCTGTTCTACAAAACATGGTGGTACAGAAAATTACTCACCAGATACAAGAACAATTGCTTCTGCGTATACATTAACTCTTAATAAAACAATTGCAACACCAGAAGGTGGCGCTACACCTACCCCAACTCCGACACCTACTCCAACTCCAACACCTGACACAACAGAACGCACATATACACGTGTGACAGCTATTGATCAGCTGGTTAGTGGTGGACAGTATCTTATCATTGAAAATGATGATACAGATTACTTTATGTTGCCTGAAATAACTTCCAATAGCGCAGGTGACCGTGTTGGTTACAAGCTTGAATCAACAACTGTTGCTGGCAGTGATACAATCACAGGGGACTATTCTGCAAAAGAATGGACAATGACAGGCAATGGTACAAGCTGGGTGCTTAGCACAGACGAAGGCAGTGCATATTTTGAATATCAGGAATCACTGCGTACATATGGCCGTATTTCTGCCACAAACAGCACAACATTTACTGTTGGTGGCAGTGCAGATGCATTCACATTCACAGCAACTGTAAATGGCAACTCTTATGCATTTGACCATTCTTCCGCAGGCCTGATTACAGGTTATAACACAACACCTGATACTTTCTTCTATATCTATAGAATGACAGGTGAAGGCACAGAGCCTGGAACACCTGAAATCAAAGAAGATAGAACAGTGTCTGCAGAAGGTGTTTCAGTAACAGCTCCTGGCCTTACAGGTGTTGATGTAACAGTTGACACAACAAATCCGGATGCTGAAACATATTCTGTATATGTAAAATACGACATTACACCAGCAGGTTACTCACAGGGTGACGAAGCAACTGTTGAAATCACTGTTGGCTCATCCTTTGATGCCAATAAAGAAGTTCTTGTTTTCGATGGCAATACTGTAATTGATACAGTTTCTATCGTTGAGGGTGTTGTAACATTTAAAACAAACCACTTCTCTGTATATGCTCTGGCACAGGAAAGGGCTGTAACAGTATCTGGCGGCGACTGGGTAACAATTACAGCACCGGTTGCTGGCACAGAAGCAAAACCAGAAACTACTACATATAAATATGTTCTTGATACAAACGGTATCAATGCAAATGAAAACTATCTCATTGTTAGTGCAAGTAATAACGGAACAGCATATGTTCTTACTAACAATAATGGAACTGTTTCACGTACACCGGTTACAATCAATAATAAAGAAATTATAGTTGATGGCACTGTTAATACAAATAGTGCGTGGGTCTTCAGTGGTTCCACAAGTGGTACTGTATCGAACCAGAAAAAATATCTTTACCCAGCGAATAATTCATTAACACTTACTGACGATGAAACAACTATGACCATTAGTAATCAGAATAATGGCGCATATCGAGTTTATAGATCAGGCAGAGAGGGTCAAAGCAGCTATAACTACTTTATTCGTTATAATAACAATACATGGACAGGTTATCGTAGAGGTACTAATCAGAGTGGGTCAAATATTTACCTTTTTGTTTACGATAGTCCAATCATTACTCAAGGTACACCAGCAATACCTGCTAAAGACGGCTTCTATGCAAAAGCAGTAGATATTGACAACACTGGCGCAGACAAATTTGTAGTAGAAGTTCCTTATGGCACATCTTACGACGATGCACTTAAAGCTGTAAAAGACAGAATTAAAATCTACACAGAAAGTGCAGCATCTACTCCAGGTGCAAATGTAGATGGCGAGGATATAGGCGAAGCTAATTACAAAGACAACTACTATACATTGGATGCAAATAATTACGATGGTACTGTTTCAGGTGAATATGCAGTAGTAATTTCTTACAACGGCAAAACACTTGGTACAGCAGCAGTTGTTGTTGGACAGAGAGAAATTGATGGTACACCAACAGTTTCCCCGCTGGAGGCTACAGTACAGAAAGGCGTTGGCCAGACTACAGAAACAAAAGCTATCATTACTGTTAAATACAAAGATGGTGGCACAGAAGAAATTCCTGTAACTCTGTCCATGCTGACACACGCAGATGGCAGCCATGTTTCCACTGTAAATAAAGATACATTCGAAGATCTTATTCTCACTTATAATAATATTGAAATAACAAGAAACTTTGTTCTCCGTATTGTAGGTAAAACAGGTAATAACTATCCAGAATTTCCAAATGAAGGTTCTGTAAAAGTTAACAAAACAGCAACAGGTATAGACTTCCAGTCTTCCGGTATTGCACAGGTTGAAATCTCAGCCTCCGGCATCCCTATTAAGAAAGGTGCCGACGTTGTTGTAGTTATCGATACATCATCTTCCATGGAATCTAACCGTGTTGATACAAATGGTGATGGTAATGCTTCAAGTAGCGAACCAACACGTATTGAAGTTCTGTCCAACTCATTGAAGCAGATGCTTACACAGTTCCAGACAAAAGACCCAGCCACTGGTGTAGTTGCTGATATTGATATTGCAATTATCGACTTTAATGGTTACTATCCAGGTAGTGGAGCTGAAGATTTTGATAAAATCAGCTACACAAGTTCCTATAGAACCAATGGTGATAATGCAAGATTGTTCACTGGTGCAAGAGCTACAACTGGTGCAAAAGCGACAGATGGTTACATCAAAAATCTGACAAATGGTCTTGCGGCCACAGATTTTGTTGATGCCACAACTATCAATGCAACAACAATAGCTGGTTACTTTACAAATGACTCTTGTGCATCCGGTACTAACTATGACGGTGCACTTGAAAATGCATACAACTTACTTGCGGCTAAAAAAGCTGCAAACGGCGCTGAAGAACGCGACCAGTATGTAATCTTCCTGTCTGACGGTGCACCATTCCGTTACAATGGTATGAATAACGGCAGTACCAAGAGCACATATGGCCCATGGTCCAATTGGCTGACAGGTTACTGGACAGATGCAGATGCTTTTAAAACTGCTTATGCAACTAATACAAATGCCCAGACCTATGCACATTTCTACAATGGTAATGGCGATACTAACCCACACAGATATGCAGAAGCTATCAAAGGTGCAACAACAGCACAGTATGATGTAATTTCAAGAGATGCAGAAAACAATAACCCTGCATATATGAAATCTGTACCTGGTCTTGGTGCTACAATCTACTCTATCGGTTTCGGTCTTTCAGACGACGGCGATAGCAATGGTAAAGTTACAGTAGCAACACAGAGAGAGCTGATTGAAGTTATCTCTACAGGTGACGGCTACAGCTTCCCAGACGTTCACAAACCAGACGAACTGACAAACGCATTTACACAGATTGTTGCTGCTATCAACTACGCTGCTACAAATGCACGTTTTGTTGACCAGATGGGCGATAACTTTAACCTGGTTACAGCACCTGTAGAATATGAGCTGAAAGACGGCACTAAAAAATCTGTAAATACAACAATTGAGATTCTTTCCTATGCTATCTACACAGAAGAAGACAAAACAGCAGGTAATATTCCAGCAGGCAAAAACGTAGGTGACAGAAAAGAAACAGAACCTGTAACAATTGAAGTTTTGGTATTTGGTACAGATGGTAAGAGTGCATATTCAACCAGAGTTGATAAAGATGGCGATGGCGTTTTTGGCGCAGCATATGAAAATGGTAAATATGTAATCAAAGATACTGGCGACAATATTTATGGTTCAGATAACGTTATCAGTGCATTCTCATTCTGGTACAATGCAAATGCTTCAAATGTGGAAATCACAGGTGTTGATATCCCAACAAAAAAAGAACAGGACAACACAACATCTGGTTCAACTAAAGTTCTTCCAGCTGAAACATTCTATTGGAAAATGGGTACAATCAGTTCTACAGAACTTGCAATGAGATATTATGTATATCTTGATGGTTCTATGGAAGGCACAAAAGAAGCGGGTTCATATGCAACAAACGAATTTGCTACACTGTACTACGATAACTGGCTTGATAACCCAGTATATAAAGACACTGTTTCTCCAACAGTTGCATGGAAATCAGCTACAGTTTCCTATGCATTCTATCTTGTAAATAATAAAGGCGAAGTTATTGTTAACCAGACAACAGGACAGACAGGTACATTTGCAAATAAAATAGCTGTAACAAGACCAGTTGTTTATCACGAAATTCTGCTTAATAATATAGAGAATGTGGCCGCTCTGGAAGTAAGAGCACTTGGTGAAGATGTTCTGCCTAAATATTACGACCTGTATGATGAAGATGCAAAATATACTGTATCTATCAGATCCAGTGGTGCTGGCGAATGGTTAATTACACAGGGTGACGGTAAAGAAGCGACTACATACGTTACAGAATATAAACTTGATGACCCTTCAGCATATACAAACAACCTTACACAACCAAACACAGAAAACGACTATACACACACAATTGTATGGTTTGGTGTTCTGTGGAAACCACAGGCTCATCCAGACACAGTAGTTATCGACTATGGTTTGCCAGTTAATATCGACGTTCTTGCCAACGATATGTTTGGTGAAAACGGCGTGCTTGCAGGTGTAGGTCCATACAACAAAGATAAAATCAATCTTGATGGTCATGATGACAACCTCGCAGCAGGTTATACATTAAGCTGTCAGGGTACATACGGCAGTGCAAGCGCTGACCATAAAAATGGTAAAGTAACATATACTCCATACCATGACAGTATGGAAATGAATGGCTATGATATATTTGCATACGCTGTTCACTTCACAGACCCAGATGAAGAAGGTTACTACTACGACACAGTTACAGTAATCCCAGCAACAACTATCTACTATGAAGATGATTTCCTGACATACGATAGCTTCACTTGGGATTATGGTACAAATGGCTGGAAAGAAAGCAATAAGAACCTGTGGTCACAGGCAGGCACAAGGGTAGATGGTACTCAGGCTGAAGACCGCCCAGGTAGATATAGTTTGACTGACGCTAACAACATTTACGGCTACGATGCTGTAAACAATGGTATGTCTACATATTCTCTTGGCTCTGCTGCTGTAGCAACAGTTGACTACGACAACTATGCAGCTGCAAGCTTCACATTCTGGGGCACAGGTTTTGATATCATCAGTATGACAAGCAATACAACAGGTACAATCCTTGTTGATATTGAAAAGAGCACAGATGGTGGCAAGACATGGGCTATGTTTGCAAACTATGTTGTAGACACTTACTATGGCTACACACAGAATGCTGAAGGCGAATGGGTAGTAGACCCTGAAGCAGAAAATAGCCTGTATCAGGTTCCAGTTATCAAAATGGCCAATAAAGATTATGGTCATTACAAAGTAACTATTAAAGCGACTTGGGACCCATTTTTTGAACATGTAGAAGGCTCTTCAAGCTATGAATTCTATCTTGATGCAATCCGCATTTACAATCCAGCAGGTGATGGTGTTATCGGAACAGATACAACTATCCAGGATGCTTATGTAGTTGACGGTGAAGCATGGCCAAGTTATATTGAAGTACGTAACAATCTTATTGCGGCTGATTCATTTGGCAATGATAATAAAGAGGAAAATGATGTAAAAATCACAGGTGCTGTATTTATTGATGGTGATGCATCTGTAGGTGATGCAGATATCGAAGACTATGTAAGCTATGGTCCAAATAATGAAGTTTATCTGGCATCCGGTCAGAGCATTGCATTTGTTCTTACTGATGTAACCAAAGCTGTTGATGGCAAGACTACAAGTATTGTTTCTAACATACATTTAGGTGCTAAGAGCGCAGATGGTAGCCCTATCAACTACACAATTAAAAACATTGCAGCAGAAACAAAAACTGAAGGCAATAAAACAGTCGCGGCAGGTACTGAATACAATGAAAAGATTTTCAAAGTTGATACAGCAACAGATATGTACTATGACATTACAGCATGGAGAAATGATATTATTGTAATTACAAATACAAGCACATCAGGCATCCTCTCACTGACAAATGTTAAAGCTACATACATAGAAAATCCAAATGGCGTATCCGTTGCTTCTGATGATGGTATTGAGCTTGCTTCATTGTCTGAAGAAACAGAAGAAGAGCCAACTCTGGTAAGAATGTACATGACTCCAGCGGCTGCTACACTGACACTGCGTTCAATCAATACACCAGTTGAAGAAGAACAGCCAGCACCAGAAGTTACACCAGAACCAGAGGTAACTCCAGAGCCAACTCCTGAAGTTACACCAGAACCAGAGGTAACTCCAGAACCAGAGGTAACTCCAGAACCAACTCCTGAAGCAACTCCAGAACCAGAAAAACCTTCCAAACCTGAAAAAGAAGAAAAACCTGGCAAAGAAGAAAAACCTGGCAAGGAAGAAAAACCTGGCAAGGAAGAAAAACCTGGCAAGGAAGAAAAACCTGGCAAGGAAGAAAAACCAGGCAAGGAAGAAAAACCTGGTAAAGAAGAGCCTGCTAAACCAGGCAAAGCAGATAAACAACACGACAAAGCAAACAACAATAAACCATCAAACAACAAAACAGCTACTGCTGTTAAAGATGCGATAAATACTGTTGTTAATTTCGTTTCTAATCTGTTAAGCAATTTATTCAAATGGTAAGGAGGGCGTAATATGAAAAAAATATATTCCAAACCGGAAATTATGTTTGAAGATTTTTCCCTCAACGAAAATATAGCAGCTGGCTGCGAGTTTAAAACTTCTCTTCAAGGACCAGACGCTTGTGGATACGACGCAGGAAGACAGGGTGTGATTTTTGTAGAAGGTGTTACAGGTTGTGTATATAAACAGCCAGACACAAATGATAGTTTATGTTATCATGTTCCAGTAAATACTGCCAATATTTTCAATTCATAATTTTCAATAATTAAAGCCAAAAGGCCGTGCCCATTGCGGCGCGGCCTTATCTTTATGGCAAATCTTTTATTAAAGGCAAAATATGAAAAATTTTATTAACAAAAAAATAATTGCATTAGCATTGGTAATCATAACAACTTTATCTTTCTTCACTGCCTGTGGTGGAGCACAGGTAGAGGCAAACTCTGGCTCACAGCCAACACAACCTGATAACAGCCAGAATTTATCTGCTGACGACTGTCTTATAAACCTTGGAAATGGCCTTGAAATTACAGACATTGGCAATTATACAGGTATTTATATGGAAGACGGCACTGATGAAGTAGTTTCTGGCGTGCTTATGATGATTGTAAAAAACACAGGCGATAAAACTGTACAGTATGCAAAAATTACACTGGAAACAGGTGAAACAGACGCTGTATTTGAACTGACTACCCTGCCTATTGGTGCATCTGTTGTTCTGCTTGAAAAGACAAGAATGACATACGATAAAAATGCAACATACGGAATTGCAACAACAGAAAATCTGGCACTGTTTACAGAAGAACCATCCCTTATGGAAGACGTTCTGAAAATTCAGGTGCTGGATGGTATTGTGAATGTTACAAACATTTCCACTTCAGACATTGATGGCGAAATCGTGATTTATTATAAAAACAGCGCAACAGACCTTTATTATGGTGGCATTACATACCGTAGCCGTTTAACAGGCGGTTTGAAAGCTGGAGAAATTCGCCAGGTATCAGGTGCACACATGTCAAAATCTGGTACTAAAGTAATGTTTGTTACAGTAGGTTAAATGATGATAAGAAAAAACTATTGCTTTGCAGGTGTAGAAGTTCAGATAGTGGCACCGAAAGAATGGATGTACACAGATGATAAATATCTGGCGCCTTTTGCTGTTGAGGACGTAAAAGAACCACATGTGTTTACGTTTGAACCAGCAGATGACCTGCCAGAGCCATATGGAAACTGTGTTGTAAAAAGACCAGGATTTATTGTGTATGAACGGAATGAAATTTCTGCAAGATATATTGGTTCAGTTGAAAAGGGCTGGGAAAATGCGTATATCTGCGCACAGCATTCGGGAAAAGACAATAAAATCATATTGAAGAAAAGCGATATGATAGGCCGAATCGGTACACACACAGTGCTTTCGTCTATGTCAGCAGAGCATCTTATAGCACAGGAAAATGGTGTTATTTTTCATTGCTCCTATATTGATGCAGGTGGGAAAGCGATTTTGTTTACTGCCCCATCAGAAACAGGAAAATCCACACAGGCTGACCTGTGGCACACACTCCGTGGTGCAGAGATTATCAATGGCGACAGGGCGGCTATCAGATTAATTGATGGACAGCTTTATGCCGCAGGCATTCCTTTTGCTGGTAGTTCAACTCATTGCAAAAATAAAACATTACCAATAGCCGCTATTGTATATCTTGGACAGGCACCAGTTACGACCATTCACAGACTGAAAGGCTATCAGGCCTTTGCAAAAGTGTGGGAAGGTGTAAGTGTAAACACCTGGGACAAAGACGATATGGAAAAGGTAACAGCACTTGCAAAAAACATAGCGGAAAATGTACCTGTTTTCTATATGCCATGCAAACCAGATGAATCTGCAGTAATTGCATTGGAAAAAGCATTGGAGGGAGATATTGTATGAAAAAAGTGAATACAGAACCTTATATTGCTACATATCTGCATAGCAAAGGGCGTAAAATGGGGCTGGCAATCGGCGGCAATTTTGAGCTGACTGCACGCTGTAATTTTAACTGCCCTATGTGTTACGTGCATCTCAGCAATGATGATGTAGAGGCACAGGGTAAAGAACTGACAGCACAGCAGTGGATAGATTTGGCAAGAGCCGCAAAAGACCGTGGTATGGTTTTTGTGCTTCTGACAGGTGGGGAACCTTTCGTGCGTAAAGACTTTTTTGAAATATATGACGCAATGAAAGAAATGGGGCTTATGATTTCTATAAACACCAACGGCTCTATGCTCACAGGAGAAATCAGACGCAGACTTATTGAAAATCCACCTTTCAGAATCAATGTTTCACTTTATGGTGGCTGTACAGAAACTTATAAGAATATGTGCGGACAGGCCGCTTTTGATTCAGTGGTGGAAAATATCCGTGCCATCAAGGAAGCTGGTATTGATATCCGTCTCAATGTGTCCATTACACCTTATAACCAGCAGGATATTGAGAAAATTTATGCTATTTCACAGGAGCTGGATGTCCATGTAAAAGCCGCCAGCTATATGTATCCATCAATCCGTGTAAACGGTGGCAAATATGGATACGGCGACAGACTTTCCCCACAGGAAGCCGCAAAATGTTCCGTGCGCTGGGATTTACAGCGATTCACAGCAGAAGAATTTGCACTGCGTGCTGAAAATATGAAAAATCTTGTTGCAGTGGACCAGCCAGAGTGCCCTACAGAAATGGTAGAAGGCGTAGGATGCCGAGCAGGCTCCACTTCTTTCTGGATGACATGGGATGGCCGCATGTTACCATGTGGTATGATGCCAGAGCCAGCCTCATATCCTCTGGAAACAGGCTTTGACGCCGCATGGGATACAATTATTCAGAAAACAAGTGAAATCCGTATGCCAAGCCAGTGTTCAAACTGTTCCAAACGACCTGTCTGCCCTGTATGTGCCGCAGTGTGTATCACCGAAACAGGCAGATTTGATGGAGTGCCAGAGTACGTATGTCAGCAGACAGAAGAAACAGTAAATGCTATGTGGCAGGCATATCAGGAAAGGAAATCAAAATGAAAATAAAAAAAGAACTGATTAAACGTGATATTGCAGGGGATACAATTCTTGTGCCTGTAGGCAAAACAGTTTATGATTCCAACGGCCTGTTTGTTCTCAATGAAGTGGCAACATTTATCTGGGATATTCTGGCTGAATGTGAAACACAGCAGGTAATTGTTGAAAAAATTCTGGAAGAATACGAAGTTTCACAGGATGAGGCTGAAAAAGATACAACAGAATTTCTGGCAAAATTACGTGAAATGCAGATTATAGATTAAAAATCAAAGTCCTTTACTTATTGGTAAAGGACTTTTTTATGGTCAAAATCAGGCGGTTCTGTTATAATATTGGTATATTCCCGTTTTATGGAGAAAAACATGGAAAGAATTTATGAAATATTTTTAAATATATTGCAGACTGCATTGGACGGACATAAACTGCCACAGGAAGCAGATATCACCACAGAGCAGTGGCGGGGGATACTGGCTCTGGCGACAAACCACAATGTTTTGCCGTTGGTTTACGATGCAGTGTACGGACACCCAACTCTTGTGAACAGCACTGCTTTGCGCAGTCAGGTGCGACAGCTGGTAATGTTGCAGACCGTAAAGACCAGTCAGTTTGTACAGCTTTACGACAAGCTGAAAGAAAAAGACTGCAAGCCTCTGGTGGTAAAAGGTCTTGTGTGCCGCCGTCTGTATCCACAGCCGGATTTGCGACTGTCCACAGATGAAGATATGCTGATATTACCAGAGCAGTTCAGCTTGTGCAAACAGATTATGGAAGAATCTGGCTTATACAGCGATGTAAAAGAAGATGAACAGCAATCTACTTACGAAGTGCCATTCAGGCAAAAGGATGGCTCTTTGTATATAGAACTGCACAAAAGCCTGTTTCCACCACAATCTGATGCCTATGGAGACTGGAACAGATTTTTTGAAAAAGCAGAAGATAGAGCAATTGAAACAGACGGTGTCTACACTTTATGCCATACAGACCATATGTTCTATCTTATCTGCCATGCTTTCAAACATTTTCTGCACAGCGGCTTTGGTATCCGTCAGCTGTGTGATATTGCTATGTACGCCAATGCATATGGTGACGAGATTAACTGGAATGATGTGCATAAGAACTGCAGTGAAATAAATGCACGGACCTTTGCGGCATCACTTTTTGCAGCGGCGGAAAAATACTTGGTATTCAGCCGTGAAAAATCCTGCATACCACAGTATTTTATGAATGAAGCTGTAGATGAAACAAATATGTTGGTTGATTTGCTTTCAGCGGGCGTATTTGGCGGCTCTACAATGAGCCGTAAGCACAGCAGTAATATGACTCTGGATGCAGTTTCTGCTGATAAACAGGGAAAAAAAGCGGGCAAATCCCTGAAAAATACATTGTTCCCATCAGCAGAAAAACTTAAAAGTCGTTATACATATCTGGCAGACAAACCATATCTTCTGCCTCTGGCCTGGGCAAGCAGATTCTGTACATATCTTAAAGAATCCCGCTCAACAGCAAACAACTCAACAGCCGAAATATTAAAAATAGGCGGCGAAAGAATAGATTTGCTCAGAGAATATAAAGTGATAAAATAAAAAAAGACTGTTACTGTGTGTAACAGTCTTTTTGCTTATCTGAATCTCACATTCCCAATAATCGCTTTATTTTACCTTTTATTCTGCTGGAAACAGATGGTTTTCCTTGTGTAAAAAATTGATTGCATTCATCTATATTGCCTTTTGCAATCAGTTGTAATGCCTTGGTGCGATTTGGGTTGGCTTTGGATGAAACCAGCATAGAAGGGTTCTGGGCACTTGCCTGCTCAAGAGTTACCTGCTTTGAAACAATTCTGTTATGGATATTTTGCCAGAGATTGTTACCTTTTTCAGAGTGAATAAGTATAACTGACGTGCCTTTGTCATCGTCCATATCAGAATCTATATCCCATATACCCCAGAAATCGCCAAGAGTAATATCGCTTACTCTGGAGTACCCTTTGAATCGGCAGTTTTCACAGGATTCCCTGTTGATATAATCACCTACAAACAGCTGCATAAACAGGCTTTGTCCACTTTTTGCACTGTGTGAGATGGCATCTGGGTACTCAAAAACATTTGAATACTGATATCTGCTCCAACCAGTTGTCTTGGAGCGAAGGTTTATAGAAACAGGAAGCTTGCCGTCAGCATCCTGTCTGGCTCTGTAGGAAACATATTCTGTCCATGCTTTAGGTGATGGAATGCCATGACAAACAAAATCTACGGTGTATAAGTTGATGTCATCATCTGTAAATGCTTTTAACCCGGCAACCTGACAAGGTGTGCCAGAAAACATTACCTTCTGACCTTCCGCAAGCCTTCTCTTTATTTCTGTAAATGTATTTGCAAGTTCACTTTCGGCATATTTTGCCCCTCGTAGCATCTGAAGCTGCTGGATGTTGCCTGCACAGTAATGCTTTATTGAAAAAGTTTCACCGTAAGCCGCACCGTAAACCACACCATCTTCAGCGATGATTTGTTTTGCCAATTCGGTGAAAATACCACCAGATGAACTTTCCATACGCATTGATTCATCACTGGACTTAGCCGCATATGCCACAGGCAGTTTGCCATCAGCACAGCCATTGTCTTTTAAAACGGGGCACAGGTTTTCACATTTGCCACAATTTATACACTGACTGTTTTCCGGAATATGTGGGTATGTAAAGCCATTTTCATCTTTTATCATTTCTATGCAATGCACAGGACATACGCTGTAACAGGCGCTACAGCCTGTGCACATTTCTTTTGATGCTAAGTTTGGCATATAACTTCACCTCGTGTTATATTCTGAAAAAAGAACGTATTTTGCGGATGATTCTGAGAAATAATGCTTTGTTTGGTGATATCATACTATAATACATAATCTTTTCATCAATTGATGCTTTTTCATACTTTTGCTTGTTTTCAAAAGCATTATTCATCAAAGATTTATCCTGATACATTGTTGCAAAATACATCATGCTGCTCCAATATCCGCTTTCTATAATACATAGATATTTGTTTTTTTCTGTTATATCTTCTACAATTTGTTCCAATAAATGCATCCTTATATCTCGGAAGCCGGCGGCATTTTCGATATTTTTCCCTTTTGCTATATCTGTGTTTGATGTTTGTGTCAGTGAGTTATCTTGCTGTATATAGTTCATATGCGGTTTGTCAATAAAGCCACAAGCCTTTTTATAAACGAAAGGGAGCAAAAGCTGAAGATTTTGACCGTATCTGGATTTATAGATTTCACGGTCAGGGTAAAAATTAAACAACGCCTTGGTTCGAACCATATAGCTGCCAGCCCAATTATTTGTTTCGCCTTTTAACAGTGCTACAAATACATCATTCAATTGTTTTTCTTCATCATTGGTTACAAACAATCGTTTGTTTTCACCTTTTACTATCCAGCCGTTGGAGCGAACAACATCCACATCAGGATTGCTTTGGAAATATGCTACTCTCTCGTGGATTGCATCAATAGAATACACATCGTCCGCATCCAAGATTGATAAATAATCACCAGTTACATATTTAAGACCTGTGTTTATAGCGCTGGCAGGTCCACTATTTTCCTGATAAATATATTTTAAAGAACATGCTTTGGCAGAAAACAGAGTAACCCATGCCAGTATTTTTTCTTTGCTATTATCTGTGGAGCCGTCATCAACCACTATCAGTTCGATGTCAGGATAAGACTGCTCATATATAGAGTTAATGCTACGGTCTATAAAGTTTTCCCCGTTGTAGCAAGGGATAATAATACTAACTGTTTTCATTTTCTTTATTGCTTTTGTAAAAACTTAAATTTAGATAATAATCGTTTTAAAACACGAAGGGCTATATTTTTTAACAACTTAAACTCTGTTGTTCGATAGAAAATAATTACATTGACAACAACCGGGAATGTTGATGCTATAATAGCTTTAATAACAAAATCCAGCAATACATAACCAGAGTTTACAAAAGTACATACGCCATATGCCAACAGCATATTGGCAAACCCCAATACGATATATACAAGATATTTTTTATAATAGCTCAATGGAGATATATTAAACACTTTTCTGTATATAATGATAGGTCTGTACCAGTCGGCAGTAAGCATACTGCCTACAATAGTTCCCAAAAATACGCCTGCAACACCCATGCGCTTTGCCAGCATAATAGATGCTACCAAGTTGATTCCTGCAAATGCGAATGGTATCCAGGCATCTTCCATATAAGTGCCTGCAACACCTTTCATAGTTATAAGAGGTATTCTTAAACCGGTAAGAAAGTTATTTGCTACTATTATGAATACGGTTATAAAGTTAAAGACGTATTGTTTTCCAATCCAGATTTCGCCAATAAATGGGTTGAAGAGGCAAAGGAAACAAACTGCTTCAAAGCTATAAATAAAATAAGCAAAAAACATCATTACGTCGAATGTTTCTTTTTTTCGTTCATTGCTTTCAACAGCAACGACATTACCAAGGCTGGCAGTTGTGCTTGCAAAAATAGCGGCGATATAGCCATTTACCATATTTCTTATTAACAGATAGTTGGAATATATACCTGTAGCACTGAGACTTACCAGTTTTGTAATAATCAGATTATCAGTTGAATTAACCAGATAATCACCGATTTTACCTATTACAAGTCCACCGATATTTCTTTTCAGCTGTGATTTTTGTTCGTTGTTCAGCTGCTCTTTACTGTTAAAATTAACATAACTGTATTTTTTTGTTATGTATCTGTTCTGTAAAAACATTGTTGTAATAGAGCAGACTGCCTGAATGGTAAGATAAAGAATATAATTTTTGAACAGTATGAGACCTATTATTTGCGCAACAGTCCCGATAATATCCATACAAGCATATATTGGAACCAATCTGAATGCTTGATTATCTGATGAAATCAGTGTAGTTTTATATGATAAAAAATATCCGGCTACTGTTTTAATTAAAAATGTGAAATAGGCAAAGGTTGTTCCTTTAGGTTGTTGTTCAGGAGGAACAAAAAAATCCAAGGTAAAAAACAATGCGAATCCTGAAACAAGAACAACACAACCGATTACAGAGTAGGCTTTTCTGTATACAGACATTAATGCGCTGACAGATTTATAGTCTTTTTCTGCCAATGGTTTATACAGGCTGAACGCAATAGCTGTTGCTATACCTAATTCTGTGATTGATAAAAATCCTAGAACATTCCCTAAAAGACCAGCCAATCCTAAATATTCTGTCCCTAAAACACGAATAAAGACGGTACGGGACAGCAATCCTAACAGTGATGAAAATACACTGTTAAATAAGGAAAAAAACAAATTGTTGGTAGAGTTTTCCAATCTTGACATTGATTATAATTCCTTTAGTCTGCATAACTGAATTTGTTATAATTTTCTTAAAGAGTCATTGCCAACATATGCTTTGCAGGTATACTCTGGCAATGTGTTTTTCAGATGTTCTCTGATTGCATCTTCATGTTCTATAAGCCATGTAAAGTGGTTTGTCAGTTCCATTGGTTCATTTAAAGACTGCACAGGAAGAACATAATTTTCATATGTGCCAAACAAGTCTTTGGCGATACCTTTTGCTTTGACGGAATATCCTACCACCAAAGTAGGTATACCAGATGAGTAGGCGGCAATAGTTGAATGTGTTCTTGCACCAACAAAGAATCTGCAGCGGGAAATGTAGCCTTTTAATTCCATACAATTACAGTCATCTATCAGCACAATTCTTCCAGAATTTTTATAACAGTTATAAAGCAGTTCACATGGCGTTCTATCGTTACTGAATGACCATAATACGTGTGGAACCAACATGATGTTTAAATTTGTGTTTTTCAATATCCATTCCACAAGAGCTTTGTAGTTTGCCAGTGCGGCACCCTGTGATTTTTCGTTGTTGATTATCATAGGGCTGATATTTATACCCACAAAATCATTGTCAGGGCAAGAGTTGTCAACGGTTACTTTTTCCAATACAAAGGCGGTGTCAGCCACCAATACAGTATTGGCATTTACTTTTTTCAAAGCCTCAAAAGAAATTGTTTCTCGGGCAGTGATTAAATCGTATTTTGATAAATCTTCTGCGATTTCCTTGTTTTCCATCAGGGCAGGCTCTACAGAGCACCCCCATAAAACAGTTTTTGCTCCCTTTTCTTTCATCAGGCTGTGTAACATCATATATTTGCTGACATCTGCATAGCAATAATTGTCGCCGCCGATTGAAAGAGCAATATCGCCAGGCTGCATATCAGCGATGGCTTGTCTGTAACTCATTTTGTCCAAAGGAGTATAGTCGCCTTTAAGCTTTAATGACAGATATGCCTTGATAAAGTTTAAGGAAAGTTTTGAGTATGGTGAAGTATCTTTTCTCACTTCGCAAATCTGGTCGACGCCATAAAGTTTATCTTCTTGAGGGCTTGAGGAAAGCAATATAATTTTGTCAAATCCTAAATCCTTTATAACTTTTATGGTGGAGCAAACGATGGCTTCGCAGCCGTGATTGCCACTGCCACCATGGGCATATAAATATATTTTTTTCATATATTACCTCGTTTTATTTATATAAAACCATTTATTATTGGTGTATATCCAACCTGAAACAAATGCCATAAAAACAATTTTTTCTTTCCATGGCACAGCGGTGCATTTCAGAATATCTGCCATATAGCTTCTGAAAAGCGATTGGGCATTTTTGATAAACGCTGCATTCCATTCACATTCTTTGGTTACCATAGGCAAAATATACTGAAACACATGGGAAACTGTGATATACAGGCCTTGGGCGTCAATTCTGGTGCTATTATTTTTTATGAATTCCAGTATGTCTCTGCTGGCAACAATTATATCTTCAGATGGAGATTTTTTCATCCTGCTCATTGCACCCTGTAAATTTTCAATATAATAATACCGGGTTTTGGATGTAACTGCTACTGAAGTTGATTTATTGAACACTTTAATGTTGAACAGAATATCTTCATATGTTTTTATAGCAGGGAAATATGTGCCATCTATTACTGATTTTTTATATAATTTTGAACATGGTCCGGAGTTTACGATTTTTCTGGTCAGAAGCAAGTTTAATGCTTCGTCTCGGCTGAGAATAAAATCGCCGGTAAAGCGGTTTACTTCTTTATCGTCGTGTTTTATAACTGTATCGCATACAGCGATATCAACTTCTTCACAGATATCAGACAATACCTGCAGATAATTGGACTCAATTTCATCATCTGAGTCAACAAAGGCGATATATTCGCCTTTTGCTTTTTTTAATCCATTATTTCTCGCTGTTGAAACACCAGCATTTTCCTGATGGTAGTAATTGAAGCGGCTGTCTTCTGCTGAGATTTTTGCGCATATTTCAGCAGAGTTGTCTTTACTGCCATCATCAATCATAATCACCTCAAAATCTGTATATGACTGCTGTCTGATACTTGTAAGCAGTCGTTCCAGTTCTTTTTCGGCGTTATAAATCGGGATAATTATTGAAATCATACTTCACCTTTGAAAACAGTACAGTTCCTGTTTTTAATGTGTATTTTTTCGTTTTATTGAAGCCAGACATCTATATACCCAAAGGGAGAATTTTATAGCTGATGGCTTTCTGGCTTTGAACAACCACAGAATCCAACGTTGAAAAGATGCTTTTTCTGGCAGAACCACATCATCTGGGGCTATTGTTTCTGACAAACGAATATAAGCATTCAGTATATTCTCTACGGATGAATAGAATAAAACAAAGTAAACATAGTTGCTGATAATGCTGTCTACAATTTGCTTATTTTCTTCGCTGTACATATTTTCGTCTATCAGAAACTGTTTGTATCTGAGTCTGATAATCAGCTGTTGATAGTAATCTATTTTGTTGTCCTCTGTCAATGCAGAAGAGTTTTCGGCTACCTGAAGATAACGATAATAGCATTTATCATCCAGATATAAAGAACTTATTCTGCTATATACTTTCAGATAAAAATCAAAATCTTCCGCCAAAGTTAACTGAGTATCAAATCTGATATCCTGAATCAATTCCCTTCTTAAAATTTTGGACACACAAAAGCCAAACAGGCCTGTTTTCTTTTGTATATAGGCAAATTGCGGAAAAATGTTGTCTTTGGTATATCGGCCGACAGAATCAGATGCTACGTGCTCTGTTCTGTCAGAATCAGGCCAGAACTTTTCTATACCGCTGATTGCCATATCAACATCATTTTTTGCAATACAGTGATAAAGATTTTCAAGGTGCTCTGGACACAGTCTGTCATCAGCATCTATAAATGTGATATATTCACCTGTTGCATTGTCTATGCCAAAATTACGTGCGGCAGAAACACCCCCGTTTTTAAGATGAAAAGCTTTAAAACGGTTGTCCGACTTGCTTATATTATCGCATATTTCACCGGAATTGTCGGTGGAGCCATCGTTTACAAGTATACACTGGTAGTCTGTAAAGGTCTGCATAAGCAGGTCT
Source organism: Oscillospiraceae bacterium (assembly GCA_045633415.1). Classification (GTDB taxonomy): domain Bacteria; phylum Bacillota; class Clostridia; order Oscillospirales; family Ruminococcaceae; genus RGIG3102. The sequence continues at coordinate 31,726 of JAZQYH010000113.1, read as the reverse complement.
GACAGTAAATCAGGCAGATATTTTGATTTGTTGTATATTGGTATAATGATACTAATTTTCATGCAATACACTTCTTATTTTTCTATATATAAAACCGTACCGTTTTGGTCCAACCAGCGCAAATAATAAATATTTAGCTTTTTTGAAAAACGGGATATCTTTTTTTATTAATTCTTTTGCTGTTTTTCTGAATTCTAACAGAGACCATTTTTTCAAATCATCCGGTAATGTGTTATTGATGGCATGGGATATGATTTTATCAACTTTTAAAAGCTGTACCTCTTTAATCAATGCCGACATTTCACATTGTTTATAAAGAATTTCGTGTTGCTCCCAGATTACATAGGAGTCTGAAAATAATTTTCTTCTGTGCTGTGAGTTGGTGTTATTGGTGGTGCTGGTCCGAACTTCACGATAATAATATCCTGCATATGGGATAAACTTCACTTTTGCACATTTTAAAAGAATATATGGCATTAAATGTATATCCTCAAAAAATATCCCCTCTGTAAATCTTAAGTTTTCCCAAAGAGTTTTTTTGTACAACCTTCCCCACGAATAGACAGCGCTGATATTTTTAGCCGCATTTTGTCCATTATAATGTGACACCAGTGTTTCTATACCAGTTTGTATAATTTCTTTTTCAGCGCAGTATTTATATTGAATCTCTTCATGTTTTTTGATTCGGGTAAAACCACAGGCCACATAATCAACATCTGAAATATTGTTATATAAGTGACTGAAATAATCATTTCCGACATAATCGTCACTATCTATAAATGTAACATATTCACCTGTGCATATATCCAGACCTGAATTTCTTGCGGCAGACAAACCTTTGTTTTCCTGATGAATTACTGTTATTCTGCTATCTTTTTCTGCATATTCATTACAGATAGCACCGCAATTATCTGGGCTGCCGTCGTCTACAAGTATAATTTCAAGATTTGTATATGTCTGATTTAATATACTTTCGATACAGCGTCGTAAGTACTTTTCCACTTTGTAAACTGGTACAATTACAGAAATAAGCGGATGATTATTATTTGTGCTGATATCAACGCAATTCATATTATCTTTCTCCGTAGTATTTTATCAATAAATTCAGTCCCAGCTGATGCTTATACATAAATGTTATGATTTTCAGTTTTGCAGTGACACCAAGCTGGAAAACATTGACTCGTCTGAACATAGACAATACACTTGGTGTATTCAGTATATTTTTAATTCTGGATAATTTCTCTTTTCCTGATATATTTGCAGAATATATGTCGCCGATTGCATTATAGATAAAAAATAGCAGACATAAATCTATCTGATGGGAAAAATCAAAATCAGCACACTTTCCAAACTGCTGGTCTATTCTGCTGTGTAATAGCATATAGTCGTTCCATTTGTCTGGGACATAGGTGTGTGTAGCGGAAGTCGGATTCATAACATAATGGTAATATGCTTCGTTTTTCATATAATAAAATGAGTCTGCTACATATAAAAGCTTTGCGCCAAACAATAAATCTTCGGAATAGCGTATACCTGGCTCATATCTCATTGCAGCTGTATTCAACTGGCTTTTCCATAACAAAAGCCGGTTGGATATTGTTGCTGGATATTCTACATTTTCCATCATTAGCAAATGAGGAAAGTATTCGTTTTCTATTTGATTGCGGCTATAAAAACCGGCACGTATATTGTGTGAGTACACTTCGCTATACTCTCCGTGTTCTTTTACACAGTCACATAAAACAACCTGACAGTCGTATTTCACTGCTTTATCCAGCATTTTTTCATACATATATGGTTCTATGTGATCATCGCTGTCCACAAAAGCTATGTAATCACCTGTTGCTAATTCCAGCCCGGCATTGCGTGCGGTGGAAACACCGCCATTTTGTTTATGAACCGCATGTACCCTTGGGTCTTTTATTGCATACAAATCACAGATATGCGCACTGTTGTCAACCGAACCATCGTCTACCAGAATCAACTCAATATTTGTATGTGTCTGGGCTAAAATGCTGTCTACACAACGATTCAGATATTTCTCGGCGTTATACACCGGAACAATTACACTGATTTTATGCATTTACTGTTTCTCTTTCACAAAATTATTTTATCTTTGAATACTGAATTTGCCTTCTTATACTGAGAAGTATACCGAATGGAAGTGTCAGTATTGTTGCAAGCTTGTTGTTTGACTGCTTTAAATATGAGAAATTGCCTGCATATATTGTCAATGCAGTCATCTGCATTGCATCAAACAAATTTCGTTTAAAGGATGGATTGATTTTAAGTTTCTGGTTATACATCATCGCATAGCCCATAGGATTTTCTTTTTCCAATCTGCTCGCACCTAATGTCAAACCGCCTTCCTGATATTCGCATACCACCAGAGGGGTTGCATGCCATCTGATTTTAAGTCCTTCAAAAGCTATATCGTGCAACACCAACTGTTCGGGAGCAAATTTTTCGTTATGCCATACGGGGAAAGGGTGCTTTCTTAAAACTTCAGTCGACCATGCTTCGCTCATATCAGCGTCAAGATTGTATATGGCTCTTTCAAGGTCTGTTGCATCTACATAGCCTGTTTCCGCAGGTATAAATGGCCAGCTGCCTTTCAATGGGGTCCCGTCAGGTTTAACCCTGAGACCGCCCACAGCGTATACATTTTCAATGTTTTCTATGTCATCTAACCATTTAAAAATATGCCGACAGAAATCATTCGTTACATAATCATCTGAATCGATTTTTGCAAAAAACTCGCCTTTTGCAAGGCTGACACCTTTGTTCAATGCTCTTATCAGACCTTGGTTTTCCTGATAATAATATCGGATATTAAAGGTGTTGTTCTCGTTTATCCATTTGTCAAACAGTTCAGAGGTATTGTCAACAGAGCCATCATCAACTACGAGCCATTCAAAGTCAAAATCGCCTTGTTTTTTTAATGACTCATACAATCTCTCTATCAGATGACCTCTGTTATATGTAGCTGTGAATATAGTAAGTTTACACATCTTAATTTCCTATCACAATGGCAGTAGTTACTGCAGATTGATTTGACAAATTTATATGTTTATACAGATATTAAACCTATAAGTTTCGTCACTTCTCCTGCATTAGAATAATCATTCTTACTACAGTTAGTTATAAGTTCGTTTATTTTTTCTGGATTGTTGAGTAATTCGGCTATGCCTTTTGCACAATCTTCATTATCCATTGGCACGATTATGCCGTCTGTGCCGTTGGTAAGCTGACTTGCAGATGTTGCGTAGTTTGTGATTACTACAGGCTTTGCCATCAGCTGTGCTTCTCTTACGGTAACAGATTTGCCTTCATATCGGCTTGGCTGTACATATAAATCACAGGCATCTATATATGGATAAGGGTTCTCTTTTTTGCCAAGAAGAATTACTCGGCTTTCCATATTGAACTCTTTTATTTTGCTTCTGATTAAATTTTCATCTCCGCCAAAGCCGATAATATACCAGTAAACATCCAATCCGCAGGCAATAAGTCTTGAGCAAATTTCAGGTACATTATCAAAATTCTTTGCGGTAGTGTATCTGCCTACAGACAGCAGTTTTATTCCTGCCTTTGACATTTCGCCAGAAACATCAAAGGCGGATTTTTGCGCATTTATTACTTTTACAGGTAAAATGTTTTCAATCAAAGTCAGCTTTTCAGTCAGTTCCGGAAAGACTTTTGAGAAACCGTCAGTCACAGAGTCAGATATTGATGCAATGTAGTCATATTTATCCCACATTAAAAGCTCGGAGTCTCTGTTAAGCTGTATAGTGGTATAGTCGGTATGTATCCATGCGACTTTTTTCTTTGCATTTACTTTTTGTGCCACATAATAATGGGGGGTCAGAAAGCTGATAGCAAGGTCGTATTCCTTTTCCTTGCAGATAGGTGGAAGAAAAGGCGCAGTGAATTTGTGACTGTATTCAAGAGGTACAACACTGTCTGTATTGCCATGCTTTTTATCGTACAGTCTGGCGGCTATCTTGCCCATAAGTCTGGCAGAAGTAAGTATAAAATGTCCCTCAGCAAGGGTATCTTTCATAGGGCGTGCCAATACAGTATAAGCCTTTATTACAGGCAAAAGATTTATACCGTCAGGAATATGAGACAGCAATTCGCCTTCCTGTCGCATGAGGAACAAATCTACATCATATAACTGTGTATCAAATGAACTGAGCAAGCCGATAAGGCTGCGTTCTGCACCGCCAAGTTCCAATGCGTGTGACATTATAAAAATTTTCTTTTTCATTTTTTCAACCATCTGAAACAGTCAACACCGAAAATACGATGGAACGGACGTGTTATTCTGCTTCTTATAATAGCTTTTTTATCCAAAGCACTTTTTGCATACCAATGGATACTGTATGTGTTTTCTGTTTTGTTAAGGCGTCCTGTCGGGTCGTCATAAGGATTGAGATATTCAGCAGGGAGAATGGCGGCGCCATTAACTGTCTGGTATTTACCGTTAAGTTTCAAGCCCATAGGCAATAAAGCCTGAGTGTTAAGCTTAGGACAACCTGTCAGACGGTAATTGCCGCCTGCATCTTTTTCAAGGGTGTCATACTGGTCAAGCATGGCTTTTATGGTCTCGTGCTGTTGTACACAGCCAAAACCCAGGCCGGTAGCAACGTGGGAATCGTTTTCAAAGCCGTAAAAAGCCTCGTTTTTCAATAATTCATCCACTGCTTTGATTACTTCCACATCTGTATCAAAATAGATGCCACCATGTTCGCACACCACTTTCAGCCTTACAAAGTCGCTGAGATATGCCCACTTTTTATTTTCATAACAGAATTTTGTATATGGATGGGCATAAAGATTGAAATTGTCTTCATTCCATTCAATTATCTCAAAATCAGGGCAGAATTTCTGCCAGCTTTTTATGCATTTTTCTGCCAGCTTTGGTTTTTTACCACGTCCAAACCAGCAGTAATGAAGTTTTTTTGGAATCATTGTTTTTTTACTTTCAGTTTTATGTAAAATGTAATTTATAATTCTCTGAACCAATAAAATTGATGTTCTGTTGTCAGGACTTCAATGTGCAGAACAGGTTTTTCCAGTGTTCAGATATTTCAGAAACACTATATTTGCCTGATGATGTGTATGCTTCGTCACCCATTTGTTTACACAGGCTGTTGTCCGACATCAACAAATCCAGCTTTTTGGCAAATTCAGAAACATTTCCGAATTCAACTATAAAGCCACCACCGTCACTTAATATTTTTTCAGGTGCAGATAGATTGAAACTGACAACAGGAATGCCGAATGACATTGCCTCCAGAAGTACCAGTGGGAACCCTTCTGAACGGGAAGACAGTGCAAATACAGACGTCTGCATAAAGTAATCCTCCATATTTTTTACAGCACCGGGAAAAACCACCTGTTCTGAAATACCCAAATCGACAGCTTGCTTTTTTAACTGGCTTTCACAGGAGCCGCCACCACAAATGCAGACTTTCCAATCGGGGTGGGCTGGTGCAACCATGGAAAAAGACTCCAGCAAGAAATCGAATCCTTTTACTTTTTCCAATCGTCCCACTGCCAGAATCGTTTTGTTGTTTAAAGAAGACCTGTTGTTTACAAATCTGAAATTTGCATTTGGAATTACTATAGAACTACAGCCCAGTTTTTTATATATGTCCTGGTCGGTTTTATTTAACACAACAAATTTATCTGCAAAGCGAAACATCACGGCGTTACAGTACAGTCTCTTTTTTGAAAAGGATTCGCTTGCACTGTGTTGTGTGACGATAACTTTACCATTGAATTTTCTTTTGTTAAGCAATGCCGCATAGCTGATTGTCGGATGACAGGTAATTAAATAATCTGCATCCAGATTGCTCATAATATTACCTACATGAGCTACCAGTTTCAAAAAAGTTTGTTCTCGCCAGTCGATGCAACAATGCTTTACATAAACTGATTCGTTCAGAGTGTAAAATATATTGGATTGGGATGAGTTGATAGATATTATTTCTACACTATACCCCAGTGCTTCAGAAAAATAGTTGGAAAGCCCGCAGATAACCTGTTCGATTCCACCCATTTGATTTATATTGTTAGTTAACCATACGATCTTCATTTTATTCATAACGCACTTTCATCTTTATGTACACAGTCAGTGCTATTCCTAATGGTATAGCCACAATGGTTAAAAGTTTGGTAGGAGATTCTTTGATAAAAGCTTTGTTTTTTGCCAGAATACTGCTGGATACATAATGGATATTATCAACAAACAACCTTTTTTTGCTGTCTGGATATTGCATACGGATTGTTCTCCAGAAGGCAAAACCTTTAGGGTTGTTCAAATACTGCCTGAACATACTGTTTGTGGAACCATCAGGCTGATATTCCACATTACAAAGAACTTCATTCAGAACAGCCAGTTTGTAATCCTGGTCAATAAGTCGGTATTTATAGGCAAGGGAAACATATTTTTCGCCTTCAAAAACAGGGTAGGCAGGGTATTGATTTATTACATCTGTTCTGTAAACCTGTTTTTTGTCCCCGGAACCACCTTGGGCATAATAGCCTGAAAGAGTGGTTTCTGTCATACCATCAGGGAAGCCTTTGCCTATAATATTGCCATCAAAACCTGAATCAAGACCTACGATTCCGGCATATCCGCTGTCTTTGACCTGCTCCCATTTTGAAAGTATCTTTTCAACGGCGTTTTCAGCCATACAGTCGTCAGAGTCTATACATACATTCAGCTCGGTATCGATATTTGCATAGGCGGTATTATGTGCAGTGTGCATGCCACCGTTTTCTTTTTTTATGTATCTGATTTCAAACCCACTGTCAATATTCTGCCAGAGTTTTACCAGTTCTTCTGTATTGTCAACAGAACCGTCATCAACTATAAGCCATATGAAATCTTTGTTGTTCTGTTTTAACAGGGATTCGTAGGTTCTTGTAAGTGTATGTGCTCTGTTAAACGCTGGCGTAAATATTGTCAGGGTTATTTTCTTTTTCTCCGCTGTGCTCAATGTAAAAATCCTCCAACCATTTTGCAGTTTCTTTGATATCAAAACCGCTGTTTTTTACATCAGTACTATAATCTCTTCTTGGTTTGTTTGCTCTGTGTAAAATATGCTCAGCCCACACATCAGCGCTGTCGGTAAGGCTGAGAGATGTTACCAGCTCTGTGATTTTGCAATCAGCTGGGATTTTATCAGAAATTACACAAGGCAGACCTGCTGCCTGTGCCTCTATCAGAGAAACCGGCAGACCTTCGTATAAGGATGGCATTACAAATACATCCATCCGTTGCAATATACAATTCACATCAGACCTCAGCCCCAGAAAAATAATATTTTCTGTTATTTTCAGTTGTTGGGCCAAATCCTGAATGGTCTTTTTTAAAGGACCTTCGCCAACCAGCAATAGTTTTGCATCTTTTTCTGTTTCCAATAATTTCAAAAAAATCTGGATAAGAAATGTGTGGTTTTTCTGGTTTTCAAAGCGACCGACATGTCCGATGACAAGGCCTTCTTCTAAGTTTAATTCTTTTTTTATGTAATTTCTCGTATCGACATTGTAGCTATACTGATGAGAGTCGATAGCATTGTTCAATATATAAAATTTTTCCTTGTTTTGTACGATATTATTTCCGTATCTGTCTATGCCTGCCTGTACAGAACAACCGATGAAAAAATCTGCTACAAACCTTGTAGGGAAGGCAAGACAACGATAAACAAGGTCTTTGACATTGTATGAGCCCTTTGTGTTGTGGCTGTGTGCTATTGTGAACAGCCCGCTTTTTTTTGCCTGCATCAGGTATATAGCCGCAGTACTGCCGATATGGCCGTGAACAGCTGAATATTCTTCTGCGTGCATATTGAAAAAATCTTTCCACCATTTTGCATACGGGAAATGATTTTTGCCTGTATATCTGGGACAACGGTATATTCTGCCACCCATTGACAGTATTTCTTTGTCAAATGCAGCTTCTTCAGATGTATGCTCTACAAAATCAAATTGTATTTTTTCTTTGTCGATATTACGGTACAGATTCATAATCATGGTTTCTGCTCCACCACGATTCATAACACCGATTACCTGTAATATTCTTATAGGTTTAGCCATAAAGCTTTCCTCATTTATTTAATAATTATTTCTCGAAATCCAGAATAATCGGATGATGTCTCCAACTTCTTTCTTCTTCTGGAGGAAGTTTCATATAATCACCAAACTTGATTTCCAGATAGCTCTGCCACTCCTTGAAACACATAAACTGCCTGTTTTCAAACGGAAGAAGCACGTATTCATCCAGCAGGTCTGAAGGATATGTTTTTTTCATTGAACCCATAGTTTCTATGGCTACTGTTCCAAGAGAATGGTTTTTGTTGTATTGAGTGATTTTATTTAAAAGCTTTTCTCGTTTTGTGAGTCTGCCGTTTTTGGAGTTCAGCATAAGTATTACTTTTGAAACAAATTTTACAATACCATTGCTTTTTGCAGGCACAAACTCTCTTGTAAATAATTGATATTTCATCACATTCCAATAAAACAAAGCCTTTTTGATTTTCCCTTCAGGTATTCTGTCTATTGGGAAAATATCAATAAATACACCGGTGTGATATCTGCCTTTCTCCCATTCAAACTGAAGAAAAGTGGTGTTTTCTTTACGGATTTTAGTAAATGACTGTGTAAAGCCGGTCTCTGTTTCTTTGTTTTGCAGAATATATCCAGCTGGTTTGTGCTTGTGCCACAGCTGGATAAAACGATTGTAGTTTTCTCGTGACATACATATATCAAGGTCGTCGTCCCAAGGGATAAAACCCTGATGGCGCACCGCACCAAGCAATGTTCCTGCGTACAATGAGTATGGTATATCGTGCTCTTTACAGAATGCATCTACTACATCCAGCATTTCTGTTTGTAACAATTGCAGGTCTCTAAGTTTGCTTTCCATAATAAAATCCTTTACTCTTTTAATTCTGCTTTGATTTGTGTAGTTGATATTTCTGGAGTTCTTGAAAGGTATACTACATCGCAGTATTCTTTAAGGTAATCAAATTTGCCTGTCCAGTCGTCGCCTATTACAAACGTGTCAACTCTGAATTCTTTGACGTCTGATATTTTTTGCTCCCAGGTCTCTTCTGGAATTACCAAATCAACATAGCGTATAGCTTCTAAAAGCTGTTTTCTTCTTTCATAAGAAAAATAACATTTTTTGTTTTTTTCATTCCGGTTAAACTCATCTGTTGATAAGGCTACTATAAGGTAATCACCCAAAGCCTTTGCTCGCTGTAATAAATTTATATGTCCATAATGCAACAAATCAAATGTTCCATATGTTATTACTTTTTTCATAAATACCTCTTAATATAAACCCCACAGTATAAATACCTGATAAGCGTAAAATGCCAGATATGCCAGCATAGCGGCTGTATAGACCAGACGTGAGGACTGTTTTGTGAATATATGTTTTATCTGCCATGGCAGAAGAATATAGCTGTACAATGATGCGTAAATAGGCAATCGACCTATAAATATACCACTGGTTACCATGGAGATAATATATAAACCAGTTGATACAATAGACATATTTGTACAGAAATTTATCACAGGGTCGTCTGCCATACGTATGTATTTTATGCCTATAACAGACAGTATGGTCGGCACTGAATATACCCGCACCCTGAAAAAGTTTGTGCCGTCATCTCCCCACGACTGCCAGTCTGATACCATGCTTGAGTACTGTGTTTCCTGCATGGCTGCATCAAGAATGTTTGTAAACTGGTCAACAAACACAACCGCCGCAAGTGTGGCGACAAGGAACATAATGGATTTCTTGTTCCACGCCTTGCCCTGTGCGATAATTGCAAAAGGTATCATCAGCAGTGCCGACTGATGCATTGTGGACGCCAGAATGATAACGAGAAATGTGGAAAGCCATTTCTTTTCCAGCATAAGTGTTGTGGCTGCAAAGATAATTGTAACAGCCAGAAACTGGCGCACACCGTTGAACATCCATGATATATAGTCTATGGATGCAATAAATAAAAAAACAGAAAAGACATAGTCTGTGGAGTATTTTCTGTATACATAAATCAACACCAGCCCCTGTATGGCGGCGATGATAAAGAAATATATAATATCACTGCTTGTGACTGTCTTTATAAGGCCGCTTAAAACGGAAAATCCCACGTCTTTTTTGACAGTCGGCAGATATTCCAGCAATTCTGTAATATTGTCTGGCAGATTGTTGAAGGATTTTCTGTAGGCTTCTGTATCACCTATCCAGCTGCGGAAAGTCGCCATAAGTATAACCGGCGCAAATGTAAACAGGGCAAAGCCTTTTGACACCCTGTATTCTTTTTTGCCAAGAATGTAGACAGGGCTGTAGCCTACATTCGTCATGGCCCTGACAAGAAACATTGCCAGAATCCATATTAAAATAAAAACATATTGTGACATACTATCTCCTTTTTAAATGAACTCCACACCAATGTTTTTTATAAAAATGCATACTATTCTAAATAAACATTATACCACAAATAATTGTTTTTTTCCACATTTTATAATAAAAATAATGTATAGAAAGAAAGAAAAAATTAATGCTGTTGCAGGGCTTTTCCCTGCGTTAAATTCCTTTGGAAATTCCTGCATATGTTGCAAAAATATGAGGATGCCAATATAATTGATATAAAAGTAAATTAAAAGTAAAATTATTGTTTTGCCCTGTAAATACGGGCAAAAATAGGTATGAATCTTGAGAAGAAAGGGGATGTGCAGACAGATGAGACAAACACAGCTTCTGATGAATGACTGGGTTTTCACAGGGCCTGACGGACAGCCTGTAGCCGTTAATCTGCCACATACTTGGAATGCTGTTGACGGGCAGGACGGTGGCAACGGTTATTACCGTGGACAGTGCTGTTATGAAAAGAATTTCCCACGTCCGCAGTATGCAAACAACCAGCTGGTTTATCTGCAGTTTCAGGGGGTAAATGCCAGTGCAACTGTGATTTTAAACGGCAGGGAAATCTGCATACATCACAACGGCTATTCTACTTTCCGTGTGGATATAACTGATTTTCTGGCTGAAAGCAACCATCTGAAAGTACTGGTGGACAACAGCAGGAATAACACTGTTTATCCACAGGTGGCGGACTTTACCTTTTATGGTGGTATTTATCGTGATGTGGAACTGATTACAGTAAACAAAAACCACTTTGACCTTGATTATTACGGCGGCAACGGGCTGAAAATCACCACAGCTGTGGAAGACACAAAAGGCATTATCACAGCCACAGCCTATGTGGTGGCAGAGGATGACTGCCAGATAAAATTTACCCTGTGGGATGCACAGGGCGCCTGTGTTGCAACAGGCTGTGGCCCACAGGCAGTGATGGAAGTGGAAGATGTTCACCTGTGGAACGGTGTATATGACCCATACCTTTATACACTGACTGCCGCCCTTATCTGCGATGGCGAAGCTGTGGATGAAATCAGCTGTAAGGTAGGGGTGCGAACCTTTTATATCGATGCAGACAAAGGATTTTTCCTTAATGGCAGACACTACCCTATGCGCGGTGTGTCACGCCATCAGGATTTCAAAGGTATAGGCAATGCCATATCTTACAGCCAGATGGAAGAGGATATGGACATCATCCGTGAAATGGGTGTTACCACCATCCGTCTGGCACATTACCAGCACAACCAGTATTTTTATCACCTGTGTGATAAATACGGTATGCTTGTGTGGGCAGAGATTCCATATATTTCCGCACATATGCCAGAGGGCAGGGAAAATACATTTTTCCAGATGAAAGAACTGGTGGTACAGAACTTTAACCATCCGTCCATAGTGATGTGGGGTGTTTCAAACGAAATAACCATTTCTTCAAAGCACAGGGCGGATATGCTGGACAACCACCATCGGCTGAATAAATTCACCAAAGAACTGGACCCGACAAGACCTACAACACTTGCCTGCTATGCCATGTGCCACCCATTCCACCCTGTAAGCAAAATCACAGACATTGTTGCGTGGAACCTGTATCTTGGCTGGTATGCACCTGGGCTGTTTTTAAACGACTGGTTTATGAAATTCTACCACTGGAAATATCCGCACAGACCACTGGGATATTCCGAATATGGCGCAGAAGGTATGCCAAATCTTCACAGTTCAAAACCAAGACGTGGTGACCATACCGAAGAATATCAGGCAAAATACCACGAATATATGCTGAAGTGCTTTGACAGGCACCCGTTTTTATGGGGGACATATGTGTGGAATATGTTTGACTTTGCGGCAGACGCCCGTGACCAAGGCGGCGAAGCAGGTATGAACCACAAAGGCCTGGTGACATTTGACCGCAAAATCCGAAAAGACAGCTTCTACCTGTATAAAGCCTGGTGGAGCGATGAAAAATTTGTACATCTGTGTGGCAAGCGATATGAATACCGCCCGGAAAGTGTTACAGATATTACAGTATACTCAAATATGGGGCAGGTATCCCTTTATAACAACGGCAGTCTGGTTGCCACCCGGAAGGGAGAAAAGGTTTTTAAATTCAGATTAAAGCTGGAAGCAGAAAACCATATTGAGGCTATGGCTGGTGATTATAAAGACACAGCGGTTATATATAAAACAGACAGCCCGAGACCTGAGTACAAGGTGAAAAAAGGCAAAAGCCAGAACTGGGTTTGAGAATATAAGGAGAAAAACATGAGCGAAAAACGTGAAATGAAAGCCCGTAAAAAGGCGTATAAAAAAGCTATGAAAAAAGCCACACGTCCGTGGAAATTTTTGGCGTGGCTGTCAGGTCCATTGTGTGCAATATTTATTGCACTGGCAATCTGCCTGAATCTTTTTGACAATACTGTTGCGCTTTTCCTTGGCGGTTCTTTCTGGGAACTGGAAAATGAAGATATGAGCGCACAGTACTTTACAGAAGACTATACCACTGAAGAAAGGGAAGCACGTGGCAGGGAGCTGGTGTATCAGGTTGAAGCAGAAGGTGCCGCCCTGCTTATGAACGAAAACAATGCACTGCCACTGGGTAAAGGTGCGGCTGTAAGCCTGTTTTCCACATCATCAGTTTCATTTATCTATGGTGGTACAGGCTCTGGTAACGTAGACTCTTCCAAAGCGGATAATCTGAAAACAGCTATGGAAAAAGCTGGTCTTAATGTAAACGATACCCTGTGGGACTTTTACCTTACAGGTGATGGCGCACAGTATACCCGTGATGGCGGTGGCTACACATCCGGTGCAAAAGTTGGCGAAGCACCTTGGGAAAGCTATACAGACGATGTGCTTTCATCAGTTGAACAGTATGGTGATGCGGCTATCGTTACACTTTCCCGTGTTGGCGGTGAAGGTGTGGACCTTACTTTCCAGGAATACAACTATCTTGCGCTGGACGAAAATGAAAAATCCATGCTGGCAGGTATCAAATCCCTTAAAGATGCCGGCAAAATAGAAAAAATTGTGGTTCTTCTCAATACATCCAATCCTCTGCAGGTGGACTTCCTTAAAGACAACGAATACGATGTGGATGCTGTGCTGTGGGTAGGCGGTGTAGGTGTCAGCGGTATCAATGCAGTGGCAGATATTATTGCCGGCACAGTAAACCCATCCGGTTCACTGGTGGACACATACTGCTATGACAACTTCTCATCCCCTGCAATGCAGAACTTTGTGCCTGTGGTTTATGCAGGCTATGAAGAAGGCATTATCCCAGATGTAGCTGAAACATATATGATTTATCAGGAAGGTATATATGTAGGCTACAAATATTATGAAACACGCTATGAAGACTATGTAATGGGCACAGGCAATGCAGGTGAATATAGCTATAGCGATGATGTGGCGTTCCCATTTGGCTATGGTCTGTCCTACACTGACTTTGAATACAGTGATATGGCTGTAGCATACGATGCACAGGCTGATGTGTTCAATGTGTCTGTAAAAGTGACAAATACTGGCGATATGGCTGGCAAAGAGGTGGTACAGGTTTATCTCAACAGCCCATACACAGAATACGATAAGGAAAATGGCGTTGAAAAAGCGGCAGCGGCGCTGGCAGGCTTTGAAAAAACTGACATTATCAACCCAAATGAAAGCCAGACTGTAACAGTACAGGTGGACAGACGTGAACTGGCTTCCTTTGACACATACGGCTATGGCACATATATTCTGGATGCAGGCGACTACTATCTGACAGTTGCCACAGACAGCCATAACGCCATAAACAACTTCCTTTCAGCGAAAGGCTACACAGTTGAAAACACACAGGGCAGAATGGATGCTGACGGCGACAGCACACTGACATATAAATACACAGTGGACGTACTGGATGCAGAAACATACTCCACATCACTTAATGGCACAGCCATTACAAACAGGGTTTCTTCCGCAGACCCAAATCTCTATGAAGGCGTGGAAGAGGATATAGTATGGCTGACAAGAAACGACTGGTCTGCCACTATGCCAAGTGCAAAGGAAACAGTGAAAATTGCACTGACAGAAATGCTGATTGATGACTTGCAGCTGCTGCAGTATGACCCTGCAGATTATCCACAGATGGAAATGCCGGTTATGGGCGCAGACAACGGGCTGAAGCTCTATGATATGATTGGGCTTGATTACGATGACCCACAGTGGGATTTACTGCTGGACCAGATGACCTTTGATGAAATGGTTTCCCTTATCGGTGACTCTTTCCACTGGACAATGCCGGTGAAATCTGTGGAAGCACCTGGCACACGAGATGAAAACGGCCCACAGGGGCTGACAGTATCCCTCTTTGGCAGTCAGCTGGGTGTGGTGACCACTGCACTTACATCTGAAGATGTGCTGGCGGCTACATTCAACAGACAGCTGGTTTACGATATAGGCAATATTGTGGCAAACGACTGCCTTGCGGCAAATGTGGCAATACTTTATGGTCCTGGTGCAAATATGCACAGAACACCATATGGCGGACGAAACTTTGAATATTATTCTGAAGACGGTTTCCTGTCAGGAGAAATCTGTGCCGCAGAATGTAAGGGCATAGAAGAAAAAGGCGTGCACGTGGTTATCAAGCACTTTGCACTTAACGACTGTGAACAGGACAGAACAGGTCTGGGTGTATGGCTCAGCGAACAGGCGGCACGTGAAATCTATCTGAAAGCATACCAGAAAGCCTTTGAAAAAGAAGGTGCAAACGGTGTTATGATGGCATATACACGTTGGGGCACAATGTGGGCTGGTGCACATGCAGGTCTTGTAAACGACATTCTCCGTGAAGAATGGGGCGCAAACGGTCTTACAATCTCTGACAACGTAATCACAACAATGGTAAATGGTGTTGATGGCATTCTGGCTGGCAACTCTACATACGACGCTATGCTGTGGTATGTAACAGAACAGCTGCCACAGTACAAAGATGATGCAGTGGTTGTTAATGCAATGAGAGAAGCCTGCCACCACAACCTGTATGCAATTGCACATTCCAGCGGTATGAACGGTGTAGGTCCAGACACAACAATCAAACTGATAAAACCAGCGGTGCTTACAATAGTACCTGCTGTAGCGATGGTATCTGGTGTGGTGTTTGTGGCTTCTGCCATTATGCTGGCAAAGAAAAAATCTGCATTCAAAAAATCAGAATCTTATAAAGAATACAAAGCTTTTAAAAATAAATAAAACAGTCACTGGTATGACTGCAAGGAAGGCAAAAATGAGCGAAAACAATGGTGTAAAACTGAACAGGGCAAAACCCTATCAGCTGATACTGTTCCCTATGAACAATGGGGCAACAAATGTATACTATATCTTAACCCTGAACTTTATAGCATATTATGCAAACGGTGTTCTGGGGCTGGCTCTTATGTTTGCCACCACTATGGTTACGGTAATGCGTCTTTTTGACGCAGTTACCGACCCTGTTATCGGTGCCATTATGGACAGAACTGTTACAAAATTCGGCAAATTCCGTCCGTTTATGGTAATAGGCAACGGGATAATGATAGTTTCATCATTGCTTATGTACTTTGGCACAAGAATTGTGTCACCTGATATGATGTGGCTGAGATACACCTGCTTTGTGCTGTTTTATGCACTGTATGTAATCGGTTACACATTCCAGACCTCCTGCACACGCTCGGGGCAGACCTGCCTTACCAACGACCCACAGCAGCGCCCGCTGTTTACCATATTCAACACAGTAGCAAGCTTTATCGGTATGGGGCTGGTGCAGATACTGGCACCTGTATTGCAGAAGAAACTGGGCGGCTATAACAGCGCTGGCTTCTTTGATGTTATGGTGCCTGTAGCTATAGTATTGTCTGCTTTTCTCACAATCCTTGCTATAATCGGCATTGCTGAAAAGGACAGAGAGGAGTATTTCGGTCTTGGTGGGCAGCAGGAAAAGGTAGCACTGAAGGACTATGTGGAAATACTGAAAAACAATACAGAGCTTACCCGCCTTATGGTTGCAGGGGCTGGCTGTAAGCTGGCTTTCTCCATTGCCACAAATATGACTGTACTGTGTATGCTTTATGGCTCTATGATGGGCAATTACGACAATCTCTACCTGCCTATGATGGCAGTGGGTTATATTTTCAGCGCACCGTTCTTTGTGCTTACTGTAAAAACCAGCCAGAAACACGGGCAGAAAGCCTCCCTTGTAAAATACACAAAAATAGCCTTGGCTATGTATGTGGGGGTGTTGGTTCTGCTGGCAATGTGGAAACGGGGAGTGCCAGCGCTGAATCTGTCAATTCTTCCGTTTTCTTCAATAAACCTGTACACCGTACTGTTTGTAGTGTTCTTTGGTGTAGGCTACGGGGCATATTATGCCACAGCCGATATGTCTATACCGATGGTTGCAGACTGCTCCGACTACGAAACATACCGCAGTGGCAAATATATACCGGGCATTATGGGCACACTCTTTTCACTTGTGGACAAGCTGGTAAGCTCCCTTGGTTCCACTGTGGTTGGCATAGCTGTAGCGGCAATAGGTATTTCAACTCTGCCAGACAGCACCACAGCCTATGCACCTGGTATGCAGATGGTGGTTGTACTGCTGTTCTGCA
The DNA here is from genome assembly GCA_045633415.1 of Oscillospiraceae bacterium. Classification (GTDB taxonomy): domain Bacteria; phylum Bacillota; class Clostridia; order Oscillospirales; family Ruminococcaceae; genus RGIG3102. Next base: position 14,662 of record JAZQYH010000113.1, on the reverse strand, counting down.
TAATACCTATGCTGGCTTGGGTAATGACTCTTGTAGCTATGAAAGGCTACAGCCTTACAGGTGAAAAGATGAAAGAAATCCAGGCGGTAAATACAGCCAGAAAACAGGGTATCACACAGGGGATGACACTGGAAGAAGCTATGAAAAAGTGGCAGACTATGGATGATATAAAATAAGGCAAAACAAAAAGACAGGTCTTTTGTGACCTGTCTTTTATTTATTTTCTGATATAGATTATGCCGAATGCTTCCGGACCTGCGTGTGTGCCTACTACAGGGCCCATCTGTATACGCTGTGTAACAGCTACGCCGCTTTCCGCCAGCTTATTTTCCAGCATTTCAATGTTGTGTGTACCTGCGGTACAGATTGTATAGAAGGAATGATTTTCATCAGCCGGGTTGGCCTTTGCAACATCTGCCAGTGCATTTATGGCACGGCTGATACCTATCTGTTTGTTGAACACACCTATAGTGCCTTCACCTGTAACGTAAATAACAGGTTTGATTTTAGCCACACTGCCGATGAGGGCAGAGGTTTTGCTTAATCTGCCACCACGGTACAGATATTCCAGTGTATCCACACTGAGATATACCATAACCCTGCTTTTAAGCTCTTCTATTTCTGCCACAATTTCCTGTGCACTGTACCCACGCTGAATCATTCTCTGTGCCTGCTGTACCAGAAGATATACACCGTAAGAGCCTGTCAGGGAGTCGATGATATGTATTTTGTCATAGTCTGCCATATTTTTTGCAAGGCAGGCACTCTGATATGTGCCGCTTACACCGCTGGATAGCAATATGCATATAAGCTCTTCGCCTTTTTCTTTTGCCTGCTGGAACACCTCTGCAAAGGCCTGTGGGGAAGGCTGTGAAGATTTAGGAAATGTATCTGTTGATGTCAGCATATCGTAAAATTCATCGTGTCCCAGCTGGACACCGTCAAGATATGTTTTTTCGTTGATTGTAACAGATAGTGGAACTACATAAATGTTTTCGGAATTATTGTATGCTACGTCAGATGCGGAATCTACCAATATACGAATCATGGGCTTTGCTCCTGTTGATTGATGTTTATAAATAATATTATATATCCTGTCAAAGTAATTATAAAATAATATTACACAGTTTTCAATATTATATTATATAAATATCAAAACTCACAAATTTTATTGGTAAATCAAAGGGACAGACTTTTGCGGCCTGCCTCTTGTGCTGTTTATAAAGTTATTAAAATATAGTCAGACTCTTTGCCTGTGAATCTGCTGTGTTCAGACACATTTCTCACGGCTTTGCGATGGATGGATTCCAGCGGATTTTTCAGATATTTGCCCTCCACATTTTTCAGTGCTTTGCCCAACAGCATATTGCATTCATTTGCAGATAAATCTTCAGGCTCCAGAATCAGTGTGGCAGGGACACTGGCAGTTTCATAAATTTCCTTATCTGCCTTATCCTCGCTTACTCTGATAACCACTGCACCTGCCTTATTGTCAGAAAAGCGCCCTGCTATAATAAATTTTGTTGTACTGGCAAGGGACACCTTTTCATTTTTTACAGCTGTGTGATAGCTCTGTATAAAAAGGTCGCCTATTTCACCAATGCCAAAGTTGTGTATACCCATTTCTGTTATATAGCGGTGTATTGCAGAGCGGATATATTCACCCACTGTTAAATCGCCGCTTATGCCTACAGCCACTGCAGGTGACCATTTTTCGATTTTGGTCATATCTTCTGCCATTGCACCTGTGGTGCTGTTGATTCTCTGTTTATCAGCACACATGGCTATAAATTTGTTTGAAATTGTTGTAAATACTACTGACATATCAATTCTCCGTTTTGTCTATATACTACAGTTGCTTTTCTGCCACCAGAATTATTCCCTCATCTGTGGATACTTCTTTGATTATGCCAAAGCCATTCTTTTTCCAGAAGTGGTTTGACTGTGGGTTGGTTTTGTCTATACCCAGTCGGCAGTATTTAAAGCCTTGCTGTTTTAAATACTCCAGTGTTCTGGAAATAATGCTGGTGCCAATGCCCATCTGGTGCAAATTATAAGCCACCATAAAAAAGCCGAGGTATGCGTGATTCTGTGTAGGGTAGCCATCTATCAAATCCATAACAGCCAGCAGTATATCACCATCAAAGAAGCCTATAAAGTATTTTTGCTCTGGCGGTATATTGGGTGGTGTTATTTCCATATCCTGCGCAATCAATTCTTTGGAAAGTTCCCTGCCAGAGTATTTATAAAACTGTGGGTTCCCCTCGCAAAGTTTATAAATCATGTCTATATCATCAGGGGTCAGTTTTCGCACTGCATAGCTGTCTGAAAACTGTGTAATATCTATTTTCTTCATATAAAAGCCCCTTTCACGACATTAAGTATATTATAAAAAATCTGCTGTAATTCTGCAACAGTAATATGGGGGCAGATGACAATTGACTTGAAACTGCATTTGCTTTAAGATAATGGTAGGAATAAAAATATCGGCACAAAGTAAAGGAGATTAATATGCATTACAGTTATACACCAACAGGAGTACATTCCAAAAGTATCGAATTTGATATTGAAGACGGCATTGTAAAAAATGTTCAGATTATCGGCGGCTGTGACGGCAACAACAAAGGTATGGCGACACTGGCAGAAGGCAGAACAGCGGATGATGTAATAGCCCTGCTGTCTGGCATACCTTGTGGTAAAAGACCTACATCCTGCCCAGATCAGTTGGCACAGGCTGTAGCACAGGCCATCGGCAAATAATATACCCTGTAAAATATAAAGGTCGTGTATCTTCGTGTACACGACCTTTTTGTGTGATTGTTTTCAGATTATTATTTAATCAGCCATAGCCAGAGAATTTTTATATATGGCAGTGATATATATATCCTGACCTATACTGACCTATACTAACCTAACCTATACTAACCTAACCTATACTATACTATCCTGCGTATCCAATATGGATACATTGTGGATACAGACTGTCCAAACCACAGATAAGGGCGTATTTTTACAGCTGGAACCAGTGGGAAAACAGGTCTTATCAGTCGATAAAGTATGTCTGTCTTTCGGCAGGTGTAAGTGTGCGCTGACCCAGAATTTCCCCTGCCATATCTATCAGCTGGTCAAAGGTGTAGTAAGGGTAGAAACGGGAATAATCATTGTCTGATATTACCGTGGTTATGCCGTCACAGGCTATACAGCCATCAACAGAGTTTTGCAGTGTGTATACACCTGTATCTGTCAGGTCATAAATCTGCATAACCTTGGAAATATATGCCCCTACAGACATAGTGGCGGATAGCTGTCTGCCGTCATTGTAAAATTCAAATTCCAATGCACCCATTTCGCCTACAGCATGTTCCAGTGTGTATCTGCCTTCTTTCCAGTTATAGATTTTCAGTCGGTTTGAACCATCCTGGAATATGAGGTGGTCGCCGTCTGGTGTAAATGCAATTTCCTGACTGCCCACCACACCCGGTGCAAAGCTGTGCACGACATTGCCTTCTGTAAGGTTGATTATATCCACAGTGCCGTCTGTGTGGTATGTGTTTATCAGGCTGGTGCCAGGCATAATCCAGCTGTCCCGGGTGTACACAGATGAGGATGAATCCACAAGATTTTCAAATGCAGATGTATCTGTGTCCAGCCATGTACTGTTGGCTATATCCCATATCAGCATTTCCATATGCTTTGTCTTTGTGGCGTCCTCTGCGCTGACAGTGGCTTCACCACAGATAATCAGATATTTATCATCACCTGAAATCATGGCAGATTTCAAAGTAAAGCTGTACAGCTGTGGGGTCTTCAGCTTTTCAAGAATCTGACTGCCGCTGATAGCTGCAGCTTCACTGCCGTCAGTAACATTTTTTACCCACACCACGTTGCAGGCCAGCTTTTCTTCGTCATACCATAGGGAAACACTGTCGTCATACAACCGCAAATCCTTGTGCCAGGCGCTGACAAAGTGGCTGTTCTGGTTTGTGGCGCCTATCATTATTGTTGCTTCCCCTAACTTATCAGACACAGGGTAGTCGGCAACTGTGCTGTTTTCTATATCATAAACTGACAGGATACCGCTTTGTGTAGCAGGGTAAACCATATATCTGTTGTCTATAATATCTGCATTGTGCTTATAGCCTGTTGTCAGAGAAACATCGTCTGTAAATAATATTTCTTTGGTGTTTATATCGTAAAGATTGATTTCCTTATCGTAGGAAACGCTGTACATATACTGGCTGGACTGTGAAAAACCTACACTTACAGGAGATGCCATCATTTTAAAATTGAAATCGATGTAGTCCTGATACCAGTAAACGGAAGAACCGTTGAAAATATATGTCTTGTTGTTGTATCTTTCGCATTTTTCCACAAAGCCTACGTCGATGTAGTACATAAGGCTATTGAGAACAGGGTTATATATTTCGTCAGAAAGGGGCTTTGTAACAAATACATACCCGTCAAGTGTCATAACCAGCATTGTTGTCTTGTTTGGCAACGGCTGAACAAGGCGTATCTGACTGCGGTCTTCGATACGGCTGTATACATTGCCTGTCTGCTGGTCAAAAACCAATACAGTATTGCCGTTTATAACGCTGACAACGTTGTGGTTTTCCCCAGCGCTGTTTGTACATTCAAAGCTGTTGAAATACAGCTTGTAAGACAGGCTCATTGCACGGTCCGCAATGGAATACAGCTTTTCTTTATTTATCACATCATAGCAGTCCATATACCAGTTGTGTGGGTTTTCCAGTATGCCCAGGGCATAGATGCTTGTATCGTCTGTATATGCACACACAAGGCGGCTGTTGTCTATCCAGTACAGACCTTCCAGTCCCTGATATGATGTAAAGCTGGTGCTGTAAACTGCATCCCCACCCTGTGCAGGGTATACATAGAGATGCATCGTGCCCAGTTGGGCTATATCTGCACTGTCAGGCTGATATACCTGCAGGGCAACCATACTGCCATCTGGTGAAATACTTATGCCTTTTACAGTGCGCTGTAAACCAGCCTCGGCTATACCACCGTAGTATTCCTCTGGTGTCCATAGGGCTGAACTGCCGTCTGCACAGTTTACAGTATGTACTTTGTGGCTGTCTGTCAGCACAGGGTTTACCAGTGTTTCGCCTTTTTCCAGATTAAACTCTATTTTTTTGTCTATGGTCATAGAGGTGGACACACATACCACAGTGTCTGTGGCAGGGCTGTAGTCCCACATAAAGCGGCTATGGTAGCAGGCTTCGCACTGTGGGTAAAGCCATGCCCACAGCATTTCGCCTGTGGTATAGTCCACACAGTAAATGCCATCGGCAGTTTTGCCCAGCAGACGATTGTTACCTGTAAGACGTGCATCTTCTGTCACATATCTGTCCATTACAAAAATCTGCTGACCGGTTTTTGCATCCCATATATAGATTGAGCCAAGGTCGTCGGATGTAAGCAATACATCTTCCTGCTGGTTGTAGTCGGATATAGTGCCGCAATCAGAGTTCATTTCCATAATTTTTACAGGGTGCAGATTGTAGTAATAGTCCAGCTGATATGTATACAGTGCATCCTCCAGTGCTATACGTGCCTCAGCAACGTAAGGGCGGCTGTTGTCCCCACTGCCCTTTGGCAGGGCTTCAAGGGCAACCAGCAAAGCTGTCTCCCTGTCACCTTTGGACAATAAATCGTTGGAAGTTTTGGCAAGATAGCGGGACTGGTTTTCCTGCTTTGCCACATAGTTTTTGTTTATTTCAATGTTTTGTTTAATGGTTACAGCGCCTACAGCCAGAGACAGTGTGGCAATAATGCCAGACAGCATGGCTATTCTGCGCATGCGCCATACACGGTGGCGCTGATACAGTTCGTCATAGGAACAGCCCAGAATAGGGGCAACCAGACGTGGCAGACGCTCTTTTGCATATTTCAGCATCTGCTTTTTGTCTTTGGCACGGATATCCAGCGCCAGTGGTTCACCTTCTTCAATCAGTATATCAGGGAACACATCGTATGGCTCGCCCTCGATGATTACAGCCAGAATATTGTCTCTGCTGCGGTATTTCAAAAATGATTCAATCTCTTTGATACACCATTTGGACTGCTTGTATCTTGGGGACAGAACCACCAGCAGATATTCTGATTCCTTGATACTGTTTTCAATTTCGGTAAACAGGTCACTGGAAGCACCCAGTTCCTCTTCGTCACGGAAAACTCGGTTGATTCTTTTCTTTCCTATTTTTTGCTGTATTTCTTTTGGTATTTTATAGTTTTCAAGTGCTTTGTGCAGATAGCCTGCGGCGGCACTGTCTAAATCGGAATGACGGTAACTGATAAAAACGTCAAACCTGAAGTCCTTTTTCTCTTGGTTCATAGTAGTCTGTCTCTATTTGTTTTTAAGAATATCTGCCAGCTGATTAAGTAAAATCCATGAAGAGTCGTCTTTTGCCCCTTCGGCTTCTGACAGCTGTTCAAACGGTACCATAGATGGATGCTGGCGCAGGCTGTTGTTGCGCTGTGGTGCATATTCCCAGCCGTATAAAGCGTGGAATCTCATCCAGCGGTTGTGTTCAGTATGTCTGAAGAAACGGTGATTGCCTGCAGATTTTTCAATATATGCCTTGTAGGCTTCTTTACACAGCTGGCTGTCCACTGCAGTGATGGAATCATCATTCAGCAGAATTCTGATTTTTGTCTGTATATGGTCTGCCACGGCAATGTTGGATTTACGGGTGAATACAGATAATTCTTCCCACAAAGGCCCCGTTGCACCTGTGGTGGACAGGTACAGATTGTGCAGAGCTCTGGCGGTTTTTACATTGTCCATATTCATAACCAGGGCTGATGTAAACAGCTGGTTGTCACTGCCGTAAGAGTCTGCCCCAGGCACCTCCTGTGCAAGACGCAGGTGCACCTTGCCTTTCAGCGCAATGTTTTCCGAAAGGGCAGAGAATATATCCAGATTCTGATTATCCCCGTCCTCCCAGATAAGTATCCTGTCAGCATTTGTAAGGATGTCGGTGTTATCCGCCCAGAAACCTGTGTGGAAAATCAGATTATCAGTATCAGCAAGTGTGTTGTTTACAGAAACCACCTGTGATAAGCGGTGATGTATTTTGGAGAAATTTACATTGTTGTAGATGTGATAGTTTATAGACTGCTGTGGTGAAAATACATTTACCAGCAAAGCCTGTTCCAGCAGGGCATTGGCATAGCTGCCGCCACCTATGATAACTATGTTTTTGGCGCTCTGTTCCAGTGGCTGTTTCTGCCAGTAGATGCGGGCGCACAGACTGTATGGGCTGAACAGGGTTATATCAGCAGGTGTCTGCCGTGGTGCATAGTCAGACATACAGTATATGTTACAGCCACTGCCGCTGAATGGCAGGGCATTACGGTAGTTGCCGTAGCTGTCTGTTTCAAGGAAGAACAGATGGCAGTTTTCACTGTTTTTTTTCAGTGAAAGGGCATCTGATACATTGCCTTTAAGGAAAAATACATATCTGCCTTTTACCAGTGAATACAGTCCGCTGTCTTTGTCTTTGTCATCCTTTGGAAATATTACCACAGCGGATGCATCAGCTGACAGAATATTCTGTGCCAGCGCTGCAGTCTGCGGATTGAGGCCAGAGAAGATATACCAGCTGTTTTTCTGTAAAAAGTTCAGGCGGAAAACTGTATATACCTGACTGAATGTCATGGCAAGTACAACAAGCATTGCCACAAGGCTGGTGGATAAAAACAGGAATATGCCGCCGATTAATTTGCCTGCCAGGGTAACAGGGAACAAATCACCATAGCCTACAGTTGTCAGCGTAACCAGAGAGTACCAGAGGGCATCCCTGAATGATGTGATGGAGGCATCAGGGCTGAAGGATTCTGCCAGTAAAAGCAGCCACAGTGCCACAAAATATGCAGACAACAGGGATATAATTATTTTCAAATGTCTTTTTTTCATAAACTACCTCTTATGAATCTGCGCTGGCAATCAGCTTTGGTATTGCCAGAACGTTGTTTACATCAGCGGCTTTATAGTTCTGATTTTTGCCTGCAAGTCTGATTTCAATTTCAGAAAGCCTGTCCAGTTCATCCCAAGGCACAAGACAGATGTGCTGATGTGTCACATTGTCCTTGCCAAAACGGAGATTGCTGTAGCCTTTTTCCTCTTTTTCTGCCAGATACTGATTTATTCTTTCCAGATAAGTCTCCATCGGCATTGGCTCATAGCCCATGATATAGTGGAAGGCGCACCAGCGCAGATGCTCTGTTTTTGCCATATTTTCCAGCTGTTGCGGAGTAAGGTTCCAGTCCTGTGGGGCTGTTTCCAGTGTCCTGCCAGCCAGTTTTACCATGGAAGGAATAAAGTCTGCCGATGCCCTGCTGGACATACGGCTGAAATAGTCGCAGTTGTTCCAGTTTTCTTCTGCTGATTTGTCGTTGTTTGAATAATAGTGGTTCAGACCCATTGCCATTGAGTCCAGCTTGTTTGTGCACAGCAGTTCTGTTGTGTACACAGGCCATTTTTTCGGAGTAACCAGATTTTCAGTAAGGCAGGTTACACCACTGTATTCACACAGATACACCTGCGCCTTACTGCCTGCCCTTGCAAGAAAACGGGCTATTTCTGTGCCTATTTCGTTGTTCAGGGTGGTTTCCCCGGCAGATATAACTATGTATTTGAGTGTATCTTTATTTTCTTTCAGATATTGGAACATATTCTGGCTTCGGCCGTCATATGTGTAGAATTTAATGTCGTAATTGTCTAATAGTGCGCTGTTGCACATGGACATATACCCTGTCACATTGTGCCGGTCAGGTGCGAAGATACCCATGCGGAATTTACTGCCTTCAAACTGTCCGTTCATAACCAGCTGTTTCATCACAGCCTGTCCTATTTTGCCAAAGCCGATAACAGCGCAGTCAAAGTTTTCTCTGGCAAGGGCATTTTCATCAAAATCGATAAAATCACAAGGCGGGAATTTCTGCACCAGCAGACGGGCTGCCATTGTGGAAGGGTCCAGCACAGTCACATTGCCAAAGCCGTATTTGTCACCGTAAGACTGCAGTGCGGCGGCGTGTACTTCCTCGTCACCCAGCAGAGTGATTGATGTCTGGTGTGGCTGTATGCCTTTTTCCTGCAGGGCATCTCTCAGCGCCATGGCAAACTGAATGTTTTTTGAATAGGTTTTGTTAAGGGCGTAGAAGGTATATTTCTGGCTGTTGCCACGGATACCCAGACTTGACAGAAAGCGTTTATCAGGGCTGATGGCATTTTTTTCGTTGATTACCACACCGCTGTATGAGGAAATGGTACCGGCAAGGGAATCAGCGCTTTTTTCATCTGCAAACACTACGTTGTCGCCTTTTTCAGCCAGCTGTCTGCCAAAGGCCACGCTGTCGTCATTCACACCGTAAATCAGCGCAGTGTTGCCAAAACACGCCAGCCACAGACGCATACGGCGCAGCACACGGGCGCCCAGTGTGGCGATAACAGCACTGGCAGTGGCATACTGTGCCATCATATGTATCAGCCAGAAGAAAAACTGTGCTGTAAGTGTGGAGAAAAGAGGAGTGTCCTTCACTGCAGAAAAATCATTTTTGCCTGTAAACATACCGCATACTGCCATTACACAGCGCAACACAGCCAGCGGCTGATGGTCGGTGGATAATGAGAAGCCGTACCCGTAGATAAACAGACCTCCCAAAGCTGCAACAAGTATGCACAGCCCTGTAATTCTGGCGGTAAATTCCTTTTTCAGTGCAAGATTTATTATCATGGCAAGGAATATTACCCCTGCAAACAAAATTGTAAAAATATAACCAGACATAGCTGTTCTCCGCTAATAATATATATAGTGATTCCAGTATAGCAGATTCCTGAATAAAAATAAATATTTCTGTATAGAAACAAGCATAAAAAGCCCCCTGTTATTGACAGTTTCAGCTGATATTGATAGTATGGTAGTCAGAGTATTTATGGCAAGCCTGCATAGGCTGGCATAATAAGGAGAGACGTTATGAAAAAACTGACAGCATTATTTCTGGCAATTATCTGCTGTATTTCCCTTACAGGATGTAAAAAGCAAAGCCGTGAAGCATTTGACACAGATGTTATGATAAAGGCAATCGGCACAGTTACGCAGGAAAGCGGTGAAGATATTGCCACAGCAGAAAGATTTTACAACAAGCTTACACGGGAGCAGAAAGAGGAGGTTGAACTTTACGACACTCTTGTAAAAGCAAGACGGCAGTACAACCGGATGATTCTCTACGGTCAGTGGTGCCAGTTTACAACTGATAAGAGCGACACATTTGTCCTGAATGAAGACGGCACATTCCAGCTAGCAGATGGCACTTCAGGTACCTTTGTGACACAGGACAGCAAGGTTATCCTCACTGCATCTGGTGGTGAAGAGATTGTGTTTGAAAAAGTTATGGAAAAAAATCTTCTGCATCTTGTAAACGATACATCAGACTATATCCGCCCGGACCTGCTTGTTACAGAAAGGTCTATTATGCTGGACTCCAACTGGTTTACATTCTTTAAAATACAGCACCACGTACATATTGATAAAGAACTGCTTGGTCTTGCCCATGACTGGTGGAACTGCTATATGGTAGTGCCTAACGATAAATATCAGGACTATGTAGACAATATTGCACCGGGAACAGATGTTACCATTACATTCAGATATACTTCCAGGGAGCTTGCCACAATGCACAATATTGAGGAAAATTCCATAGTGGGAGTGGAAGAACTGACAGGCCCTGTGGAAAAGGAAGTCACATTGCATCTTACAGGCGAAGACTTTGAAAGCAACGGTCTTTGCTGTGGCGCAGGCAACGAAATTGTGCACGGCGGCACATCAAAATACAAAAACTTCACCCTTGTAAAAACTCTGGAATATCTGGAAAATATCGAGGTTATTTCATTCTCCGGCGATGTATACACATATCCACAGCTGATGGACTATTAAACAACATAAAGCCAGCCGTATGACATAACGGCTGGCTTTCAGTATGTAAAACAAAAGTGCAAAAGCATCGAATATTCTATATCTGTCAATAGCTTTGCCTTTTGTTGATATTTCACCTCTTTTGGTGTAATATTAGAGTATATACTCTAGATAAAGGCAGTTTATTATGACCGATTCAAAATATAATTTTCTTAAAAAGCAGATGAAGGGTAACTACGGTTATCTTTTTTCTGCTGTATTTTTTATACTGATAGGGTCTTTCTTCTCATTCTCAGGTCCAAAGCTGATAGGTGTTGCCGTAGACAGTATTATCGGCAATGCACCTTTTGATTTGCCACGGTTTCTGGTGGATATCATAAACAGACTTGGCGGCAGGGAATACTTTATCCGGAATATCTGGATAGTAATATGCGTGTTTGTGGCTATCAAGCTGATAGAAGCCTTCTGCGAATATTCCCGTCTCAATGCATCAAATTACCTTGGTGAAAATCTGGGCTACAATATGAGACAGGCCATTTTTGAAAGACTTCAGAGCGCTACCTTTGCCTATCACAAGGGCATTTACACAGGGGATATCATCCAGCGCTGTTCCACTGACATTGACACAGTGCGCATGTTTGTTCTGGAAATGACAGATATTATCCGTGTTATTTCAAAAATAGTGATTGCCTATTGGTTTATGGCAGGCATCTCTGTACCACTGGCGCTTATTTCCTTTACAACAGTGCCACTGGTAAGCTTTTTCTCCATATTCTTCACAGGCAAAATCCAGAAGCGCTTTCTGGCGGCTGACGAAGCAGAAGGGGAGTTGCAGTCACGTGTACAGGAAAACCTGTCTGCCCCAAGGGTTGTGCGTGCCTTCGGCAAGCAGAAGCAGGAACGTGAACTTTTTGAAAAAGGCAACAACCTGTTTACAGATATGTGGATGAAAATGGGCAACCTTATGGCTTGGTACTGGGCTATCGGTGACCTGTTGCCTGTATTACAGGTTATACTGGTATTGTCCAGCGGCACATATTTTGCGGTACAGGGCTTTATTACACCTGGGCAGATTATCTCCTTTATGGTGTACAACAATATGCTGGCGTGGCCTATACGTTCCCTTGGCAGAATTGTGGGCAATATGGCAAAAGCCACAGTTTCACTGGGAAGAATAAACGAAGTTTACAACGCCCCACAGGAAGACTACGAAAGCGGCATTGACTTTGAGTTCAGGGGTGATATTGAGTTCAGGGAAGTATCCTTCTCCTTTGGCAAACAGAAAATTTTTGAAAATCTTTCTTTCTCTGTTCCTGCAGGACAGACAGTTGCCATACTTGGTGCTTCCGGCAGCGGCAAAAGTACCATTCTGGCGCTATTGGCACGTTTTTACATACCAGACAGCGGCACAATCACCATAGACGGTGTAAATATCAACGATATCAACCTGCATACTTTAAGACAGAATATCGGCATCGTAATGCAGGAGCCATTCCTTTTTGGCAAAACAATAAAAGAAAATATCTCCATAACAGACAGACAGCCTGATATGGAAAAAATCATAAAAAGCACCGAAATTGCACAGGTGCATCGCAGTATCACCAACTTTGAAAATGGTTACGACACAATCGTAGGTGAAAAGGGTGTTACCCTTTCAGGCGGTCAGAAACAGCGTGTGGCAATTGCCCGTACACTGTATTCAGGTGCAAAGGTGCTGTGCTTTGACGACTCTTTGTCTGCGGTGGACAGTCTGACTGACGCCAATATAAGAAAAGAGCTGCACAAACGTGTGGAAGGTCTGACAACAATTATTATTTCACAGCGTGTAAATACACTTATGGAAGCTGACAAAATACTGGTGCTTGACCGTGGCAGAATTGTTCAGCAGGGTACACACAGCCAACTGGCAAGCCAGCAGGGTATTTACAGCGAAATTGTTAAAATCCAGTCGGATATTATAGAACGGACAAGACAGGAGGCAAAAGGATAATGGACAGACATGATGAATTTGCCTTGGCGGACCGTTTCAACTGGGCCGAATGGAAAAGAATTTTCAAATATGTAAAACCTTATAACAAGCACGTGCTGGCGCTGATGTTTGCGGCGGTAGGTACAGGTATATTTGACGCCATCTTCCCTATGATGACAAGATATGCCATCACGAACTTTATCGAAGCCAGAACACTGAACGGCATCGGTGTGTTTGTGGCTATGTTTATAGGTCTTGCACTGTTTCAGCTGTGGCTGAATGTGCTGTACACACAGCACGCCATTGTAATCGAAATGGGCGTAGGCAGAGATATGCGCTACGATTTGTTCAGTCACGTACAGGAACTGTCTCTGGACTATTTCAACCAGACACCTGTTGGCTTTATACTGGCCAGAATTATGTCTGACACACAGAGCCTTGGTGCTATTTTCTCCTGGCGCCTGTCCGCTTTTGCGTGGAACATAGCCTATGTGCTGTCAGCAGTTATAAATATGTTTATACTCAACTCTGCCCTTGCCACAGCGGTATTGCTGACAATTCCTGTGGTAACCTTCCTTGCGGGTAAATTCCAGCGCAGAATGCTGGTTGCCAACAGAATAGCCAGAAAACAGAACAGTCAGGTTACAGCAGGGTACAACGAAAACATAAACGGCGCTATCACCATCAAGGAGCTGGACTGCCGCCACAGAATAAATGCAGAATTCGGGGATATAAACAGCGAAATGCGCAGAAAGTCCCTTAATGCAAAAAGGATAGAAGCAGTGTTCTTCCCTTGCATTATGGTTGTGTCCAGTGCCGCTCTTGCTTTTGTTTTGGGTATGGGACCAGTAATGGTAAATAAATCTCTTCTGGATGTGGCAAGTCTGGCAGTATTTATCAGCTATACCTTCACACTTCTGGACCCTATTGAAACCATCACACGTTCTTTTGCACAGATTATGGCACTGCAGGCAAATGTAGAGCGTGTAAACAGCCTGCTGGACGCACAGCCAGGTGTAAAAGACAGGGAAGATGTAGTAAAAAAATATGGTGATATATACAACCCTGTAAAAGAAAACTGGGAAGAAATCAAAGGTGATATTGAATTCAAGGACGTAAGCTTCAAATATCCCGACAGCGAAAAATATGTGCTGGAAAACTTTAATCTTAAAATCAAGGCAGGCACCTGTGTGGCTATTGTAGGTGCCACAGGTGCAGGTAAATCCACCCTTGTAAACCTTGTGTGCAGATTTTTCGAGCCAACCAGCGGCCAGATTTTTATAGATGGCACAGACTACCGTGAAAGAAGCTATCTCTGGTTGCAGTCAAATTTAAGCTATGTACTGCAGACACCACACCTGTTCAGTGGCAGTATTCTGGATAATATCAGATATGCAAACCCACAGGCAACTATGGAAGAGGTAATAGATGCGGCAAAACAGGCGCAGGCACACGGCTTTATTGAAAAACTGCCAGAGGGATATAATACCGAGGTAGGTCAGGGCGGCGACAAGCTGTCCACAGGTCAGAAACAGCTGGTAAGCATTGCCCGCGCAATACTGGCAAAGGGCAAAATACTGGTTATGGACGAGGCTACCTCCAGTGTAGACACTCAGACAGAACAGCTGATTAACGGCATGACAGACCAGTTACTGAAAGACCGAACCAGCTTTATCATCGCACACCGACTTTCCACAGTAAAAAATGCTGACGTTATCATCGTTGTGGACGAAGGTAAAATTATCGAAATGGG
>JAZQYH010000112.1:0-1161 GCA_045633415.1 Oscillospiraceae bacterium | reverse complement strand
TTTGCTTCTTTCATACCATTCACCTACTTTATTATATTTTTATAAACAAGAAATTTATATACACAGACCATATACATCACCAATGCTATCAGCCTTAATATAACAGCCAGACTAAAATCTCCTATCCTACTGAATGTTCTGTGTTCAAAATTAGCCACTATCTCTATTAAAAAACTTACAGCCAGTAAAACTGTGGCATCCTTAGCCGTCCTTTTTATACTTTCCAGTTCATTATCCATAACTATATACCTCAACTTAATTATATCATTTACTCATTTATAATCAAATTACAGTTTAGTCACAAAAAGCACCACTTTTGTGGTGCTTTTAACTTTAAATTTCCAGCCAGGTGCCGATATTGTTTTCTTTTGCGTACTGATAAATCATTTTTGCTGCAGCAATATCTTCTACAGAGATGCCCACAGATTCAAACATTGTAATCTGTTTTTCCTCTGTTCTGCCTGGGTGTCTGCCAGCAAGCACTTCCCCTGCTTCAACCATAGGTGGCATTTCTGTCAGTTCACCGATTTTAAGGTTGAAGAGAATGTCACCTGCATCTCTGTTGCAAGCTTCTGTCCAGTCGGAGAAAATCATGGATTTTTTCACTGCTTCGCCATCCAGTTCTCTGCCGCGTGCTGAACAGGTACCAACTGCATTGATATGTGCTCCATCTTTAATCCACTGACCCAGCAGAACAGGTTCTTCTGTTTTACCCGGTGTGGTTGTACAGATAATGTCAGCATTTACCACAGCTTCTTTTGCTGTTTCACAAGGAATGAACTCTACCTGTGGGTACTGGGATTTCATCAGTTCACATGCAGATTTTGCGGCATCGAAATACAAATCCCACATATATACAGTTTTGATATCTCTTACTGCCAGCATCCCCTGAACATGGGCTTTACCCTGTTTGCCACTGCCAAGGATTGCAACTGTTTCACTGTCTTTTCTTGCCAGTACATCTGTGGCGGCGGCGCTGGTAGCAGCTGTGCGCACTACTGTAATAAGTTCAGCATCAATTATAGCTATAAGTTCACCAGTTGTTATATCAAAAAGTGGAATTATCCCCTGATTTGTGCCCATTTTTGCTGTCTGTGGGCCTGGGAAAATAATAACTTTTGAACCTGTTACATTTTCGCTCATAAGAGAGGCTGGCATATT
>JAZQYH010000111.1:0-7365 GCA_045633415.1 Oscillospiraceae bacterium | reverse complement strand
TCTTCTCTTTTTACCTGTTGGGCGTTTGGCATTGCGGATGGCTTTTACTTTTACTGTAGTAAAGCTTACCACCATAATGCCGATACCTTCGATAACCATAAGGCCACGCAAAACATTGTCTGGCAGGGTTGTGCCTGAAATGTTGACATATGCAAACACCATAAGCACCCCGGCAATAGCCGCCATACCGGCACGCCACAGGCTCATATATTTATTTTCATCCATAATATTGATTATTTCCTGTACATCTTGTTAGTGGAATAAATCAGCACTGGTATCAGCACCAATACAGCAAGACCGATAATACGAAAAGCCATATCTGGTATAGTCACGTCCAGCAATCTCAAAAGGCTTACACCGAATACGATAAGCCAGATAAGTGACATACATGCTGACCTGATTTTTGCATATTTATTTTTCATTTATTCTTCGCCCTCACATGGAACAAACAGCTTGTCGTTGGAAATAACATCGCCTTCTTCTTCAAAGAAGATACGTTTGTATTTCATAAAGTGTTCGTTGTCTTTGTTGAAGGTAAATTTTGTAGCACCACGTGCTTCGCCATAGGCTACGCTGGCGCGGATAAGACCGTCCATAAACATATCGCTTGGTGGCAGGATGTCCAGCAGGCTTGTTACATCGCCGTCAATACGGAACAAGCTCCAGCCAAAAAGGTCTTTACCATCTGACAGGATATAGCCTTCCATTTCACCAGGGAAACGGCCGTTGTTAAGTAAATCCAGAACATCAGGTTCCAGAATAGGTTTCATTGCGTACATATATTAGTCCTCGTATTTTTTTGCTCTTTTCTGGCGGGATGCTTTCTGTGCGGCACCTTTCAAAGCCAGAACTTCTGATGGTTTCAGTTCTCTGTATTTACCTGGCTGAAGCATACCCAGTTTTACTGCACCGATGGATTTTCTGGACAGACGTGCTACTTCCAGACCTACAGCATCACACATACGGCGAATCTGTCTGTTTTTACCTTCACGGATAGACATTTCCATAACTGTTCTTTCGTCGTCTTCTGCAACTACACGGATAACAGCTGGCAGTGTTTTGCTACCGTCGTCAAGGTAAACACCGTTGGAAAGTGCAATAATCTGTTCTTCTTCTGCCTTTGGATGTACTGTAACACGGTACATTTTAGCAATCTGGTGTGATGGGTGTGTCAGTGCATTTGCCAGTGCGCCATCGTTTGTCATCAGCAGAAGGCCTTCACTGTCTTTGTCCAGACGACCTACTGGGTAAACACGTTCTGGAATATCTGCAACCAGTTCCATAACTGTTTTTCTGCCACGATCATCTCTCACTGTTGTGATGTAGCCACGAGGTTTGTGAAGAATATAGTATTTGTATTCTTTCTGTTTTGGTGGGCGAACTGTCTGGCCGTCTACTGACAACAGGTCAGCGTTAACATCCATTTTGTCGCCAAGTTTTACAGGGCGGCCATTAAGTTTTACACGGCCTTCCAGAATAATCTGCTCTGCCTGACGGCGTGAACACAGACCCATATCTGCCATAGCTTTCTGAATTCTTGTATCTCTCATTTTTTCTCCAATTATAATACGTGATATATGGTAAAGGTTAGAAATTGCGGTTGGTTTTATTTTGCTGTTTTTATTTTAAACAGTTAAAATGTTTCTTCTGTTGTATCTGCAGGTACCATTTCTGGTGTTTTGTTTGATTTTTTTCCGATAAGTGTTTCCAGCTTGTCGATAACTTCTGGCATCATGTTGATAAGGCGGTCGATTGTAGCATTGCCTTCTGCCACCTGCATAAATTTAACTGTTGTGCCGTTTACTACCAGAAAACCTACTGGTGTGATGGATGCACCTGAAGATGCCGCACCACCGAAAAGGTCTTTCTGTTTGTCGTTGGCAAAGTCTGTGCCACCTGAAACAAAACCAAAGCTGATTTTTGAAACAGGGATGATTGTAGTGCCTGCTTCTGTTGTGATTGGTGTGCCGATAACTGTGTTGGAGTCAACCAGTTCACGCATTTTGCCAAGGGTATTTGCCATAAGTTCCTGAATAGACTGATGTTTATCCATTGTTGTTCTCCTTTCGGGTGGCGTCTGGCGCCTTTTTATTTTTTTCCATTATAATATTATACTGTTTATATCCATACCAGCCTGCCGCCAGCAACAAAACAG
The DNA here is from genome assembly GCA_045633415.1 of Oscillospiraceae bacterium. GTDB lineage: Bacteria > Bacillota > Clostridia > Oscillospirales > Ruminococcaceae > RGIG3102. Next base: position 5,210 of record JAZQYH010000111.1, on the reverse strand, counting down.
GGCTGGCTGTAATCTGGCAGTAAAAATATACACTCTCTTTATATCTGTCTGCAAAGTCTGCCACAAACAGCGGGCTTTTGAATGTAATCTGCAGATGCTTCTGCAAAAATATCGCCAGTGAGTAAAAACTGTTGGTCACCGCACCATAAATCTGCTGAGTTTTCATTACATCACTGTGATGAACAGGCACTGTGAAGGACACATCACGGAATTTTATTGCACTGAATATTCGTGCCATTATGCCTTTTACTGATTCCACAATCTGTTTTACCAGATTCATTGACAGCTGTATATCAGCAAATGGGTTGATTTTACCATCCGGAGTCTGCCGCTGTTCAGTTTGGGAAGGCTGCGATGGTAATTTTTCCTCTGGCTGTGGTGCCGCCTCTTTCTTTTTTCTTTTTGCAAGAAAGTCCGGCAATGGATACAGGCGCATTTTGAATGGACCTATATTCATTTTTACTATGGTGCCATCGGCTTTGCAGTATTCCACCCAGAAATGGCGTGGCATAACAACCACCCACAGTAAAAGCAGAACAACCACCAGTAAAATCAATGCCAGTACAGACAGGATTTTAATCATTAAACTCATTGTATGCTTCCTCTACTGTCAAATCATCGGTAGACAGCTGACCTTCTTCTTTGTCTGCCTTTACTTTTGGCAGTTCTGCCAGAGAAGTAAGGGAAAAACTGCGAAGGAATGTAGCTGTTGTTTTATAGCTGAGAGGTCTGCCCGGAATTTCCAGACGACCTGCCTCTTCGATAAGATTTCTTGACAGCAGTGTCTGTACACTGGAAGTAGAGTCAACACCACGTACCTGTTCGATAAATGCACGGGAAACTGGCTGGTTGTATGCAATGATAGCCAGAGTTTCCATGGCAGCGTTGGACAGAGGTGAGTTTTTCTTGATTGCAAGGGCGTTGATTACTATTTCCGCCTGTTCCTTGCTGGTTGTAAAGGAAATAATGTCGCTGTTCTGCACAAGAACAATGCCTGAATTGCCAGAGTAGTATTTATCTTTCAGTGTGTCAAGGATATACTGCATCTGTTTTTCGTCAGCGTCTAAAATTTCCATAAGCGAGGCAAAGGTCATACCGTCACCACTGGCAAAAATTATAGCTTCTGCCGCTTTGATTTGCTGGTCAAGTGTCATTCTTCACTTCTCTCCTTTCTGATTACTTCCATTGTACCCTGCCGGTCCACTGTAACTCTGTGGGCACGGACAAGTTCCAATATAGCCAGGAATGTGGCAACTGCTTCACTGCGGCTTTTCATACCCACAAAAGCAGTATGTATTGTGCTGATATTTTTTCTGATAATGCCTTTGAGAAGGCTGAAAATTTTGGACTGTACAGACACCTGTGGTGTGCTGACAATCGGTTCAAATCTTTCCTGTACAGGTGCTGTACGGGAAAGTGAGCGGTCTGACAGGCGTGAATATGCACGCACAAGGTCCTCTACCGGGTGGATGTGGTTGTAGGTATTGTCCACTTTCAGCTCCAGCGGCTGTCGTACCACAATTAAATCACCGATAAATCTTGAACGCAGAACTGCCGCCGCTTTTTTTGCCTGTGAGTATTCAATCAACTGACCCTGCAGTTCAGCTTTCAGTTTTTCGCCTTCATCGTCTTTAGGCAGAAGATAAACTGATTTAAGATAAATAAGGCGGGCAGCCATATCGATAAATTCACTGGCTGTGTCCAAATCCTTTTCTTCTGTAGCGTTGATAACCGCCAGATACTGATTGATAATTGTGATGATTTCCACATCAGCAATGCTCATCTTGTTCTTGGAGATAAGAACCAGCAGAAGGTCCAGCGGTCCTTCAAAATCTTCAATTTTATAATTAATCCGGTTCATTAAAACTCCTCGAATAACTTAATTTAGAATATGAATCTGAATATAAGGTCTACAAAACCTGTTGCAAAATCGATAATGTTGAACAGGATACCATTAAAAAATGACAGTGGTCCGTCCAGCACACCGATATACAGCAGTACGAATATACCTATAAGGATGTAACGTTCGTACTCCATGATTTTAAAATAGTATTTATCGCTTAAGAAATAATTGAAAATTCGTGAACCATCAAATGGTGGAAATGGCAAAAGGTTAAAAATTGCCAGTGAAATATTAATGGAACACATTGTGCTGAAAATTGTGTACAGAGTTGCCAGAACAACGCCAAAGCCCGTAGCATAGCCAGAATACAGCACAACCTTTGCAATAACAAGGCTGACTGTGGCAAGCACAAGGTTTGACAGAGGGCCAGCGGCGGCTGAAAGAGCCATGCCTTTTTTTCTGTCTTCAAAATTCATTGGATTGATAGGTACAGGCTTTGCCCAGCCGATACCTGTAAACAGCATTGCCACAGCGCCCATTGGGTCAAAATGTGCCATTGGGTTAAGGGTAAGACGTCCACGCCATTTGGCTGTAGGGTCGCCCAGTCTGTCTGCCGCCCATGCGTGAGCTGCTTCGTGTACAGGGATGGTTGTAAGCAATACGATAGCGCGTACTATCAATGTCAAAGGATGTATATTAAACATAATTATTAAATCTCCTCAAACTATTATTATATGTGTTTTTTGTAATTTTTTCAAGTGTAAAGCGCTATATATACATAATATATAGATATTGACTAACTATTGAGCCACATTATACTGTAATTATGTGTATTATTTTTAAAAAATATTTTAAAAATTATGAAATTTATACTTGATATTCTCAATGATTTGTGATAAACTAATTTAGCAATTAAAAATGTCTGTTTTCTATTGCAAAATAGAAAACAATCTGTTATAATGATATAGTTATCAAATTTTAGGAGGTGCAAGCAGAATGGCAAAATGTGATTGTTGTAATAAAGGTGTGACTTTTGGTATCAAAGTTTCTCACTCACACAGACGCTCTAACAGAGCTTGGAAACCAAACGTAAAAAGAGTTAAAGCTATGGTGGATGGTTCTCCACGTTATATTCACGTATGCACCAGATGTCTTCGCTCTGGTAAGGTTACAAGAGCTATCTAATTAACTTGAAAAACGTTGCTGACCTCTTTGCAGGTCAGCTATTTTTTTGCCTGTTTTAAGGCGGGCAGTATTTTAACCTCCACATCTTCGATGGTCCCCTGAAGGTGAATTGGCACAGCCAAGAGAAGCCACCCTGGGTTGTCTGCAGGTGTGGGAGGCTTTATATCTGATTTACAGGAGGAGCCTATGAATAAAACTAAATACAGTCTGTCACACTGGCTTCTGCTGGTGAGTGGCACTGCTATACTGTCTTTTGGTCTGTGGAATATACACACCCAGTGCCAGATTACAGAGGGCGGTGTACTGGGGGCAATATTACTGTTACAGCATTGGTTTAAAATATCACCAAGTATCACCGGGGTTATATTAGATTTCACCTGTTACTTTATCGGCTGGCGTATGCTGGGCAACAGATTTTTGAAAAACGCTGTGTTTTCCACCTGTTGTTTTTCACTGTGGTACAGGCTGTGGGAGAATATGGGCTTTGTAATACCAGACCTGTCTTCCCTGCCGCTGGTGGCGGCTGTGGTAGGTGCTGTGTTTGTAGGCGTTGGCGTAGGCATTGTGGTAAGAGAAGGTGGTGCCGCTGGTGGTGATGACGCACTGGCACTGGTAATTTCAAAAGTAGGTAAAATCCGCATTTCAAAAGCATATTTGTTTACAGATTTGACTGTGCTGACACTGTCTTTAAGCTATATTCCTTTTGGGAAAATAGTGTATTCACTGTTTAGCGTTACACTGTCATCATGGATAATAGATAAAATACAGAATATATAAAAGAGAATGGCGAAATCCGTTCTCTTTTTTTACCTTATTGACAAAAAATCAATATAATGCTATCATCAAAACAGAACATAAAAACAGGGGTGCCTTTGGGCTGAGATTATACCCTATACCTGATTCGGATAATGCCGACGGAGGGAGTTTTTCATATTGCGATTATACTCCCCCACAATTTGTGAGGGAGTTTTTTGTATATATGGCTCTCCTTACAGGTAACTGTAAGGATTTTGTTTTTATGGTCGACTTATCCCCGGCCGGGAAAACAAAATTAAAAAGGAGTAAATTTATGAAAAGAAACAAAACACGCGCAATGGTAGAATGTGCGCTGATGATTGCTCTGGGTACAGTGCTAGCCCAGATTAAAATATGGCAAATGCCTTATGGTGGCAGTGTTACACTGGTTTCCAGTCTGCCTTTTATACTGATTTCCTATCGCCACGGCATTAAATGGGGGCTGGGGGCAGGTCTTGCCAACGGCTGTCTGCAGATGATGACAGGATTTTATGCACCGCCAGCTGGTACTGTGGGTGCTCTGGTAGCATGTGTTCTGCTGGATTATCTGCTGGGATTTGCATCTCTGGGTACCGCCAGCCTGTATTCCAGACCATTTAAAAACCAGAAAACTGGCATTGCCGTGGGCATAACTATGGCCATGGTGGGCAGATTCCTGTGCAGTTTTCTGTCTGGAGCATTGCTGTGGGGCAGTTATCAGAGCTATTACGAATGGGCAAATGGTATGTCTGTGTGGATGTACAGCTTTATCTATAATGGCAGTTATATGCTGCCTGAAACAGTGATTACAGTGGTGGCTTCCCTGCTGGTAATTTCAGCATATCCGGATTTTTTCAAAGAACAGTAAAATAGTTAAAGGCACGGTGAAAACCGTGCCTTTTATATTGGGTGTGTAAACAATATAGCAGAGCCTCCCTCTGCCGAGAGTTGCTGTTTTTATGTTCTGTTTAAATTTCAAAACCGCCTGCACCAAATGCACCAGGACCTGCGTGTGTAGCAATAACACAGCCTGTTGGCACCCAAGTAAAGCCTACATAGCCGTGTTTTACAGCGATGTCTTCCAGCTGTTTTTTCAGGCTGTCTGCCATACCTGGTGAGTAAACCATAAAGAATGTTTCTTTTTCAAATTTATTGTATGTCAGATATTCGTCAAGGAATTTTACAAATACTTTTTCGTTGGTGCCACGGTATTTTTTTGTGCCTACCAGTTTGCCGTCCAGCATTTCAATCAGCGGTTTCAGATTCAGCATTGAAGCCACCAGATAAGCGGCGTTGGAAACACGGCCGCCTGCTTTCAGATATTCAAACAGCTCAAAAACACCCGCTTTTAAGGGCAGCCTGCCGCCGTCATACTTTTTGTGATAGTTTTCAGACTGCTCTTTTTTAT
>JAZQYH010000110.1:0-16062 GCA_045633415.1 Oscillospiraceae bacterium | reverse complement strand
ACAAGGTAGAGAATAACGCCATATACAGCGACTACTATAGTGGCTGTCCATATGCTGAATGCGGCAACGTGTCTGGCTTTGTCCTCATCTCCTGTACCAAGACAGCGGCTGATAAGGGATGCGCCACCAATACCAAAAAGGTTGGCACAGCCTGTGAGAAGAAGAAACATTGGCATACACAGGCTAGCGGCGGCAACCTGATTCGGGTCGCCAATCTGTCCGATAAAGAATGTGTCTGCCATATTGTAAACAACTGTAATCAGCTGGCTGATGATGGTAGGTACTACCAGTGAAACAACAGCCTTGTTTACAGGGGCTTTCTCGAATAATTCTTTATTTGATAATTTCATTTTAAACTCCATAAAATCATTGATTAAAAATCGATAACTTTATAAGTATACTCCTGTCAGAACACTTGTGTCAACATATATTGGTATTATATAGGACTATTATAATTTATTTCTTTACATGAAAACAGCCTCCCTGTTTTAAGGGAGACTGTTTTGTATTTTAGATTACACCAAACATAATTGCATACATAGCCCAGTCGATGGATGTGTCTACAACAGGGATGTATTTGTTTACGCCGGAGTGTGCTTCGTAGATAGCTTCCACTTTGCCGTATACACACTGGCTCTTGATATATACTTTCACGCCTTTTTCTTTCAACTGGTCAAAAGCAGCTTCCTGATGTTTTGGCATGCCGCCAGCACCCAGCACCAGCACCAGCACAGCGTCGCAGTCAGCATAATGGCTGATTGTGTCAGCATCAAGGTTAGGTGTGATGTAGATAAGCCCCACTTTTCTCACAGGTTTTTCCACCAGCTTTTCTTCGCCCTGTGGAACTTCTCTCTGACCTTCAATGTAATCTTTGATTACAGATTCAAAAGCGGTGAAGCCTTCTGTTTCCATTTTGGATGCAGATTTTGCAGGGATGAGTCTGTGGTAAATTGCAAGGCAAGTGCCTACATAACCTTCCATAGCTGATTTAACAGCAAGGTTAAGGTTGTCGATGGCGTCTGTGCCTTCCTGTGGCAGTGGCAGCTGTGCGCCTGTAATAATTATGGACTTTTTAAAGCCTGGCAGTGCACAGTCAAGATATGCCGCTGTGTATGCCATACTGTCTGTACCATGAGTTACGATAAATGCATCATAATCATCACGGTTGCCCCAGATGATTTCGGCCAGCTCTGCACGGTCATCATCTGTCATGATAGATGAGTCAATCAGTTTAAAGTCGCAGATGTCGATATCTGCATCTTCGTATGCACAGTATTCCAGAATATCCAGACCTTTAAGTGTTGGCATAAGTCCGTTTTCTGTTGGTGTACAGGCAAGTGTACCACCTGTTGTAATCATCAGTATTCTGTTCATAAGAACCTCCATTTTATATATCCGTATTTTTAAAAACTATTCCAGTGCTTCATCCAGAATCTTCTGTACAATTTCCTTTGTCACTTTGCCTTCGTGGCGGTTTACACCGTCAACAAAAAAGCAAGGCACATAGTAATAAGCCATCATATCACAGTATTCCATATTTTCTGTTTCTTCAATGTAATGGATTTTCAGCTGGCTGTACTTTGGGTTTTCTTCCAGAAGCTCTTTCAGGATACCATCTGCCTTTTTGCAGAATGGACATCCTCTGAGATAAAAATAAGTTATACTTTTCATATTTTCTCCAAAATATCATTATAGAATCAGTATACCAAAACCAGATGGGATTTTAAAGTGCCATAAGGTATTTTTACCATATAATATATATTTCTTTTCAGTTTTGTGTTAAAATAAATTAAATACTTTACTTAAGGGTTTATTATGAGCGATTTTTTAGGTCAGGATATCAGATATTTAAAAGGTGTCGGTGAAAAAAGAGCTGTTCAGCTGAACAAGCTTGGTGTTTTCACCGTCAGCGATTTGCTGTATCTGTTGCCACGAAAATATATAGACTACTCCCAGCCATATCAGGTGGCTTATGCCCCATATGACGAGCAATGTGCTGTAAAAGCAACTGTATTGCAGGCAGGCAGTGGTGTAAGAATCAAAGGCGGGCGCACTTTGTTCAGAGTGCTGTGTGCCGATGATACTGCACGCCTTGAACTGACTTTTTTCAACAGTGAATATACTGTAAAGCAGCTGGAAGCAGGCGAAGAATATATTTTCTACGGCAAAGTAGGTGGCAGTATGGTCAACAGACAGATGACCACACCTGTATTTATCCCAGCCAATTCCCCACTGACACAGCGTGCAGTATATCCGCTGACAGCGGGGCTGTCTGCAAAAATGATTTCCAATATGTTGGTGTCAGCATTTAATAATATACAGGAAATTCCTGACCATATCCCACAGGAAATTTTAAAGGAAAACAACCTGCCGGATATATATACCGCCTTGAAAAATATACATTTTCCTGGAAACAATCATCAGCTGGAACAGGCAACAAAAAGGTTGGCTTTTGACGAACTGTTCAGTCTGCAGTTGGGGCTGAATCTTATGAACGGCCAGCAGAAAAGAAAAACCAATGTAACTGTAAAAAGTGTAAACATTGATGATTTTCTCACAAGTCTGCCATATACCCCTACCAACGCCCAGATAAAAGCTATCAGGGATATTCTGCTGGATTTCAAAGGTGAAACCTGTGCCAACCGCCTTGTTCAAGGTGATGTAGGCAGCGGTAAAACACTGGTGGCAATCAGCGCAATGTACTGTATGCATAAAAACGGCTACCAAAGCTGTATGATGGCACCAACTGAAATTCTGGCAAACCAGCATTACGCCAACGTGAAGAAAATGCTGGAGCCTTTCGGCGTGAAAGTAGGCTTGCTGACAGCCGGGCTGAAAGCAAAAGAGCGCCGTGAGGTACTTGCACAGCTGGAAAGTGGCGAAATATCCATACTTATAGGCACACACTCTGTTTTAAGCGACAAGGTGCAGTTTAAAAATATGGCACTGTTTATAACTGACGAACAGCACCGCTTTGGCGTAAATCAGCGCAATATTGCAAACCAGAAAGGTGAAAATCCACACATTCTTGTAATGAGTGCCACACCTATCCCTCGTACCCTTGCAATGATTATCTATGCTGGTATGCAGATAAGCGTAATTGATGAAATGCCAAAAGGCAGAAAACCTGTACAGACTCTTCTGGTAGGCACAGACAAACGTGCCAGAATGTTCGGTTTTATCAACCAGCATATTAAAGACGGCTATCAGTGCTATATTGTTCTGCCAGCCATTGAAGAAAACGAAACCATGACCGACCTGCAAAGTGTGGAAAAATACTGCAACGAAGTAGTGCGCCCATTACTGCCACAGGCCAGAGTAGGTATTCTTCACGGCAAAATGAAAAACAGCGAAAAAGACAGTGTAATGACAGCTTTTTCAAAGGGAGAAATAGATATACTTTGCTCCACCACTGTTGTGGAAGTAGGTGTAGACGTGCCTAATGCCGCACTGATGATTATCGAAAATGCCGAGCGCTATGGTCTGTCTGCCCTGCACCAGTTACGTGGACGAGTAGGCCGTGGCAGTGTGCAAAGCTGGTGTATACTGGTTTCTGACAAGAAAAACCCACAGATTCAGGAAAGGCTGAAATTTATGGTGTCAAATGCCAGCGGTTTTGCTGTAAGCCAGTACGACCTCGAGCACAGAGGCCCTGGTGATTTCTTTGGCAGTCGCCAGCACGGGTTACCTGTTATGAAAACTGCAGGACTGTGCAGTGATTTGTCACTTACACAGGCCGCAAGGGATGCCGCTGTCAGAATACTTTCTGACAGCCCTGATTTAAGAAAATATCCGATGATAAGACAGAAAACTGAAAAAATGTTTGAAAGTCTGACACTCTGATGCAGATATAAAAATACAGCCACAGCATAACCGCTGTGGCTGTTTCATTGTTTTATTTGTTGTATCCCCAGATTACTTTAGGCCGTCCGTCACGATAAGTCAGTGGCAGATATGAGAGAATGCCATCTGCATTGAATGTAAATTTGGCATTGCCCAGCCAGTAATTGTGCATTCTTTCCATGCCGTTTTCATCACTGTTCAGTACTATTTCGCCATCTGTCCAGCCCGCTGGCTTTTCGCTTGCCTGACAATAAATGGTAAGTCTTGTGTCAAAGCAACCAAAAACATCACCCATGATTTCCTGTACACTTTCTGGAATCACAATTTCTGTAAGATGTCCTGCCATCATAAATGCACCGCCTGTGATGCCATACACATCTGCTGGTATTTCCAGCTTTGTGCCAGTGCCCATAACTGAAACCAGCCATTTTCTGCCCTGAGTGTCTACATGGTAGTGTAAATTAAGGTTTTGCATAACCTCACCGCTTTCTTAACAGTATTTGATACACAGTTCGCAGATATCTGCGGCTTTGTCGCAGTATTCTGAAATATCAAAGTGTTTTTCTACCAGTTCTTCACGTGCTGTTTCATCAGCGTTGTCACTCATTGCACGGATGATAACAAATGGTGTGTCATTTTTACATGCGATATGTGCGATTGCAGCACCTTCCATTTCAACACAGTCTGGGTTGCAGAAAGCGGCAATAGCATTTTTCTGGCTTGTTTCACCGATAAATTTATCGCCTGTAGCAATTTTGCCTACAATATATACTGTATTTGTTTCTTCACATGCACGGCTGGCTGCAGAAATCATATTTTCATCTGCAAAGTAGCTGTCCATATTTGGATAGTGCTGGTTAATCATAGAAATTTCAGCATCGTGATATGTAACTTCTTTGGAAACAACTACATCGCCTACGCCGATTTTGCTTGTCATATTGCCTGCAATACCGCTGAAGATAATTGCATCAATACCGTATTTTGTAATCAGCAGCTGTGTAGCGGCACCTGCGGCAACTTTGCCCATGCCACTCTGTGTCAGCACAACTGTTTTCCCATGAAGCTGACCTTTGAAAATTTCAAGACCTGCCACTTTTTCGCTTTCTACATCTACCATACGGCTTTTCAGCAGGGAAACTTCTTCTGGCATAGCACCGATAACACCAATTGTTTTCATAAAACACCTCTTAAATATGAATTGAATAATTAAACTTTAAAATTTGACAACAGCCGATATGAAAATATCGGCTGTGTTTTGTTATACATAAAAATCTTTATCCCAAGGGTCTTTTTCCTTTGGCATACATTTGTCCCATGGTTCATGACCATCATATGTATGGCTGTACTGTTTTGCGGTTGACCGTCTGGACCACATGTTTTGTTTGGCATATTTTTTATCATAGCCTGTAACATAGTCTTTCTTTCTGCTTAACACAGAATAGTCGTCAAAGCCTGTGTTGGTGAAAATACCCTTTTTTTCTTTTTTCTGCGGGGCTTTACCCAGCTTCATATCAAACAGACCTTCCCGCATTTTAGGGCGGTCAAAGCCTCTTGATGTATATACAGGTTTTACCTTTGCATATCCGCCACCAGAATAGCGCTGTGCCATACCGTTTTGTCTTGGGGCGGCTGTACTGCGTCTTCTTGGTTTTGCAACAGCTATAACCAGCATCACTATAAACAGCCAGAACAGCACCGGTACAATCATCAAAAAACCAATACTCATATAAACCCTCCTCACTATAGCCACAAGGCTTGAAATCACTTAAAATATCTTTTAATTAAATGATACAGGTTTATTGTGTAAAAACTGTTAAATTAAACGTTGAAACGGAACAGAGTCACGTCGCCGTCTTTCATAACGTATTCTTTACCTTCACTGCGAACAAGACCTTTTTCTTTTGCAGCTACCATTGTGCCACAAGCCATCAGGTCGTCGAATGCGATGATTTCAGCGCGGATAAAGCCACGTTCAAAGTCAGAGTGGATTTTACCGGCAGCCTGTGGTGCTTTTGTTCCAGCTGTGATAGTCCATGCTCTTACTTCTTCAGGACCAGCTGTCAGATAGCTGATAAGACCAAGCAGTGTGTAGCTTTCCTGAATAAGTGTATCCAGACCTGAGATTTCAAGACCCAGTTCTTCAAGAAATTCTTTCTTTTCTTCTCTGGACAGACCGTTTACATCTTCTTCGATTTTTGCACAGATTGGCAGACAGCCGCTTTTATCTTCTGCTGCTTTCTGTTTTACGATTGGGTAGTAAGGGTTTGCATCAATACCTTCCAGCAGGTCATCTTCAGACAGGTTGCATGCATAGATAACTGGTTTTGCTGAAAGCAGTGGCATTTCTTTGAACCATTCTTCTTCTTTTTCGTTCAGCAGTTCAAAACCACGTGCATTTTTGCCTTCGCCCAGATATTCTTCCAGTCTTTCCAGCATAGTTACGAGGTCAGCCAGACCTCTGTCACCTTTCAGTGCTTTTTTAGTTCTGTCTATTCTTCTCTGTACAATTTCAAGGTCAGAAAGAACAAGTTCAAGGTCGATTGTTTCAATATCTCTCAGTGGGTCAACACTGCCTTCAACATGGATGATGTCATCTGAGTCAAAGCAACGAACCATGTGGATGATAGCGTCAACTTCACGGATGTGAGACAGGAATTTGTTACCCAGACCTTCACCGTGGCTTGCGCCTTTTACAAGACCTGCGATGTCAACAAATTCGATTGTTGCTGGTGTATATTTTTTAGGATTGTACATTTCTGCCAGTTTGTCCAGTCTTTCGTCTGGCACAGCAACTACACCTACGTTTGGCTCGATTGTGCAAAATGGGAAGTTTGCAGAAGCAGCGCCAGCGTTTGTGATAGCATTGAACAGTGTGGATTTACCAACATTTGGCAGACCTACGATACCAAGTTTCATAGCTTATACCTTATCAGAAAATATGTTTTTACAAATTTTCCGCCTTTCTTTGATTCTGATATATAAATAATGTTTACATACTTTTCTAACATATAATAATACACTATTTTCACAAAAAAGTCTATACAGTTGTAAAATGCCATTTTTGACAAAACCATATATACCGGTGTACAATTCTTTAAAAGGAGGTGTGCTGTGTGGCGAAAGGCAAACTGAACGATGATTTGATTTATGAAATACTGTCTGTGGTGGAAGAAATCCCGACAGGATATGTGGCAAGCTATGGTCAGATAGCACGTCTTATAGGCAAAGAAAAGAATTCCAGACTGGTTGGCAAGGTTTTGTCGCTGGCACAGTATTACGGTGATTTCCCCTGCCATAGGGTAGTAAACCACGCAGGCCGCACTGCACCCGGATGGTATGAGCAGGAAAACCTGTTGAAAAACGAAGGCGTAACATTTAAAAAAGCTGGTTTTGTAGATATGAAAAAACACCAGTGGCAACGGTAAACAAAAAGGAACGGATTTTACTCCGTTCCTTCTTTTATTTCAAATCCATTTTTGCTACTCTGATAAATTCTGCCATTTCTCTTGTTTTCCATTTATCTTTATGGTAAAACAGCTGGCGGTACATTGAAATCTGTGGTTCTGCCACATCAAGGATAGCCAACTGACCTTCTTCCACACGTTTTTCTACAGCAAAACGTGGCAGGAATGACATGCCGTTATTTTCAGCCACCATCTGCAGAATAAATTCTGTATCACTGATTTCTACAAAAGGCACCAGCTCTTTCTGAACTGACTCCATATATGTATCAAATGCACGTCGGTAACCCGCCTCTTTTTCAACAAGGAAGAATGGCTGGTCCAGAAAATCATCTACTTTAAGGTCTTTCTGACCTGCAAATCTGCACTGGCTGGAGCATACAAAAACAATCGGCTCTTTTTCTTCCATTTCTTTCTGCCAGCTGCTGTCGTAAGTGGAATAGCTGAGCATATATACAAGGTCCACTTTGTTATGTTCCATTTTTTCTATCAGATTGTCTGGTGAATCAAAAACAATGCTGATATTCATTTTTGGGTGATGTTCACGGAAATAGCGCAGTATTGCAGGCAATTTTGAAAAGCAAAGAGATTCGTTTGTACCGATAACCAGACGTCCATTCAGTTCCTTGCTGGTGGTCAGCGCATCCTTTGCTTCGTCAATTCTTTTCATTATGCCGTGGGCGTGCGCCAGAAAATCCTGACCTGGCTGTGTAAGAGCCACCTGTTTTCCCACACGGTCAAAAAGCTTTACCCCCAGTTCTTCCTCAAGATTTTTTATCTGGATAGTAACTGCCGCCTGTGTATAACCCAGAACTTCTGCCGCTTTTGAAAAACTTTTCATCTGGGCGGCTATAATAAAAGTACCTAATTGACGAATTTCCATAACTTCACCTTTATAAAAATTATTTAACCAAAATATAAAATCTATTAATTTGATTAAGTCTTAACTATATGTTATATTAAAATTGCTGATGAGTCAAGGGGAAATTGACCAAGGCAACGATAGATGGAAATAAATGAATTTTTCTCAAATCACATAAGGCAAAAAAAAGAGACAGTTGGGGAACTGTCTCTTTTTTTCTTAGCTCTGACTGTTTGGTCTGGCTATAACTGATGCAATAAATCCAAATACCAGACTGGCCGCCACACCGCCTGCACAGGCAGTGAATCCGCCAGTGAATATGCCTACAAAGCCTTCCTGTGCTATGGCTGTTTCCATCCCTTGCGCCAATGTGTGACCAAAGCCTATGATTGGCACCAATGCACCTGCGCCGGCAAAATCCACCACAGGTTGCCACAGCCCCAGTGCAGACAATACCACACCGCTGACAACAAAAATCACCAGTATTCTGGCTGGTGTAAGCCGTGTAAGGTCTATCAGCACCTGCCCTGCCATACATATCAGCCCACCTATTACAAAAGACCACAGATAATTCATATATTCTCCTTTTGGGCTACAATTTCCACCAGATGTGCCACTGACGGTATGCTTTCTTTCTGCATTGTAGTGGTGGTGGACAACAGCGCCCCTGTTGCCATGAAAAGTATTTTTTTCATCTTTTTATCCGCCATTCTGGGCAGTATATCTGCCGCCAGTACACAGCCACTGCAACCACAGCCTGACGCCCCTGCGGGAACATTCTGTTTTTCCCTGTTATAAATAACCATACCACAGTCTATGTGGTTGTTCAGTACAAAGCCCTCTTTTTCCAATAGCTGTAACATCAGCTGTGAGCCTATAGCACCCAAATCCCCTGTATAGATGGCATCATATTCGCTAGGTTTATGACCGCTGTGTATAAAAAAGTCTGCCAGTGTGACTGCCGCCGCAGGAGCCATTGCCGCACCCATATTGTTTGCATCCTTTATGCCAAGGTCCACTATTTTACCAAAGCATACTTTTGTTATAAAAGGACCTTTTCCTTCCCTTTCAAGAAAGGCATTTGCAGCACCTGTCACTGTCCACTGGGCAGTAGGTGTACGTTTGCCACCATAATCCAGCGGTGTTCTGAACTGCCTTTCAGCTGTGCAGAAATGACTGCTGGCACCACACACGGCATTGTTTACCATACCTGCACCCACAAGACAGGCGGCTGTAGCCATGGTCAGCGCCATGGTACTGCATGCACCGTACATACCAGCCACAGGCATATCAAAGTCCCTGTATGCAAAGCCTGTGGAGGTTATCTGGTTGCACAAATCTCCACCAAAAGCAATATCAACATCCGTCGGTTTCAGCTTTCTTTTTTCCATAAGTTTCTGCAGGCTGTATTTCTGCATGGCTGTTTCAGCCTTTTCCCACGTGTCCTGATTGAAATAGTCGTCACTGCTCAACATATCAAATCCAGAAGACAGTGGTCCGTCTTTTTCTTTTTTACCGCCTACACAGCTCCACGCAGTGATTGCAACAGGTTTGGGTAAATTAATCACTCTGTTCATATTATCACCTCACATTAGGCACAATAAAATACAGTATTATGCCATAAACCACAGTAGCAAGTACACCATAAACTATAACGGGACCAGCAATAATAAACATTTTTGCACCTACACCTGTAATAAATCCCTCTGCCTTGAACTCCATAGCAGGGCTGACAACTGCATTGGCAAAACCTGTAATCGGCACCAATGTACCTGCCCCTGCCTTTTTAGCCAGTTTTCCATACCAGCCAAGTGCTGTAAACAATGCAGACAGTCCCACCAGTGTAACACTTGCCATAAGACGTGCATCGCTGTTGATAAAATACATTTTGCGGTACATATTGTACAGCACCTCACCAAAAAGGCATATACTGCCGCCTACCACAAACGCCCATATACAGTTTTTGGCCAGCCGTGAATTCGGGCTGGCTTTTTTTACCATACGACTGTATTCCTCTTTTCTGATTTTCATAAGTTCACCTCTGTAAAAATTCTTGCCATCTGGCAAAATTTTAAACAAAAAAAGTAAAAAGACCCCACGAGGGGTCTTTTTACCAAGGGGAAGTATATTTTATTAAGAGGAGAGAAAATTCGATAATTATTTATTTTTAGTATACACCCAATTTGCGAAAATTTTGTTAACTAATTGTTAATAATTTTCAGTTTTACATCATTTTTAATTATATATTAAAGTTTGCATTATGTTCTCGCACCCAAAACTTGATTTAGTTAGGAATCGAGATAATTTCAAAATATAAAAAGGCGCTGATAAACAGCGCCTGAAATTTTATTTATGGTTGTTGTGATACCAGCTGATATGGTGCAAAATCGTTTGAGCCTGTATGCACAGCATATACCTGATAGCCCAGTTCCTGACTGACATATTTTACCACATTGTCTATATTATGATAGTCCAGATAAACATTGCTTTTATCCACGGCATCTACCAGTGGTCTTGTCAGACCATAGTTTTCCAGCGCCTGATTTCTGTGTGGAGCGCGGGAAAGCCATCCGCCATAAGCCACAATGTTTGAATAGAAACCATCTGTTCGTGGGTTCATTACATCAAAACCAGCCGCCACATTTACAGACTGTGTGGACAAAAGATAAATATTTTCTTTGTTCTGACTCATATCTTCAATGTAATGCTGTTCTTCTTTGGTCCAGTTTGTATAGTTCATATATGTATTATGCAGTTCCACATAGTCTGGCATACTTACAGTTATAACAGCAGCCAGTGTCACAATACCCAAAGCTACTGACAATTTTTTATACGGGGATATTTCGCCTATACAGTACAAAGCATACACTGTTACCGCCCAGATAAGCCCCATTTCAACCCATGCTGGAAAGCGTATTTCATACATAAGATACAGCATAAGCACACCAAACATACCATACATACCTATCAGTGAAAGGCTGGCAAATTTAGGTCTTAACCGCAATACCGAAAGTATCGCAACAATCAGAAACATACAGTGGTATGATTTCATCATATTTTTGATTTGTTTCAGTGTGTCTGTAATCAGCTGACTTATAGTTATTTCCTGACCGCCTGCCGACAATTCTTCCAGCAATTCTGTGTCAAACCTTGCTTTATCATAAAAATCCCAGCTGTTCAGCATTGTGTAGTCAATGTCTGAAATACCTTTTTCGCTAAATGGATTTTCTTCTGGCAGATGCAGCACTTTAAAATCACTGTACTGTGTACGTGCAGAGTTGTACTGGCTGTATTCATTCCAGCCCCGAGACAGTTTATATGCCGCTGTATCCACAGCTTTGGCACCAAAGATAACTACAAAAAGGGCAATCATAGTGACAACTGCTCTTTTTTTGCCTTCTTTGTTCAATGTGAAGAATTTATACAACAGCAGTGTCGCAGACAGTCCCCCGGCCGCATAGAAAGAAGTCCAGCGCACCATACTGCCCATAAGAGCTAAAAAAATACCGCCTACAGTGGTTTTACCAAACTCGCCAAGGTTGTCCACAAGGAGTAATAAACCTGCAGTAATCATAATAAAACTGCATTCTGTGTACTGGAAAGTATAATAAATGTCCATAGAAAAAGCCACCATGACAGTAAGGCTGATAAGTGTACCACACACTATCCCCAGCTTTTTCAGCAATATATATATTATAGCCGCTATGCTGACTGTAACCAGCACAAGCTGCACTATAACATACCAGTTGGTCTGCGCCACAGCATAAAGTGGGCGCAGTATAAGGGAAAACAGCACATTTACATAAACCATATGCAATGTGTCCCCATATGCACCAGCGGCAATGTTTGACAACGTGGCATCATCGTTTGTCTGATATCTGATACCAAACAGACTCAGTGTAACAACTGCCGCCGCCACTGCAATAAAAATTGCTATGGCCATTTTCAGCTTTTTATTTTCTTGGAGAGTATTCAGTTTTGACTTATCCAGATTTTGAATTACAGCCATATTTTCCTCACAGATATTTACTATTATCAATGATACATTATAACAATAAAAAAATCAAACCTATCTGTTATTTGTCCTTTTCACCATATACCGCCAAAGTGCGCATATTACAACAGCAGGGGCAGGCCCCAGCGGAATAAACGCAGACAGCACAACCGCTGTGCCATACAGACAGAACATAAATAATGTTTTATTGTTTTTCGCATAGTCTTTTGTGTGTATTGTACGGCCAGTGTTTTCTTCTACCCGCTGAATGTACGCCAGCAGTAATATGATTATTACTGCAGAAACCAGACCTGCCGCCACCGGTATAAAACTTGCCATACTGTACATGCCACAGAAACCGCTGACAATTACACCCATCACAGCAAAGACATATATGGCTATATATTCTGCCATACCTTTACTTGTATATCCCTTTTTCACCCTTGCAGTATATATCACCAGGGAAATAGCGGCTATAACCATAAACAACGGTGCAGTATAAACCAGTTTTTCCATATAACCTGTCGGCACAAGAGCTATATCAATATTGTTTACTGCCACATATCTGCCGCTGACAACGCCAGACACAACCGCCATAAGCAGTATGACAATAAACTGAATAAGAATTTTTATATCTTTTTTCATAACCTTCCCTTTTCTTGTCTACTGATTAAATTGTATAAACAGTGGCAGTATTTGTCAACGGAGGTGGGAGTACATTATTTCAAAAAAACACCCTCCCTGTATTGAATCAGGGAGGGATTGTAATTTAAACAATATTACAGCTTGATAATGTAATTTTCTTTTCTTGGAATTGGTGTTGGGTGTTCACAGTCTGCATAACCCAGAGCGATAGAACATACACCGCGAAGATTTTCTTCAATGCCCCATTCTTTCAGCAGTGCTTTGCCTTCTTCTTTTTCAAACATTTCTTTACATCTGTGAATCCAGCAGCTGCCAAGACCTGCTGCATATGCCGCATTAAGCAGGTTTACTGTTACAGATGCAGAGTCCAGAACAGCAATTTCTTCATTTACTGCTCTTTCTGTCGCAAGAATCAGCAAAATTACAGGTGCACCATAATATGGGTCTCTGTCTACACCCATTACGCTGGCGTTAAGTTTTTTGATTTTGTTTACTTTTTCTTCATCCTGGAGCACCAGAATAACAGGTGATTGCTTACCACTGCCTGTTGGGGCATATGTACCTGCTTCCAGAACTGCATCCAGCAGTTCTGCCGGGATTGGGTCTGCTTTAAATTTTCTTATTGCTCGGCGGTTGAGCAAAACTTCCATAGCTTCTTTTTTCATATGTTACCTCCATAAAGGTGTTGTCGTTAAATCAATTATAAGTTGCAGGCTGTAAATTTGTCAATTAAAAAGGGTGCACCTGAATGCACCCTTTGGATTATTATTTAACTTCGATAAGTTCGTATGCTCTCTGTCCAACGCCGATTTTTTCTGCGTGTTCCAGCTGTACTTCCCAGTTTGTGTTAGGACCGATTGTGTGGAAATGGTCACGGCCACAGCCACAAGTTTTGATTTTATCGTCCAGCATAGAGCCAGCCATAGCTTCCTGCTTGTTACATGCATCTGCACATGCCTGGTCAAGAGCAACAGGATCAAATGAAGCAAACATACCTACGTCAGGGATAATAGCCACGTCGTTCTCTGCATGGCAATCACAGTATGGTGAAACATCAATAACAAGGCTGATGTGGAAATGTGGTCTGCCTTTTACTACAGCCAGTGCATATTCAGCCATTTTTCTGTTCAGGTCATCTTCTGCGCTGTCGTTATCAGGGCTGATAGCATCAAAGCCACATGCACCGATACATCTGCCACAGCCTACACATTTGTTGTGGTCGATAGATGCTTTTCTGTTTTCATCAAAGCTGATAGCGTCGTGTGCACAGAATTTTGTACAGATGCGGCAACCACGGCACATTTCTTCATCTACAACCGGTTTGCCGCTGTAGTGCTGTTCCATTTTACCTGCACGGCTGCCACAGCCCATGCCGATGTTTTTGATAGCACCGCCAAAGCCTGTTGCTTCATGTCCTTTAAAGTGATTTAAAGAGATAAAGATATCAGCATCCATAATAGCTGTACCGATTTTTGCTTCTTTTACATATTCGCCATTCAGTTCAACTATTGTTTCATCTGTGCCTTTAAGACCGTCTGCAATAATGATATGGCAACCTGTAGAGAATGGGCTGTAGCCGTTTTCATATGCAGCTTCCAGATGTTCCAGTGCATTTTTTCTTCTGCCAACATACAGAGTGTTGCAGTCTGTCAGGAATGGTTTGCCACCCAGTTCCTTTACTTTGTCTACAACTGTTTTTGCCCAGTTTGGTCTTAAGAAAGCAAGGTTGCCTGGTTCACCAAAGTGAATTTTGATAGCTGTAAACTTGCCTTCAAAATCTATATCTGCAATGCCAGCGGCTTTAATCAGCTGTGCCAGCTTTTCCTGCAGGTTTGTGCCTGGCAGTGCACGCATATCAGAATAGTAAACTTTACTTTTTTCCATAATATCCTCCGAAATTAAATAGTTTAAATTTCCAACTAATCATATTATATATCATTTATATTAAATTTCAAAGAAATATTGTTAATTGTATTCCCTGATGGTAAAATAAATATATTACTATAGATTTTTTGGAGAAAAATGAAGAACACACCATTAAAATACCGCCTGAATGTAATAGGCGGCGCCCTGATTATATTTGTTTGTATGCGCACATATATTCCGATGTTTGCACAACAGCTGCGACTGAGAGAAAATTTCAACTTCTGGCTTGTTGTGTATATTGCTACTCTGGCACTGTCCTGTATTCTGCCGATAGCTTTTATCGAAAAAATGTGCGACTTTCACCCTGTGATTTTCAAAAAACATAAATTCAGCCAGACAGATATTACACTTATAAGCAGCTCTATGCTGTTGTTTATTGTCCTTGCCCTTGTAAACAGCGTTGTGCTTGCTGTTCTGGGTAAGGTAGGAATAGTGTTCCCAGCTCAACAGCTGGAGCCTGTTGACAGTACACTGACCTTTATACTCTACTTTATTTTCAGCGCTGTCATCCCTGCTGTTTTTGAAGAATTGTTTATCCGAGGCACAGTGATGAACCTGCTGTTGCCAAACGGCACAAGATTTGCTGTAATGGCATCTGCCCTGCTGTTTACTGTAATGCATACACAGGTGCAGTCATTTATCCCTGTGTTTGGTGCAGGTGTGGTGCTGGCATGTATCTATCTTTATACAGACAGCATATATGTGTCTATGGCACTGCATTTTGTAAATAACACCTATTCTTTTATGATGTTGTATATGCAGCAGCGAGTAAATGGTATTTCCGCTGTTGGATTTGCTTCATTTGTATTATCATTTATTCTGGTGTGCGGATGTTGCAGTATTATGTGGATGAGAAAAAAAGATATAAATATTTTCACTTGTCTGGAAAAATCAGATAAAGAACCAAAGCTGACAAAGCTGTTTGGCTGCCCTGTAATGGTACTGGGCATTGGTTGCTGTATGCTGGCTGTGCTGACACAGCTGTATGCAGACCTTGTGATGTAAAGGAGAAATATGGCACACAGAGATTTTATGTTACGTGCAATAGAACTGGCACAGAAGGCTTATGATATGGGCGAAGTGCCTGTAGGCGCAGTAGTTGTAAAAGACAATAAAATTATCGGCGAAGGATACAACTTCCGTGAAAGCCAGCAAAGTGCGCTGGGCCACGCAGAAATTATGGCGATAGATGCCGCCTGTAAAACTCTGGGCAGCTGGCGTCTGGAAGACTGTACCCTATATGTGACTATGGAACCATGTATTATGTGCACTGGCGCCATTATAAACAGCAGAATCAAAATGGTAGTGTACTCGCTGATAGATTTCAAAGC
>JAZQYH010000109.1:0-2472 GCA_045633415.1 Oscillospiraceae bacterium | reverse complement strand
GTCACAACATCAGAAACTATTGACAATGATACGACTGAAAACAACACCAGTACACTTGATAATGAAGGTGTGCATACTGGAAGAATACACGGCAATATAGGCGTGACCACTTCACAGCAAATGCTTGAAGCTGAACTTGATATGGGGTACTGGAATATATACAGCCGTATCACTGACATGTTTCTGAAAGAGTTTTGTATCATGATCTATGAATAAGGGGGCATGAAGATGGCAACTATTACACCTATCACTGTTCAGGGTACATCTGGACAGACTGGCTTCTTCAATCGCTACCCATATACCGACTTCCATCAGCTCAACTTGGATTTTCTGCTCACAAGCTACCAGTCAATAATAGACAAAGCTAATGAAGTTATAGACTGGGCGAACAATCACCAGATTGAGTATGAAGAAGCTATTGAAAGACTGTCAGCGGTAGAAAATGAGATTTACACTTTTGAAGCACAGATAACAGCAGCTTTTAATCAGCTACAAGCTGACCTTGAAGCTGACTTTGCACAGCAGAAAGCTGATCTTGAAAGGGCGCTTGCTGAAACTAAAGCAGAAGTTGACGCTACTATTGAACAGCTTGAAAAAGATGTTGCTGCAGCTATCGCAAGCTTTGAAAACAGGTTTCTTGAACTTGAAACAGAAATCAAAAACGAACTTGCAGAAACTAAAGCACAGGTCGCACGTGCTATTATCGAACTTCAGCAAGTGCTGGCTGCTAACAATCAATTTATTTTTGAATATGTTGAAAACAGATTACAAAAATTTATTGATGATCTGCCAGAAATCTTGACGGTAATGGTTTACAATCCTTACCGCGGTGAAGTAACAGACATTCAGACAGCTATAAATGATATTTACTCAATAGCTTGTATATGGGGGCTTACAGCAACACAGTATGATAGCTTGGGGCTTACAGCAGCGGAATATGACGCGCTTGAACTTTCAGCACAGGAATATGACACACTAGGCTATAAGCTGTTATACAAAGACCCTAACTATTATATGTTATCACCATTTACAGGTGAAACAGTGCACGTTAAAGACGTTATTATGGACTTGGCACACCTTCATATGGGCGGTGTGACAGCTGCATACTATGACGGTCTTGAACTTACAGCCACAGAATATGACGAAAAAGAGTTGACAGCTTTCCAGTATGACTGGTTTGCTGATGAACTACTTACAGCATAAGGGGGTATATAATATGAGCGCTACAAACGCAACACCTACAATTAGCTTACCATTGTTTATTGGTACAGATAAGCCAGCATGGCTTACTGACTGGAATGGTGCTATGAATACTATCGACGGTGCTATTGCTACACTTCAGACAGCTGAAGGTGGCACAGCAACTGCGCTTGCTTCACTTTCACAGTCTGTTGAAGCTTTAAGCGGTACAGTTTCACAGCACACAACATCACTTCAGACTATTACTACAGCTGTTGCTGGTAATACTGGAAGTATCAACACAATCAATTCACTGATCGGAAACGGTCAGCCTACTACTGAAGATAAGACCATCATAGGCGCTATCAATGAGATTTATGCGGATATTGGTGGCGGTACTGGTGTAGCAGCAGCTGATGTGACCTATGATAATACTTCTTCAGGCATGACAGCTGATGATGTACAGGCAGCTATTGATGAACTTAAAGCAGACGTTGACGCTATTGTTGTACCAGCTTCTTCTTTCGAGATCGTAAGAGGTACACTTACAGCTGGTCAGACTTCAGTAGCACTTACAGCTTCTAAAGCTGTTGCAGCTACTGCACTGATTGACGTTTTTGCTGATGTATATGGTCTTAATCCATCAGCCGTTTCAGTAGCTGGCGCAGTGATCACACTTACTTTTGCAGCACAGGCTTCTGACGTAGCTGTAGCAGTAAGAATTGACGGATAAGGGGGTGAGACTATGGCATTATTTAGATGTGGCGGTGAAAGTTTCACTGGTTTCAAAAAATATGCGCTTGCAGCTTGCCGTACAGGTGGCACGGTTGTAGGCTGCTATTATAATAACGGAAGCGGTGATGTGCAATTTGCTGACAATATAACAGGGTCTTCATTTAGTGCGTCTGATCTCATTACAATTACACAGGTTTCTGGCGGTTTCACAATTACCGTAAAAGCTGACTGTCACCTGATCATTGAGTCAGCCGTAACAGCTGAAAGATTTAATAATGATGTATCAGCCAACACCAGCAAATCAGTTACAAACTCAAATAATGATGTAGCTATTTTTGCATACATCGCTTAATGTTTCACGGACACTTTAGCGCGCTAAAGAAAAATATTTTTCTTGACAGATTGCCCTATCTATGCTCTCACGCATGGATAGGGCTTTCTAGCGTGTGCGTTATTTCGTTAATTCTGTACCGACAAGCGCTTATCTCGCGTGAGCCAGTGTTTATACATGTTTCACGGATTGGGGAAGAACGGGCTAACGAAACCTATTTCTACCAC
>JAZQYH010000108.1:0-4393 GCA_045633415.1 Oscillospiraceae bacterium | reverse complement strand
TGGGGAGACCCGTATCTGACAGAAGATAAATCTGACAACATTGTTAATGCCAAAATATTCAACGGCAGAATCCTTTCAGCTGAATCATTAGTCACTGTAATTACAGAAATTGATTACGATATTATCAGGCAGATATATGATTTTGATATTGACGTGCTTGTATGGTACAAAGCTACAAAGAAACCATTACCTGATTGTTTTAAGCAGCTAATCATAGGATACTACAAAAAGAAAACAGAATTGAAAGGTTTGACGGGTGCAACACTTGAAGAGACAGAATACTTTGAACGCAGCTATTTAAGGGCAAAAGAATACCTTAACAGTATATACGGCATGACAGTGCAGGTAGTTATCAGGGAAGAAGTTGTGTATAACAAAGAAGACAAAGACTTCCATTACAAAGAAACACCTGAAGCTGAACTGTTCGCTGCTGCAAAAAATCATTACTGGTTGCCGTATCAGTGGGGGGTATGGTGTACAGCTTACAGCAGGCAGATGCTATTCAGGGGCATACAGCTTGTTTCGGCTAATCAGGATGAAGAATCAGATGACAGATTTTCAGACGCTGTATACTGGGACACTGACAGCGTCAAATATTTAGGGAATGCTGATTGGACAGAATTTAATGAAGAACGTATCAGGAAAAGTACAGAATCAGGGGCTTTTGCTACAGACAAAAACGGAATAACCCATTATATGGGAGTATTTGAAAAAGAAAAAGATGCGGAACGTTTTCGCAGCTGTGGTGCAAAGAAATATGCATATGAAGTAAATGGTAAGTTGCACGTGACCATTGCAGGTGTTAATAAAAAGAAAGGCGGTATAGAACTTGCAGCCAAAGGTGGTATTGATGCATTGCAAGACGGGTTTGAATTTTCAGATGCGGGTGGCACTGCAGCAGTGTACAATGATAACCCTGACATAACTGATTACTTTATTGATGGGCATTGGTTGAAAATTACATCAAATGTATTTTTACACCAAAGCACATATACTGTAGGTGACATGGAATTTTACAAACGATTATTGCATATTTCTAAAATTGATCTTGACAGAATAGAAAGGATGTTGTATGATGAAGGTGTGTTGATAGACAACACAAATTAATATTTTCTTTAGAAAGGAAGAAAAGAAATGAAAATTATCAGAACCGACATTGCAGACCTTGCAAGCAACAAAAAAGCATTTTATCGCCTGACAGAATCTGTCAGCACTTCTGTGCAGGAAATGACAGATGAACAGTTAGACGATACCTATGAAATGATTGCCTACCTGCTGTATGAAGATACAGACAAGAAAGGCAAGACCCGTGAAATTTTGACCATCCAGACGGATAAGGGCATGTTTACCACAATCAGCCAAACCTTCAGGGATTCCTTCTTTAAGATCATTGACCTGATGGATGGTGAACCCTTTGCAATCAGGATGTATACGGGGGTATCAAAAAACGGCAAGCAGTTTGTCGATTGCCGTATGGTATGCGACTAATCACAGAAAACGATGGGCAGCAGGGTCAATACCCTGCTGTTTTATTTATGGGGGTAATTATGCAAAATAAATATTATTACAGCAATGGTTATATCAACATGGCGAAAATTATTGAAATGCCGTACCCGTTTATTTTTGTCATGCATGGAAGGGGTACAGGTAAAACTTATGGGGCATGTGAATACCTGCTGCAGCATGACCAGAAATTTATGCTGCTGCGTCGAACACAGGTAGAAGCTGATACTATCGGTTATACTGATTTCAGCCCGTTTCAGCCTGTATTGGAAGATCATCCTGAGATTGACCCAATAGTTGTTAATGCACTGCCTAACGTAAAAAACATACATGGTGTATGGAAGGGTGTTATTAGCCCTGATACGGGTAAGTTGTTGCCAAAGGATGACCCAATAGGTTATGTGGCAGCACTGTCTACCTTTTCTAATATAAGGGGGTTCAATGGTGAGCAGATTAAAATAGTGGTATTTGATGAATTTATCCCTGAACCCAAAAGCAGAACAATTAAAAATGAAGACCTGTGTTTCTTGAATTTTGTTGAAACAGTTGGTAGAAACAGAGAACTGAAAGGGCAGCCCCCTTTAAAAATTGTATGCCTGTCTAACGCAAATAAACTTGCAAGCCCCATCTTCCAGGCATTGGGTATTATGGAGAAGGTCGACAAACTTGCTATGTCAGGCAAACAGGAATGTCTGCTCCATGACAGGGGCATAGCTATATTGAAATTGGCAGATTCCCCCATATCAAAAAAGAAGCAGAACACAGCTTTATACAGGGCAGCAGCCAATACAGAATTTAGTGATATGGCACTGTCAAATGCATTTGATATGAGCAACTGGTTATACGTTAAAACAGAACCGATTAATGAATATCGCATAGTTGCACAGTATGAAGATGTGTATATTTACAGGCACAAAACACAGAAATGGTACTATGTATGTAAGCACAAAACAGGCAGCCCCAAAAACATATATGTCAATGAAACATTCAGCCGAAAAAGATTGCGAAAAGAACAGATGCAGTTCTATGAATGTTGGATTCATGGTGCAATATCATTCCAAGACTATTATTGTAAAGCTGTAATGTGGGAGTCATTGGACACTTGACAATTTGTCTATCAGTATGTTACATATGTATAAACGGGGGCAGCACATAGCCAACTGCCAGAAGCAGGGTGCGTGGGTATGGCAGCCCGAAATGCCCCCGTATTTTAATAGTATGGGGGTGTTAATTTGGATGTTATTATAATTGCCAAAAACGGGTTCGCAACAGGTGAATTAAGGGATGTTAAAGACATTGCCTACAATTCATCAACTATGTATTATACCCTGACAAAAGCAGATAACACCACAGTGCAGTATTCAGGTGTTGATTATTACCTGCAGTTCATATGGGGGTGATGGTATTATGTATTTAACCCTTACTGCCCAACAGCCCCTTATACAGTTAGTGCCACAAGTAAAAGATGGTGTTGCAGTGCTTGCTATGATTGGTTGCGATATTGTCATTGGTCTTGTAAAGGCATTTACAACACATTCCTACACATCAGAAATCATGCGTGAAGGGCTGTTCCATAAACTGGGGGAAATACTCTGTTTTATTTTTGCAGTGGTATGTGATCTTACTCTGCCGAACCTTGGAATTATTCTTCCCGTATCTATTACAGGTGCAGTGGCTGCGTATCTGGTATTTATGGAGATTGGGAGCATAATTGAAAACATTGGTGTGATGAATCCACAGTTAGGTAAATACCTTGCAATGGTGTTTGCAAAGGTGAAACACCCTGATGAAGATGAATCAGAAGAAACTGCTGCAAAGTGATATCTGTATTGCCAATGGCAGGGCAGGCTTTTATCATGATGGCAAAGTACATTTTCCTGATGGCACAACAAGTGCAGAAGAACCTGACCTTGTGCTGCGTGTAATGGAAGATGAACCCCCTATACAAATCAATGAAATGCTGCTGCCTGATTTAGAATACGGCAGCAGGGGACTCTTTGTGTGGATGATGCAGGCATTGCTTAACTGGCATGGTTACAAGGTGCAGCAAGACGGGGCTTTAGGGTTCAAGACCCTTGCAGCCCTACGTGAGTTTAGAAAACAGAACTATCTTGATGGTGATACTGTCTGTGACAGTGTAACATGGCGGTATTTAATGACGGAATGAAAGGAAGAACATATGTTAACATTGGATAATGTTTTAAAACTGTTGGACAACGGATTTACCCGTGAAGAAATTATGAATATGGCAGGCGAACCACAGGCAGCTGCAGAAGAACCTGTTGCAGTTGTAACACCTGCCCCTGATACAGCACCAATTGAACCCCCCGTTGAAATGGCAGTGCCTGCAGGGAATGAAGACCTGATTAATGCTATTCAGGATTTGAAGCGCACAATACAGGCTTCAAATATTTCAGGCATTGCGCAGCCTGCACAACCTGACCTTCAGGAACAGGCAAATGATACCCTGCTTAAATTATATAATATGTAGAAGGAGAATGAAAAATGCCGAAACTAATGAACATTGAACAGGCTTCAACACTGCTTAATGCAGTTGTTGCGCAGGCAACGGGTAATACTACCCTTGCCACAATCAGCAATGTTGATGACTTTGTGTCTGTTGCACAGACCCTGCTGCTTACAGGGCTTGACCCCGTAATTAATGCTATTTCTCAGGTGTGGTCACGTACTGTATTTTCTGTACGTGAATATGATAACCCCCTGTCTACCCTGCGTGTGACAGAATCAGCCTATGGTAATGCTACACGCAAGCTTACCCCAATTGCAGATGATTTTGAAGATGATGATGCATACAAATACCCTGCAGCATATGACGCAGGGCAGCTTAACCCATATGGTGATGGCAGCAGCGTAGACCCGTGGATTATCC
>JAZQYH010000107.1:0-28625 GCA_045633415.1 Oscillospiraceae bacterium | reverse complement strand
AGATGATAGCAAAGGTACGTCTTTTTTCTATCTGATTCAAATAATCTTTCACGAATGCCTCCGTATAAATTATATAACTCTAAAAATCAATAAACATAACCATATTATTTTAACATAATAGTTAAATAATATCAACATTTTATACAAAAAACAATTAACAAAAAACTCTCTTCATCTAACGATGAGAGAGTTTTGGCTTATATAAATTTATTTTTGTTCTGCGAAAAACTTCTTGGCTTCGTTTAAGTCTATTTTTGCTCTATGTCCATGCCTTTCCAAAAGATAAAGTAAATTTGCACCATTCATCAATGTTAATGGTTTACCTTTGGCAAATTCATAAGCATCATTACCATAGTTTGAAGTAGTTACCAATATGCCTTTAATTGCGCCTTCATTCATAACAGTGCCATATAGATCTCGAACTGCAGAAACACCTACTACATTAGTGTAGCGTTTAGCTTGAATGACTATTTTACCACCACGAATAGGATCAGGGTCAAACGCAACTGCATCTACACCACCATCTCGGCTTGCTTGAGTTATTTTTACTTCGCCACCTGTTGAATTGAATTCTTTTTCAAATATTTCGCGAATCAAATTTTCAAAGTCTTGCCAGTCCATAGTTGCAAGATTCATTGAATCATCTATATCATTAACTACAGAATATCCTTCAATAAATCGTTTATCTTCTTTTTGCATTTGTACTATTGGTGCTACAGCAGTAACATTTGCAAATGTGGCAGCTGAAACACCTTTAGAACTCTTAAACCACGCTTTTGCATCAATAGATTGCAAATTCAAATCCTCAAAATTTTCTTTATTTACATTGATTGAAAGAACATATGGTTCTATGTGTTTTCCTGTAGATTTATCAACAGTACTTACCCTACCATTTAACACAATTGAATCTACTATTTCGCCTGAAGAATTGAATACTAAGTATAATGTTTGAAGTACCATTTGATAAATAAAATCATCATATTTTTTCTTCATTTGTGATTCAGAAAAATATGCTTCTTTGTATTCGTTTTTTGACTTAACATATGATAAACTTTTGAGAGTTGGCATATCTTCTTTTGTCGGTAAGTATAAATCAATTATCAGATTTTTACTTTCCTTTATATATTCTATGTCAACATTTCTATCATAATAAAACGGTATTTCAGCTCTTGCTAAAATGACATCAAAGTAATTTTCGATAGCTTCAGTATCACCATTAAGAAATTTTTCCTTAAAAGTATCAACTTCATTATTTTTTTCTTCTTGTTGCTTGTAAAAATTATCTTTTCTGTTTTGCCATTCATCAACAAGATTATTATACACATTTTGTCTCATCTTGTTTTCTTCATCTATACAGTCTGCTTCTTTTTTCCACAATTCATATGCTTTACTATATCTTGCATCATTTTCTTTAACAAACTCTTCACGTTTCTTTTTTGATATTTTAACCCAAAATGGCGGTTGTGGGTTAAACACCTCATCAGATCTCAATGGCTGACGAGAGTAATCTTTTTGTTTAGGAGGATATGGTTTTCTTTCGTCAAATTTCGAATAATCTTTCAAAACATTAAAATCAAATTTTTCACAACCTAAACTGTTTATCAACAGATTATCTATTCTGTATTGAACATTCTCAGCTTCTTTTGTTTGCTCACTTGCATATTTCAAGCCTTCTTCAGCATTCTTTAACTTAGTTTCCCTTTCTAACTTTTTCTGCCATTGTTCTTCCCATTGAGCCTTTAATGCACGAACTTTTTCATTTAGCTCATATGGTGAATCAGCCTTTACAATTTTATACTTATTTAAGCCTTTATGAAATACTTCTTGTTGGTACGCGTATGCCATATTACTCATCCACCTTCCTTTTTTATAATTATATCATAATTTATATTTTTGACAAAGATAAAATATAAATAAAAAAGTACCTGTGCCAAACAGGTACTTTCTTTTTTTACATTGTAGATGGGTTGTATACGCTTGGTGCTTTTAAAGCCCGAACCAGTTCTTTTGACTGCTGTTCGTTAAGCAGATGTGGCTCTGTGGAATAGTAATACCCTGCGGCGTGTTTTACACCGTAGCAGTTCTGACCGAAATAAGCCACTGAACAGTACAGCGACAGTATTTCATCTTTTGTATACATTCTTTCCAGCTGAACGGCAACAAATACTTCTGCCACCTTTCTTTCCAGATGTTTTTCAAAAGTGAAATACATATTTTTAGCCAGCTGTTGTGTGATTGTACTTCCTCCCTGTGAAAAACTGCCTGTAAAAACATTTGCCACTGCCGCTCTGGTAAAAGAGATAGGGTCAAAGCCGTGGTGCTGGTAAAAACGCCTGTCTTCTGATGCCAGCAAAGTGTCTATAAACACCGGTGAGATTTCCTCAAAAGAGGTGTATCCGTTTTGTGTGCGTATTTCTTCCACCTTTTGTTCTATAGGCATTTGCTCTATTGCCTGCTGATACATCTGCCAGCCGCCTTTGATATATGGAAAAGCCAATATACCCAGCACAACTGTAGCAACAAGCACCAAAGCCAAAAGCCTTTTGAATAATTTAATCATTTTCAACACCTCTTAAACAGAGTATATCATAAAAGGGTAAGAATTGTGATATTTTTAAAAAATCTTAAGTAAAAATTAAGTAAATTATCTTATTTTAATCTGTGAAAGTACCTGACCTACACTGCCGTGGATAACCAAATCTGCCTGACTATCCAGCGGAGTAACATCCCTGTTAATCAACACAAGATTATTGCCTTCGTAATAGCGTACAATACCGGCAGCTGGGAAAACTGTGAGAGATGTACCAGCAACAATAAGTGTGTCTGCATTGATTACAGCATTTATTGAACGGTTGTATATATCCATATTCAAATCTTCATCGTAAAGCACAACCTTTGGTTTGATTATGCCACCGCATTCACACCTTGCTATACCTGTGGAATTAAGAATATCCTGTGCTGTGTAGAATTTACCACAGCGCATGCATCTGTTTGTATGTACAGTACCGTGGAGTTCATATACTCGTCTGTTGCCTGCCAGATGATGAAGACCATCTATATTCTGTGTAACAACTGCTGATAACCTGCCTGCTGCTTCCAGCTGTGCCAGCCATTTATGTGCGGCATTTGGCTGTGCATCCAGTGCCAGCATTTTATCACGATAAAAATCGTAAAACTCTTCAGTTTTTTCCATAAAGAAATCATGGCTGAGAATTGTTTCTGGTGGGTAGGCATATTTCTGGTTATACAGACCATCTTGTGAGCGAAAATCCGGTATGCCTGATTCTGTACTTACGCCAGCACCGCCAAAAAACACCACATTATTGCTTTTATCTATAATTTCCTGTAATTTAGCTATTTTTTCTTTCATTTACTTTCCTCATATTGACATATAATAATATTTTATATTGAAAAAAATATTTTCGCAATATAAAAAAACTCCCATTTTGTGGGAGTTTTTTATCTATTTATTGCATTTGAAGTTTGTGCTGTTGGCAGCATGTTTTATCCTGCCTACTGAAGTATCATCATAAAATCTGTCTCGCAGTGCATCAACAGGATTTGGGGCTGTTTCATAACGGTAGTCTTTACCGCACAGCTGTATATGTTTTTCAACTATATTGTGTGACGATACAATATCCACATCTGGCACCAGTATCTTCTGCCATTTGAAAAAATCTGCATTTTCAGGCAGCTTTTCCAGTTTTTCATAGCCTTCCCTGTTACCTGTAAACTGTACAGTGTTGGCAAGAATATCACGGACATAACCGATGTTTTCGTGCAATGACAATGGCGGCGGAAAATCGCCACAAGGTATAACCTGTTGCCAGTGCTTTTTTTCATATTTTTCCAGCAGATATGCTGCATTGTGCAGATGAGAGATTTCGATTTCAAAGTTTTCTTCCCAGAACTGTTTTATTCTTTCGTCTGTTTCTGTCATAAAACAGGACCAGTAAAGATAACATTCCACATATTCGTGCCATAACAGCATTTCCAGCCAGGTGGCAGATGAATCTATAAGTGAACCATACTGTGTTACGTGTTCTTCTTCCACAAGGGCTATTTCTTCATAAAGACGGCGTGAAGCTTCGGTTGTAGCAAAGTTTGAAATATTCATATAATAGTTCATAGTCTGCTGTTCTGCCGCCGTGATTATCATACTGGCCAGAATGGTTTCTTTATCAGCTGTTTTGCAGTTGATATTTCGCTTTACATTGTCTTTTGGGAAACGGTGGTGACTGATGGTTGGTCTGCCTGGCATGATTTCTGTATAGCCGCCCACAAGCCTTTCCGCCTGTATGCCCTGCTCCATTTCCAGCTGGTTTGCATATCTGTATAGATGGTCAAAATCTTCCAGCAGAGCAAAATCAAGAGCCTGCTTTACATAGCAGTCTTTTTCCCTTTTTGCAAGTTCAGCGGTAAGGTCAACTGCCAGCTGCTCATAACCAATGGTATGTTCCAGAATTGTTTCGTTTGTTGGTTTTAATAGGGCGATTTTCTGCTGTTGCTGTTTTTCTGCCATACGTGTAAGGGCAAGTTCCCTGCGCAAATCATTGTCTGTGGTATGTCGCTGAAAATTATGGGTAAACCAGTTTGCCTCAAATTCTGTACCGTTCATAAGGATGATTCTGGTTTTTGTATAAGGGCTGGTTTCGTTTTTGCAGTACCGTTTTGGATAAATCTGTTTAAAATTGCCTATACCTGAAAGTATAGCCATGGGTTTGTGTTCAAATGGATTCATTGGAATATACTCCTTTCTATCACATTATATGCAGAAAAAAGTGATATATTCGTATATAAAAAAGCGGGGTTATCCCCCGCTTTTATTATTGAGTTTTAATATTAATCGTGTCTGATGGCGCTTAAAGCTGTAATCTGTACTGCCCTTACTGCTGGTACATAACCAGAAATAATACCTACAAATGTGGAGAATGCCACACCGAAGGTTGCCAGCCACAACGGAATTATAGACAGTGCTACATCGCCTGTGCCAAGCAGTGACGAGCCAACCACATTGATTATTGCCGACAGACCATAGCATATTACAAGACCTATCATACCACCAAGGAAACCAATAGCCGCTGCTTCTGCAAGGAACATATTTTTAATGTCTTTCAGTTCACAGCCCAGAACTTTCATAACGCCGATTTCTTTTGTTCGTTCATAGATAGCCATTGTCATAGTGTTGGCAATACTGATGGCTGAAACCAGCATGGCGATACTGCCAAGACCGCCAAGAATAAGCTGAATCATATTGGCATATTTTTTCAGTTCGTTACGCTGACTGCTCATTGAATAGGTGCTGTAGCCCATGTCCTTAATCTGCTGTTCTACATCTTCCACATATTCAATATCAGTTACTTTTACGATTGCCTGGTCATATTCTCTTGTTTTGCTTTTATTGTTGTCTCTTTGGTCTGTTGCCTTAAGATATGCTCTCTCCAGCCGTATTACGTCTTCTATATCCATAATTACGCCTGAATAGGTTTCATACCCTTTGGAAGCATCTTCTTTGATAATACCCACAATGTTCAGTTCTTCTGAAATAACCTCTTCTTCGCCCTGCTCTGTATATTCCATAGCTTTAAGGGTTATATCGTCTTTGAAAATCTTTACAAATGGGTCTGGCAGATTGCCGTTTTCATCAGGTACAGGGTCTACATAGTTGTTTGGCCACTGTTTTCTGGTGTTTTCAAAGTTATATGCAAACTGTTCACCAACGATAACGGTATAGGCTTTGTCTTTTTCATTCGGGAAACGGCCTTCTTTGATTTCATAGCCGTAAATTTCCATAGCTTCTTTTCTGATACCACGGATATTTGCCCATGCACGATATTTATCGTTACTGCCTGAAAACAGGCTGGCATTGTAATTGAAATAGTACAGAGGTGTTGCAACCTTTACATTTGCAATGGACTGAAAACCATCAATTACATCGTCTGTAAGAGGGTCCACGTCGCTGTTGCCTGACCAGTTGTAAACTTCTATCATTGTCAAATCGCCCATGCCTGTCATCATATCGTCAAAGCTTTTGTCCAGAGCTACACCGATGGAAACCATCATAATAATGGAGCATGTGCCGATAATTACACCAAGAACTGTAAGTATTGTACGGCCTTTGCGGCGCTTAAGGTTACCAAAAGACAATCCAAGTAAATCAGATATCTTCATCTTCGTCCTCTAATTCTGCCAGTCTTTTTGCTTTCTTTTTCTTTTTGATTACTGCAAATGCCACAGAACCAACCACTACTGCACCACCGATAATGTATGGCAGATAGTTTGTTTTTTCCACTGTTGGCATTACAACAGGTTCTTCGTACATTGGTTCATCCCAAACCATTTCTTCCATAACTTCAATAGTAAACTCTTTTTCCAGAGTGTACTGTGTGCCGGAAGCATCTTCGTAAGTGATTAAAACCTTGCCTGTGGATGTACCAGCCTGAGATGCTGTAAAGTCAAACTCTGCTTCACTGGTAGAGCCCGGCATAATGTTGCCTAAAAATTCAACATCATATGCTGTAAGTGTATCACTTATCAGTTCTGCTGTAACGTTGTGAACTGTTGTTTTACCTTTGTTTACAAGGGAAACTGACATATAGCTTTCGTTGCCCATGTACATCATTTCTTCGCTGTACATACTCTGGATATCAAAGCGTGTTGGTTGCTGTACATTGATGGAAATATCCTGCTGGGATGTAAACTGTGTACGTCTGCCGCCTACAAAGGCTTCATATGTATAAATAAGCTGTACTGGCAAAGATGTGACATCGTTTGCTACACCTTCTGCGATAAGGCTGAAATTATGGTGAATTTCGCCACCTTTTGCAACGTTGCCGATTACAACCTGACTGTTACCGTTTGCAAGTGTGATGCCGTTTGGCAGAACAATTTTAAGTGCAACATTATCCAGTTCCAGATTTGTGCTGGTGTTTGTAGCAATTGTGGAAAGTGTGAAAATTTCGCCGATAATGGCAACTTTTCCATAGTTTGCGCTGTTGAGAATAACTGTAGGTGCTGGGATATCATCTGTTGCCTGTGAAACAGACAGATTCAGTGATGTGTATGGGTAAGGCAATGGCATATTGTCGTCTGTGTTTGTGCCGTTTTTACCTGTATAGCTGATGCCAAAGGAGAAGTTTGGTGTGCCACCAAGGTATGTAACGCCACGGAATGCAACTGTGTAACAAATTGCCTGATATGCTTTACCTGTGTTGTCTCTTACTTCAACAGGGTTTCTCATTTTAACATCGATTACTGATGAAGATGGTACAGAGAATGCACCCTGTGCCATATTGACATGAATACGGCTTGTATTGTTGCCGGATGGAACACCAAATTCGTCTGCTCTGATTCTTTCATCAATTACAGAAACAGCGATAATTACATTATCACCCGGGTTAACTTTTGACAGTGGGTTGCCAAGAGAGTCAACAACTTCGTAGTTGGAGATATACACTTTATCGTTTGTAACTATATTGTCCGGGCAGGAAACTGTATCATGACCTGTAGCACCACAAAAACCGCATACAACAGGCACTGGTGTTGTTTCTGGAGCAGATGTTGGTTCTGGGATAGATGTTGGCTGTGCAGTAGGTGTTGGTGTTACCTCTGGTGTTGGTGTTACCTCTGGTGTTGGTTCAACAACAGGTTGTTCACTTGTCTGTGGGTCTGTCTGTGTTTCTGTCACCTGCTGAATGTCAGCAGACACTTCTTCACCTTCTGCAAATGCCACCATTGGCACAGATGCAACCATAATTGCAGCTGCCAAAAAAGCAGAAAGTACTTTTTCAAATAATCTGTTTTTCATATTTAATCCTCTGTTTATATGTGTTATTGCGATAAATCATCGCTGTTATTTTTTACATCACTGATAACCCGACCATCTTTCAGGGTTATTACTCGTGGAGCCATTCTGGCAAGTTCCGGGTCGTGGGTAACCATAACAAAGGTTATGTTGTTCTTTTTCGAAATGTCTATAAGCATTTTCATAACCTGTTCGGTGGTTGCACTGTCTAGATTGCCTGTAGGTTCGTCTGCAAATATTACATTTGGTCTGCCTACAAAGGCACGGGCTATACCTACACGCTGTTGCTGACCACCAGACATTTCGCCTGGTTTATGGTTCAGCCTGTCACCCAGCCCCATATCAGTCAGTATTTTTTTCGCTTTTTTGTTACGGATTTTTTTATCAATTCCTCTGAATACAAGCGGGAATGCCACATTTTCTACTGCGGTAAGTGTTGGAAGAAGATTGTAGGACTGGAAAATGAAGCCGATATTGTTCTGCCTGAATAGAGCCAGTTCCTTCTCTGTCATTTTGCTGACCAGCTGACCATTGATTTTCACCTTACCTTTGGTTGGTTTTTCAAGACCTGCAAGCATATTGAGCAAAGTGGATTTACCGCTGCCTGATGTACCTACAATACAGCAGAACTCCCCTTTTTCAATATTCAGGCTGATGTTATCAAGAGCCACTACTTTCTCGCCACCGACTTTATACACTTTACGCAAATTGTCTACTTTTATCATTTTTGCACCTTTTAAAGTCAATAACTTATTAATAAATATTGTTTTCAGTATATCACAGATGGTGACACAATTCAATTTATATGATAGAATACAATGTGAAACTAGTGTGAAATTAAGATTTTCTTAATAATTACAATACGATTTTCAAGGAGAAAATATTGCAGACTTTTTTATATATAATTTCAGCTGTATTTATGGTGAACAGTGTTATTCTGGTAGGTCGCAGAAGCTTTACTCTGGGGCTGGGTATAATGGTTGCCATAGCCACTGTTTCCTTTTTACTTGCTAAATACTTTGATATATGGGATGCTCTTACACAAAAAGGCGTAGGGCTGTATTTTAAATACTTTACTGTTTTATGTATTACCGCCTTTGTATTTCTGGCAAGCTTTGTACTGTCTTTTGCACACAGCACCACTGACTATACCGAAGATGCGATTATCGTGCTGGGCTGTGGGCTGAACAGCGACGGCACCCCAAGTCACACCCTACAGAACAGGCTGGATGGATGTATAGAATACCACAGCAAAAATCCAGACAGTTATATAGTTGTAACAGGTGCTGTAAGCCGTTTTGGCAATATGACAGAGGGTGCTTCAATGAAAAAGTACCTTGTGGACAACGGCATAAAGGCAGATAAAATTCTGGTAGATGAAAAAGCTACCAACACCAAGGAAAATTTTGAGTATTCACTGCAGCTACTTGATAATAAGGGTGTTGCCACAGACAAAGTAGTATTTGTTACAAACTCTTTCCATATTTTCCGTGCAAGAAACTATGCTCTGCAGGCTGGTTTTTCCAATATAGATGTATTGAGTGTAAAAACTGACCGGGCTGTTTTTCTGCCAGCTGTAATACGTGAAGTATGTGCAGTTGCAATGCAGATGTTTTTCAAATTTTAATGGAGGATTAATATATGAAAACTTTATTTAAAAACGCAAACCTTATCAACGAACTGGGTGATGTTTTTACTGGCAAGGATGTGCTGATTGCTGATGGCAAAATTGCACAGATTGGCGAAAACCTGTGCTGTGAAGATGCACAGGTTATTGATTGCACAGATAAATTTATTACACCTGGTTTTGCATCAATGCACAACCACAGTCCAATGAATATTTTCAAAGGCATTGCAGAAGATGTACATATTGACGACTGGTTCAACAGAGACTTATGGCCATATGAAAGCAAAATGCAGGACGAAGATATCTACTGGGGTGCAAAGCTGGCATGTGCTGAAATGATTAACAACGGTATCACAGCATTTGCAGACCACTATTTCAAAGGTCATCTTATTGCACAGGCATGTGAAGAAATAGGTATCAAAGGAGACATTGCATGGACAATCTTTGGTTTTGGTGGTGACTGCAAAGAGGAACTGGCTCTGGCTGCAAAATTCTGCGAAGATTATGCAGACAATGAACTTGTTAACCCAAGAATGGGTCCACATTCACCATATATGTGCTCTGTTGATGTGCTGAAAGAAGTTATTGAAAAAGCAAAAGAGCTAGGTGTAGGTATCCATCTCCATGTAAGCGAAACAAAAGCACAGGTAGACGCAAGCAAAGAACTGCACAACGGCAAAACACCATTTGAAGTGGTTGATATGGCTGGTGGATTCTCTCTGCCATGTATTGTAGGTCATGGTCTGTGGGTTGAAGAAGGCGATTTGAAATATCTCAACGACGATGTGGTATTTGCAGTATCTCCAAAAACATACACAAAACTGGGTATGGGCGACGGCGGTCTGTGGAAATACAGAAAACAGATTAACATTGCTTCCGGTAACGACGGCAGTGCATCCAGCAACAGCATTGATGTACTGGAACAGATAAGAATGTTTGCTCTGCTGGGCAAATGGTATGACAATGCTGAAGATTTCACACTGAAAGAAATGTGGCAGTATCTTATGGCCGGTCATAAATATCTGAATTTCAACAGCGGCAAACTGGCTGAAGGTTATTCTGCTGACCTGAACATCTTTGATCTTAACACAGTTTCAACAGCGCCAATCTATAACCCTCTGGCTGCTATCATCTACTCTGCTGTACCAAGCGTAAACATCACAGACGTTATGATTAACGGCAAATTTGTGAAAAAAGATGGTAAACTGGCATTTGATGAAAAAGAAATCATCAAAAATGCTTCCGCTTGTGCTAAAGAAATTTATGCAAGAGGCAGAGGCGTAACAAAACTGTATTTTTAAGAGGTAGGTATGATAAGATTTTTTGAAAGTCAGGACAAAGCTGAAATTGCAAAACTGGCGGCAGACTTTCTGGGTGATAAGTTTGACAACGAAGGCTTTTCTGTAATGTTTGATGAAATTGTTGACGGCAGCGAAGATGTGTGCGGAATAGCTGTTCTCCACGCTGGTGAATATCTGGGTTACTGTGTGGCACAGCTGGACGAAGACAATTTCATGATAAATGAGCTGTATATCAAGCCTGCATTCCAGAAACTGAAAGTGGCACCACAGGTATTCGACTTTATTGAAGCTGAATTCCCAGATCACAGATATCAGGCATTTGTTCCACGGGGCAACGAAATCGCAAACAAGGTATTTTCCAGACGTGGTTACGATATTTTAGCTATATAAAACATTGTTACACTTATAAAATTAAAACAGAGATTTGATTTTAAGGTCAAATCTCTGTTTTTTATTATTTATTTAGCCAAATTGTGGTCAGATGCATACGTGTAAAGCACAACATCTTTACAGATAACTATTTTGGGAGTTTGTCAAAATCCAGCTGTCCATAGTCTGTAACATACTGATTTGCAACTGCTTTCACCTTTTCGCCCTGTTTTTCAGTTACATCATACATACCAACTGTGTAAAAACCAGCTGATGCCGCTGTGGAAATTGAGTAGTAAGCATCTTCAAATACTGCAACTTCTGCTGGACTTGTAGCGCCAAGTCTTTCCATACAGTGAATAAATGTGTCTGGGTTATCTTTTTCTTTACCAAACTGTCTGCAATGCAGAGTGAATTCAAAATATTTATCCAAATCATATTTCTGCAGTACAGGTTCCATAATGCTTCTGTCTGTTGAAGAGCATACACACATCTTTACGCCCTGTTCTTTCAGTGTATCCAGCAGTTGCTGTGCGCCTGGTTTAAACACAACTTCAGTAGCATATTTACGCATCATAAATTCGATGCCCCACTGGTGGAATTTTTCTGGTGTCAGGTCAAAATTATATTCTTTATTGAAAAATTCGCACAGTGCTTCTATCCAGTCAGTACCTACCCAGTCATTTGCTGACAATTTTTTTATATCTTCTTCTTTGATTCCGTTTTCAATGAGGAAAGCTTTTTCAAAGCCTCTCCAGTAAATCATTGAATCTACAATAGTGCCGTCTAAATCAAAAATAGCATATCTCATAACTGTTTCTCCATATCAATGCATTTTGCAGACTT
This sequence comes from Oscillospiraceae bacterium, assembly GCA_045633415.1. GTDB lineage: Bacteria > Bacillota > Clostridia > Oscillospirales > Ruminococcaceae > RGIG3102. The sequence continues at coordinate 16,678 of JAZQYH010000107.1, read as the reverse complement.
ATTTTAGCACAATATAGATAATTGGGCAATAAAGTTCAGATAAATTTTTCAAAATTATCTGCCCAGTTTTGCAGTGTTTCCAGAAATTGATTTATATGCCAGCCGTCAGTTGTGGCGTGATGGCAGGTAATGGACAGTGGCATAAGTACTTTGCCCTCTTTTTCATAGAATTTGCCTGATTCTACCGACGGGAAATAATATGGTTTGTTTTCATAGCTGTGTACTGCAAAATGTTTGAAATTAACCCAAGGCAGACAGGACACTGTGTATGCATTTTCTGGCGGGGTCTGCCCTGCCTGTGCCAGTATACCTTTGTTATGCGAGTATTTTTCGTTATTGTCTGAATATGCTTTATAGAAGTCTTTGAAATTATCATTGTATTCTGTCCACATAAGAGAAAAGGTTTTATCGTCCTGATGGAAAATGGCATACAATGGGCAAAGGCTTGCAAAATAGCCTATTTTACCATCTTTTTGGGCTATTTTAAACTCTGGCTGTTGGTTCAATGCCTTTGTAACCAGCCACAGATAGGCTGGATAAAATGGAATATCAGAGGATTTAAGTGTGTTTTTCAGCTTTGTAACATCAACATCCACTGTGATTGAATAGCCTGTAGGTGCCATCTGGGAAAAATACCAGAAGTGCTGTCCCCTTTCCCAAGACATAATGTCTATCGGTGTAAAATCAAGATTGTTTTCCATAACAATACCTCCTATAAAAATTGTAAGGTATTGTGTGGCAAATTCAATATGCCAAAAGTAGATTCTCCTTTCAGTAGAGTGGGCAGCAAAAAAATGGCAGGCAAAATGCCCGCCATTTAAAAATATTCATTATTTGAGAATCTGTGGCAGAAGGCTTGGTGCGTCAAGGTCTGCTTCAACGCCAAGGTATTCAGCAACTGTTGCACCGATGTGTGCAAAGGATTTGATTGTACCGATGTTGTGGCCTTCTTTGATGTTTTTACCGTAAACGATAAGTGGTGTACATTCTCTTGAATGGTCTGTAGAAGGTGTGCCTGGGTCACAGCCGTGGTCAGCTGTAATCATAAGTACGTCGTCTTCTTTCAGCAGTGGGAGAAGTTCAGCCAGCTGTTTGTCAAAGTCTGTTGCAGCCTGTGCATAGCCTTCAACATTGTTTCTATGACCGTAAACCATATCGAAGTCAACAAGATTGATAAATGCCAGACCATCGAAATCTCTTTTTGCAAGGTCGATAGTAACATTCATGCCTTCTGTGTTGTTAGCTGTTTTGATTTTTTCTGTAATGCCGTCGCCATCGAAGATATCGTAGATTTTACCTACACCGATAACATCTTTGCCTGCTGCTTTGAGGTAGTCAAGAACAGTTTTCTTTGGTGGTTTCAGTGAGTAGTCGTGACGGTTTTTAGTTCTTGTGAATGCGCCTTTGCCTGTGCCTACGAATGGACGTGCGATAACACGGCCAACTGCATGTTCACCGGATTCTGTCAGCATATCACGTGCCATCTGGCAGTATTCATACAGCTGTTCTACAGAAACGATTTCTTCGTGTGCAGCAACCTGGAAAACAGAGTCAGCTGATGTGTAAACAATCAGGTCACCTGTTTTCAGATGTTCTTCACCATAGTCATCCAGTACCCGTGTACCAGAGTATGGCAGGTTACAGAGAACTTTGCGGCCTGTCATTTTTTCATATTTTTCTACAACATCTGCAGGGAAACCATTTGGATAAACTGGCAGTGGTTTGTCTCTTTCTACACCAGAAATTTCCCAGTGGCCAATTGTTGTGTCTTTACCGTTGGAAGCTTCGATAATTCTTGCAAAGCTAGCTTTTGGTGCTTCAACCTTTTCGCCTGCTTCAACATCATCAATGTTAAAGAAACCAAGGCTGCCCATTACAGGCATAGAGAATTTGTCGCTTTTGGAGATAGAAAGAAGTGTATCACTGCCTTCATCGCCAAATTTTGCAGCATCTGGTGCTTTACCGATACCGAAACTGTCAAGAACAATTAAGAATACTCTTTTGCTCATTGTATGTCTCCTTTATATTTGTAATGTTTGCTATGCATATGTATTTATATTATACAACTTTTTGTTTATTTTGCATAGTACTAATTCATTACAAATTTTAGATAAATATATGAGCGAAAAATACATATTTTACACATTTTACAACTATTTTCCATGGAAGAAATAAATAAAAACAGTTATAATAATGAAAAGATTGTTATTATTTAAACAATCTATAAATCAGTATCAAATTTTAAATTTAGTCGAAGTAAAATTGTTATATATATTTAGGGGGAATTTACTATGAGAAAGACTAAAATTATCTGCACACTTGGTCCTTCCACTGATAATCCTGCAGTTATGAAACAGCTGATGAAAGAAGGTATGAACGTTGCACGTTTCAACTTCTCACACGGCACACATCAGGAACATCTGGACAGACTGAAAATGGTTCAGAGATGCCGAACAGAACTTGGTCTGTGGGTAGCTACAATGCTGGATACAAAAGGTCCGGAAATCCGTGTAGGTCTGTTTAAAAACGGCCCTATCTACCTGAACGAAGGCGACAAATTCACACTGACAACAGAAGAAATCGAAGGTACAAACGAAATCGCACACGTAAGATACAAAGATTTCCCAAGAGATGTACAGGTTGGTACAAGAGTTCTGTTTGACGACGGTCTGATTGAATCTATCGTTGAAGAAATCAACGGCGAAGAAGTTGTTGTAAGAATCAAAAACGGCGGTAAACTGTCCAACAACAAAGGTATCAACGTACCAGATGTTAAACTGTCTATGCCATTCGTAAGTGAAAAAGACAGAAACGACATTATCTTCGGTATCGAAAACGGCTTTGACTTTATCGCTCTGTCCTTTACAAGATGTAAAGAAGACGTTCTGGAAGTAAGAAAAATCCTGGAAGAAAACGGCTGCACAGACATGAAAATCATTGCAAAGCTGGAAAATGCTGAAGGTGTAGAAAAACTGGATGAAATTCTGGAAGTTGTAGACGCTATCATGGTTGCACGTGGTGATATGGGTGTTGAAATTCCATTTATGGAAATTCCAAGACTGCAAAAAGAAATTATCCACAAATGCTTCAACAGCGGTAAACCAGCTATCACAGCTACACAGATGCTGGATTCAATGATTGAAAAACCACGTCCAACAAGAGCTGAAGTAACAGACGTTGCTAACGCTATCTACGACGGTACATCTGCTATCATGCTGTCTGGTGAAACAGCTGCTGGTAAATACCCAATCGAAGCTGTAAGAACAATGGCTGCTATTGCACAGGCAACAGAAGACAACATTGACTACAACAAAGAACTGCGCGCAAGAGACTACGGCACAGGCCTGTCTGTAACAGACGCTGTTGCACACTCTGCATGTTCTATCTCTATGGATATCGGTGCAAATGCTATTGTAACTGTAACACAGTCTGGTTACACAGCTAGAAACATTTCCAAATACCGTCCAGGTCTGCCAATCATCGGCTGTACAGACACAGAACAGACTTGCCGTCATCTGGCACTGTCCTGGGGCGTAACACCAGTTCTGATGAGCACTGTAAGAAGCACAGACGAATTGATTGACCTGTCTATCGCAGCAGCTATTAAAGACAAACTGCTGAACGAAGGCGAGACAGTTGTTGTAACAGCTGGTGTTCCAGTAGGCGTTTCTGGTTCTACAAACATTCTGAAAGTGCAGACAGTTGGCAAAATCAGCCTTGGTCATCTGAAACTGTAATACAATAAAACATTAAATTTAAAAGCACAGTCTTTACGACTGTGCTTTTTTGTTATAACCATATATTTTTGTCTTTGCCGCTGGCAAGTTCAAACTGATATTTGGTAATACCCAAATCAAGTCTGGAATAAACTGCTGGCTTTGCCACAGCTTTTACCTTATCACCTTTAAGTTCCAGATGGAACTTCTGCTGATTTAATGCAGTAGGTGCTAAAAGTGCGCCGTCTACCCCATCTGCAAACCATTGTGGTGATGTATGGGATATATTGCTGACCTGCTGTGGTGTTTTCGATTTATGCTGTATACCCTGTGTGGTGCCGTAGCCCACTGTGATCACAATGACCAGTTTATCACCTGTGTCCACTTTTACACCATCTGGCAGTTTTGAATAAGCCATCATTGCCACCCAGCAGGTGTTAAGCCCCAGCTGTTGTGCTTTAAGTGCAAGGTGCTGGCCGTAGTAGCCGCATTTTTCGGTTAAATCAGAAGCTTTTGGCCCAGCTATGAGAAAATAGTTTTCCACACCTGTGAATCTGCCATACTGTGCAATTTTAGAACTGAAAAGTTTTGGTTCATTTGTGATAAGTTTAATACCCAGATTTCCCTGTTTGTTGCACCATTCTGTTTCAGCTTCAAGCTTTTTTATTATTTCGCTGGACAACGGCTTATGCCCATAACTTCTTACAGCGTGGCGCTGTTTCATAGCTGTCAGTAAATCCATAGTAACCCCCAATTTTTTTGATAATTATAGCATAATAAAATTAACCAAACAACCCCAGGCTGAATATCATAGCACAGGAGGTATATTATATGAGTTATGAAATTATCAACGACAGCAATGTAACTGAAATTATAGAAGATGTAATGGCCACAAGCCCTGTTTACCCAGGCAGTCCATTGACAATAGGCAGTGCTGGCAGTAATGTGTCCATTATGCAAAGCTATCTCAACGCCATAAAGCTGGGTATATTCCCTTCCCTTAATATGCTGGCAGTTGATGGAATTTATGGACAGAAAACAAAAGCAACTGTAATGCAGTATCAGGGTTTAAGCGGACTGAAACAGGATGGTATTATCGGCAAACAGACATGGGATGCCATTGTGTCTGACTATGAAAGCCTGCCATACACCCCCAGTGACCAGTACCCAGGTTATGTTTTAAAATCTGGTTCCAGCGGTGCGGCAGTGCGAAACATGCAGTTGAAACTGAACAACACAAACCCTGTGTACACAGCCATAAACTACCAGACAGTAGACGGAAAATATGGCAATAATATGACAAATGCTGTGCGCCGTTTTCAGGGACAGTTCGGGCTGAGTGTAGATGGTATTATCGGCCAGAAAACATGGGATAAAATCGTGGCTGTTTCCAATGGTGTTTCCAGCCAGAACAACACAAATGTTTCTTCCTCTTACCCCGGATATATACTGAACACAGGCAGTCAGGGAGACAGTGTAAGATTTATACAAAGTTATCTTAACGCAGTAAGCAAATATACATCTGCTGGCTGGCCACAGCTGGCGGTGGACGGTATTTACGGCCAGATGACAAAACAGGTGGTAACAGCTTTCCAGACAAAATTTGGTCTTAAAGCCGACGGCATTGTGGGCAAAGACACATGGGCTGTGATTATAAAACAGTTCAATAATTCTCTGTAATAATTACATTTCTGTCACATAAGGTTAAAAAGGTTGATTTGCAAAATATTCTGCTATATAATAGCCATAAAAATTCTTTAAGGAGGCAGAATATGAAAATCAAACTTTTAAAACCCACAGAACTGTGGGAAGAAGCTATAATGGACTACAAAGCAGAGTTTGTAGCAAACGGAGAAACTATACATGGGTCTGCACTTCTTGGAAATTACGATAGTTTTGATGAGTGGTACAGTGATGTGGTGAAAAACAGCTGTGAAGAAACAGTGGCTGATGGCTGGGTGCCATCTTCTACCCTGCTGGCTGTGAACGAAAATGACAGGATGGTAGGATTTATATATATACGCCACAGACTGAACGACTATCTGGATGAATTTGGCGGACATATCGGCTACAGTGTACGCAGAAGTGAAAGACGCAAAGGATATGCCACACAGATGCTGACACAGGCACTGGATGTGGCAAAATCTCTGGGTATAGACAGAGTATTACTTACCTGTGAAAAAGACAACACTGCATCTGCGGCTACAATGATAAAATGTGGCGCTGTGCTGGAAAACGAAGTGTATGAAGATGACACGCTGATACAGAGATATTGGATAGACATAAAATAAAATCAAGGGAGATGCGCTGGGCATCTCCCTTTTTTACATATTATTTTGCAAGATAAAAGCCTACTTTGCCGTTGCCGTAAATTTTTACATTTTCTGGCATATGGGCTGGGGCTGGCCGTGGTGCAGGCCACTTGCCTGTGGTGATTTCCCCTGCCAGTATACACAGCTCTTTCAGTATATCTTTAGCCAGTGGCCGTTTGCCGTGGGCTGGCCATATTTCATCAAAGCTATCCTGAATTTCTTTCAGCTTTTTGATAGATGCCAGATATGCTGGCAGGTTTCTGCCGCTGTTAAACATATACACAGGAACATTGGCCACCGTATCTCCTGTGAGAATAAATCTTTTTTCTCTTTCCAGCAGAGCGATACTGCCTGGTGTGTGCCCCGGAATAAACACTACTTCAAAACAGAATGTGCCGATATCTATTGTTTCGCCTTCCCACAGAGGTACTGCGTCTGGATGTTTTCCGTTTCGCATTTCGTAATATGAAAATTCGCTTGGGTGCATATAGTATGGACTAAACTGCCATGCGGCACCCATATGGTCGCCATCGGCGTGGGTGATAAGAAGCTGGATAGGCTTGTCTGTAAGTTTTTCGCATACAGATTTTAAATCGCCCCCAAAGCCTGCATCTACCAGCAGTGCCATATCCTCACCTTCAAAAAGGTAACAACGGACACCATTCTGTTCAAGAGCCCAGAAGCCATGGTCTATTTTAACGGGTTCAAAAGGTGGAAATTGCTGTTTGTTCATAGTAATTCTCCTTTCACATATCTCATATTAGTTTTATTATAAAATATCCGCTGGATGTTGTCTATATCGGTTATAAAAAATCAAAGGGAGATGCACAAAACACCTCCCCTTTATTTTATATATTTTCGATAATATCTCTTGCTACATGTACACCGCTGGCTGATGCATGGGACAGTGAGTGTGTAATGCCACTGCCGTCACCTATGATATACAGACCTTTGTAACGGCTTTCCAGTTTTTCGTTTACCTCTACTTCCATATTGTAGAATTTTACTTCCACACCATAAAGCAGTGTGTCGTCGTTGGCTGTGCCTGGTGCCACTTTATCAAGGGCATAAATCATTTCGATAATGCCATCCAGAATACGCTTTGGCAGAACAAGGCTTAAATCCCCCGGTGTAGCTTTAAGCGTAGGTGTGATGAAAGCTTCGTCAATACGGCTTTGTGTAGAACGTCTGCCACGGATAAGATCTCCAAAGCGCTGTACAATTACACCGCCACCAAGCATATTGGAAAGGCGTGCAATAGATTCGCCATAACCATTGGAGTCTTTAAATGGTTCGGAGAAATGTTTTGCCACCAACAGTGCAAAGTTTGTATTTTCTGTCTGCTTTGCAGGGTCTTCATAACTGTGACCGTTTACTGTAATAATGCCGTTTGTGTTTTCAGTTACAACAGCACCCTTAGGATTCATACAGAAAGTTCTTACCTTATCACCATATTTTTCTGTGCGGTAAACTATTTTGCTTTCGTAAAGTTCATCTGTCAGATGTGAAAAAACATCTGCAGGCAGTTCCACACGGACACCGATATCCACCCTGTTTGATTTTGTAGGAATATCCAGCTGTTTGCAAACCTTTTCCATCCATTTACTGCCACTGCGACCAACAGAAAAAATACATTTGTCACAAGTGTAGGATTTGTCTGCTGTTAACACTTCATAGCCATTTTCAAGGATTTTTACAGTTTCAACAGCGGTGTCAAAGTAAAAATCAACCTTATTTTCCAGCTGTGCAAAAAGATTTTCCAGAACGATGTAGTTAATATCTGTACCGAGATGACGCACTGAAGCATCCAGAAGATGTAAATCGTGCTGAATACATTCTTTTTTGAATTTTGTGCCAGCTGTGGAATACAGCTTTGTGCCTTTGCCACCGTAAGCCATATTGATTTCATCTACATACTGCATCAGTTCAATGGCTTTGCGTTTGCCGATATATTCGTACAAGGTACCGCCAAAATCGTTTGTGATATTGTACTTGCCATCAGAAAACGCACCTGCACCGCCAAAACCGCTCATAATAGAACAGCTTTTACAGTTGATACAGCTTTTGATTTTTTCACCATCAATAGGACAGTGGCGTTTGTTGAGTGCATGGCCAGATTCAAACACTGCCACTTTAAGTTCTGGCTTTTTCTGCACCAGTTCAAAAGCAGAAAATATGCCACCAGGACCTGCACCAATAATAATTACATCATAATTCATAAGTTCACCTCAAAAAAAATATGGTTGACCACAAGAATTCTTGTAGTCAACCATTTACGGCGGTTGGTAGATACACCCACCCATATTGTGGGCTTATACAATGGTCGGTTCCAGACCGAGAAAAAGTATATCACAACATAGATATTGGTGCAATTAGAAAATTATACCTGTTTTTTAGTAATTTTTTACAAATTACAGCACACGAACAACAGAATTAACTATAAAGTCAGTCAGCTTTTCAGTCAGCTGGTTTTCTGTCATTTTTTCTGTGATAAAGGCTGTACAGCCGTTTGTGTAAATAATATCAGCATTGAATATTTCTGCTACTTTTTCGCTGTTTTCAGCTACATTTACATAAAACTGCATTGGTACAGATTTGTAATCTGCCACCAGTTCTGGCTTTTCTTCTTCCCACCCTGGGTAGATTGTACTGTCTGAACAGATACATTCAACAATGTCGTTAACCACTGCGCTGGCTGTTGGCAGACTGCCTGCACCACGACCATAGAACGCCATAAGACCAGCATTGTCTGTTTCCAGCTGTGCAGCATTGAATACATCGTTTGCGGCATAGAGAATGCCCTGATTAAACACTGCGTGTGGTGCTGTCATAATAAACAGTTTGTCATCTTCTGTACGTTTTGCAACGCCCAGCAATTTAATAACGCCACCTTTTGTTTTAAGAATATCCACATCTTCAATGCGGACATTTCTGATACCTTCTGTATGCACATTTTCTGGCAGAATGTGGTTGCCATAAATAATGTCTGCAAGGATACAGATTTTGCGGCATGTGTCGATGCCGTCAACGTCTGCTGATGGGTCTGCTTCTGCATACCCCAGTTCTTGTGCGGCTTTCAATGCTACATCAAAGGACTGTTTTTCATCAATCATTTTTGTAAGGATATAGTTTGTAGTGCCGTTGAGAATACCAGCAATTGAGTTAACTTTGTTTGCTTTCAGGCAGTTGCGAACACCGTGGATAACTGGAATAGCACCGCCAACTGCTGCTTCAAACATAAAGTTTACATTCTTTTCTTCTGCGATGTTCATCAGTTCAACGCCATGCTTTGCAACCAGTTCCTTATTACTTGTAACTACACTTTTGCCTGCCAGCAGAGATTCTTTAACATATCTGTATGCTGGGTCTGTGCCGCCGATAGCTTCTACAACGATGCTGATTTCTTCGTCATTTACAATTTCTTCAAAGCTGTAAACAAACTTTTCTTTATAGTCCACATCATAGTCGTGGCGCACCAGAACAGATTTTACCTCTACTGTTTCACCTGTCTGTTCAAAAAGCTGTTCTGCCTTATTATTTACTACTGCTACTACGCCTGTGCCTACTACACCGTGACCTAAAAGAGCAATTTTTACCATTTTTATTTCTCCTGTATTTTACGTTTTTATATGTATTTATAGTAACATATACAGGGTATTTAATCAAATGTTATTTCATTTTGAATATAACTGGTTTCACCTCGTTTGTAAGAGATGCAAACTGCCAGCCATCTGCTTTCAGCTGGGTTATTACAGCCCCCAGTGCCTGTGCTGTTGTGGACTTACTGGATGAGTCGTGCATTATTATCACCGCTCTGTTTTTACCTTTGCACCCGTCTATAATATTATTGTATATAGTGTCGGCTGGCAGGGTTTTGCCGCTGTCGGCACTTTCCACATTCCAGTCAAAATAAATAAATCCACGGCGCAACATTTCCCGGGCAATATCATTTCGTGTGGCGGAGTTGTAATTGTTTACACTACCACCGGGAAATCGGAATATTGTAGGCTCTACGCCTGTGTTTTCATAAATATAGTTGTAACATTCGGTAAAATCTTTTAAATACGCATCTACACTGGCATAAATTTCTTTGTACTTATGGCTGGCAGTGTGGACACCTATTGCATGACCTTCTTCTACTGCCTTTTTCATATATGGGATATATTCATCCTTTGTTTTCATTACAAAAAATGTAGCCTTTACATCATGCTCTTTCAGTATATCCAGTATCTGCCCTGTAACGTGACTGGGACCATCGTCAAAAGTGAGATAAACCATCTTTTCCTCCTGCTGTGGTGCGGTATTGGTCTCCATAATCTGCTGTGAATAAGGAGAATACACCGGTGAATAAGTTTGTTCATAACCCAGCTGATATGCCATTTTGTTTATCTGCATATTGAAACTGCTGTGTGCCTGCTGTTGTGCCTTGTCTGAAATAGTCCATACACATGAAAAGAAAACTATTATATACACTGTAAGAGCCATTGACCTGTTTTTCATACACTCACCTCTTATAAAAGAGTATGTATTTATCTTTAGATTTATACAAATGGGTTGAAATACAAAACAAATATTTGTATAATTATTGTATGAGAAAAATTATATGGGGTATATTTATGAAATTACTTGAACAGCGCATTTTACAGGACGGCAATATCAAACCAGGCAACATCCTGAAAGTAGACAGCTTCCTTAATCACCAGATTGACATCAAACTGATGAACGAACTGGGTAAAGAACTGAAAGAACTTTTCAAAGACAGAAAAATCACAAAAATTCTGACTATCGAAGCATCTGGTATTGCTATCGCTTCTATCGCAGCACAGTATTTTGAAGTTCCTGTACTGTTCGCTAAAAAAGCAAAAAGTCAGAACCTTGACGGTGATTTATACACAAGCGTTGTTCGTTCCTATACATACGGCAAAGACTACACAATTACAGTTTCCAAAAAATTCATCGGCAGTGATGACCATGTGCTGATTATCGACGACTTCCTTGCAGTTGGCAGTGCTATGAAAGGTCTTATCGATGTATGTGACCAGGCTGGCGCTACAGTGGAAGGCATCGGTATCATGATAGAAAAAGGCTTCCAGGATGGCGGCAAATATCTGCGTGAAAATGGTTACAACCTGCACAGCCTTGCTATTATCGATAAAATGGAAGATGGCAAAATCACATTCAGAGAAGAATAATATTCGTTTTTTTGAATATTTGAGATATAATTTTGGAGGATTTTTATGAAAGTTTTATTTGTAGGTAACAGCCACACATTCTTTAACGACATGCCACAGATTTTTAAAAATATCTGCGCTGAAAAAGGCAAAGATGTAGAAGTTGGTATGCTGGCACACCCTGGTGTAACATACGGCTGGCATTACAAACAGTTTACTGACCTGCGTTTTGCACTTATGTGGGGCGGTTATGACTATGTTGTTATGCAGCAGGCGGCACACTCACCATGTCCAGAAAAAGAAGAAACTCTGGAAGATGGCGGCAAAATCATTGAACTGGCAAGAAAATTTGGTGTAACACCTATCCAGACAATGCCTTGGGCTGAAAAAAGAGACCCTGACCACCAGAAAGGTATGTATGACATTTACAACACACTGTCTGAAAAATATGATGTTAAACTGACAGTAGCTGGCAACGTATTTGAAGATGTATTCTTCAACCACCCAGAAATCAATATGTACTTTGTAGACGGTGAACATGCTTCTCCATACGGCTCTTACACAATCGCTATGGCAGCATTTGCAGCTATCTTCGGCGAAAGCGTAAAAGGTCTGGCTCCAAACAGCTATGAAACATACAAAGAAGGCTTTAAAAATGTTCTTGATAAAGAAGAAGCTTTCTATGCTCTGGACCCAGAAAAAGCAAAAGTTCTGCAGGAACTGGTAGACAAACACGAATTTGGCAAATAATTCTGTGTGAAATATTTTTAATAAAATAATTTATCCTCCCTATTGGTATAGGGAGGATTTTTAGTTTGTAAAAATTTGCTTGCATTTATTTATGCATCATATCGTCCATCATATCCTGACTGGCTCTGACAATTTTTTTGCCTGTACGCTTTACGGTGTTCACAGCTTTCTGCGCCTGACGGTTTTCATTTATATAAACCATGCCTGCTGTTACTGCCGCCGCACCCATAGCCATACCTATTGCCATATTTTTAGCTGTTTTCATCATTTTATTTTCCATAAATTCACCTCATTTTCTGATATAGGTATATTCTGTATCAGAAAAAAGGATTTATTCCCCCTTATTAATATTTTGTTTAAATTTTATGACCGAAATATTAAATAAGCATTAAAATTTCAGGGTTTACAGCTTTTCAAAATTAACAATATCACATTTATTTTATCACATATGAAGACTATACTTTAGACATATAAAAGTTCATTTGAGGTGTATTTATGAAAAAGAAAAAATTCACAACCAAAGATATTACACAAATAGCAATTATGGCTGCTTTTGTATTTGCCGCAACCAACATTAAAATCGATATTCCAACACCGCTGGGAAAAACAATGGTACATATGGGCAACATAATCTGTGTGCTTTCCGGGCTTTTATTCGGGCCTGTACACGGTGGTCTGGCCGCAGGTATAGGCAGTGCAATATTTGACCTTACTGACCCTATCTTTGCACCAGAATTCTGGATTACATTTATTATGAAATTCCTTATGGGTTACATCGCTGGTAAAATAGCAAATATTGGTAAAAAAAGCCAGACAAAAATTATTCTGGGTACAGTATGCGGTATTTTCGGCTACAGAGTTATTTATGTGGCAAAAGAAGTTATCCTGCACTATTTCATTCTGAAAAGCCCATGGGAAACAGTTCTGGGTGTTTTATTGTCCACAAACCTTATCAGTATTTTAAGTATGATTTGGAATATAATCGCTTCCATTATGCTGTATAATCTGATAGCACCATCTCTTAAAAAAGCCAATATTATATCTGACTATGCACCTGTGAAAAAACAGGAAAAATAAAAACAAAAGCGGTATATTTTACCGCTTTTTATCTTTTTTGTACTTTTTATATGCCTGTCTTTGTGGTTGTTGACTTAATATGGCATATAATGTATTATTATTTATGTATTTTAAAGATAATTATGAACAAATTGTTAACAAATAAAATTCACAATTTCTTCATATTTTACATTTAGTACACCAAATAATTACATATTTTTACTATAATAGTAAACAGAAAGCAAGAGGTATTTTTATGACACCAAAAAAAGCTTTATGCATACATAGTTTCACAACAATCGGTCGTTCCAGCACAGCAGTTATTGCTCCTGCTCTGGCTGCAAAAGGCATTCAGCCTGTTATGTTGCCAACTGTGGTACTGTCCACACATTACGGCATTGGCGGCAATATTGCAAAACAAGATATGACACAGTTCTGCAAAGATGCACTGGGACATTACAAACAGATGGGTATTACATTTGACTGTGTGTTCAGCGGTTTCCTTTCTTCAAAGGAACAGATGGACATAATCAAAGATGCGTACACACTGACAGAAAACGGTCTTAAACTGTGCGACCCTGTTATGGCTGACCACGGCAAACTTTACTCTTCTATCACAGATGAACTGGTGGAAGGTTTTAAAGAACTGTGTCGCCACGCAGACCTGATTACTCCTAACCCAACAGAAGCACAGATTCTTCTGGGCAGAGAGTATTCAAAAGATGTTTTCACCAAAGAAGAAGCGGCAGAAATAGTTTCTGCACTGGGTGAAATGTATGCTGATGTTATTATCACAGGTACAAAATTTGTCGATGGCACTGTGGCTTGCACAGGCTATGACAAAGTGAAAAAAGAAGTGTTCTTTATTCCGCTTAACTACCTGCCTGTTTCCTACCCTGGCACTGGCGATTTATTTGGCGCTTGTCTGGCTGGTTTTGTAATGGACGGCAGTGATTTAAAAACAGCCTGTGAAAAAACAGCAAGATTTATTGAAAAAGTAGTTGCCTACACATACGAATCTGGCGATGAAACAAAATTTGGTGTTCATATTGAGCCAATGCTTAAATACCTTACAGATTAAAGAAATGAGTGTGTAAAATTATGAAAAAGAACAAAGTTAGAGAATTGGCATTTATCGGCGTTATGGCTGCTCTGGTATTTGTAACAACAAACTTCCTCAGTATCAAAATTCCAGTAGGTGCTGGTATGACACAGATTCATATGGGTAATGTAATGTGTATTCTGTCTGGCCTGCTGTTTGGACCAGTTGCAGGCGGTCTTGCATCCGGTATCGGCAGTATGTTTGTTGACCTGCTGAACCCAGCATGGGCACCAGAATTCTGGATTACATTTATTATGAAATTTGTTATGGGCTTTGTAGCTGGTCTTATCTCACACCTTGGCAAACAGACAAAAGTTAAAAACATTGTTGCAGCTGTTTGTGGCGCAGTCAGCTATGTAGCATGCTACCTGACAAAAAACTACATTCAGGAAGCTATCATCATGAAACAGCCTATCGAAACTGTTAAAGCTATTCTTCTGACAAAAGGCGCAACAAGCCTGACAAACGCTCTGATTGCTATGACAGTATCAGTTATCCTCTTTAACTTACTGCAGCCAGCACTTAAACGCGCAAGACTTTTACAGGATAAATAAAAATGAAAACTATTAATATTGTACTGTTTCAACCACAGATTCCACAGAATACAGGCAATATCGCAAGAACCTGTGCTGCCACAGGTGCAAGGCTCCACTTAGTGGGGCCTCTTGGCTTTGTATTGGATGATAAAAAATTAAAACGCGCAGGGCTTGACTATTGGGATAAACTTAGTGTAAAATTATATGATAGCATAGAGGAATTTTATGAAAAAAATTCTGATGGCAAATTTTATTACTTTACCACTAAAGGATTGAACAAATATACTGACGTTGATTATCCAGACAACTGCTATATTGTTTTTGGCAGAGAAGACAAAGGTATAGACGAGGAAATATTGTTCAATAATAAAGAGTCATGTGTAAGAATGCCTATGCTGACACATATACGCAGCCTGAATTTGTCCAACACTGTAGCCATTGCTACATATGAAATACTTCGCCAGTGGGATTTTGAAGGGTTTGAAGTCAGCGGTAATCTTACCAAGTTTGATTGGGAGTAGATTAAATTGTTTATAACAAGAATTATTACCGACTCTGGATGCGATATTCCAGCGAAAGCTAAACTTAAAAATGTAGATATTCTGGGCTTTTACATCACAACTGAAGATGGCAAAAGCTATGAAGAAAGATACGAAATTTCCAATAAAGAATATTATAAAATTCTGGAAAACTGTACCAACATTCCAAAAACTGCACACATCACAATGATGCGCTACGGTGAAAAAATCGAAGCTCTGGTACGTCAGGGTGTGACAGATATTATTATCGTAACAATCAACAAAGGTGCTTCTGCTACCTATAACGCCGCAGTTATGGCTAAAGAAATGTTTGAGGAAGAAAACCCAGACGCTAAAGTAAACATAACTGTTATGGACAGCCAGGCATATTCTGTAGCTTACGGCTGGCCTATTATGCAGGCAGATAAAATGATTGACGAAGGTATTCCGCCAAAACGGATTATCGCTTATCTTCAGGGTGAATTTGACAGATCACAGATTCTTCTGTCAGCTTACACACTGAAATTTATGAAAAAATCCGGCAGAATTTCTGCCGCAGCTGCAGTAGCAGGTGAACTGATGGGTATCAAACCTGTTATTGTAATGGACCACGGCGAAACAAATGTGGTAGCCAAGGTTCGTGGGGACAAAATGGTTATCCCTGCACTTATAAGACAATTTAAAGAAAGAACAAATGACCCTAAACATTATGTTATCGGGTATACTGATGAAGAATACGGTAAAGAGCTGTATTCCGCTTGTGTAAAGGAAATAGGTGTTCCACCTATGCGGGCAATCGAACTGGGCAGTGCTGTAGCAACAAATGCTGGCAACCACAGTATCGGTATCCTTTACTACACAGGTGACTAATACGAACACAGAAGCCTTCAAAAGCTTTTCTTCTGTGCGTTTCCAAAGCTTTTCATACACAGATAAATGTGCAGTGGAAAGCAATCCACTGCACATTATTTTTTTGAGGTAAATAAACAAATGAAAAAAACAAACAACACTGCAAAACAGGCTATGATTGCCGCTTTATATACAGTAATCGGTTTTGTACTGGCGCCAATCACATTTGGCTCTGTACAGGCAAGAGTAAGTGAAGCATTGACACTTTTGCCTGTATTCGGCATAAGCAATGTGTGGGGTGTGACTCTTGGCTGTTTTCTGACAAACCTTATCGGTTTGGCCACAGGTGCAAATATTCTGGGCAGTCTTGATATTATCTTCGGTACACTTGCCACATTTGTAGCGGCTATACTTACATATCTTTTAAGAAACATCCGCATCAAAGGTATGCCAATATTGTCTACCCTGCCACCTGTTATTATCAATGCTGTTGTAATCGGCTGGGAGCTGTGTATTATGATTAACGGCAGTTTCCACCCTATGATTTTCACAGCACAGGCTGTTTCTGTGGCTGTGGGTCAGATTATCAGCTGTGGTGTAATCGGTCTGCTGCTGGTAAGAGTGATTGAAAACAACAAAAGACTGAAAGAACTGATAGAGAAATAAAA
>JAZQYH010000106.1:0-1878 GCA_045633415.1 Oscillospiraceae bacterium | reverse complement strand
CGCATATTAATACAATAAAACCCCCAAAAGCCAAACCTTCACAGAAAAAATTAGCAACTTATTGGGATGAAAGAAAAGTATCACAAGAATTTTATGATACATTCAGGAATTTTGATGATGTTATAGAAAATGTAAAATTTGCTGGTAAAGCTATTGCTGCAACAGGTGTTGTTTTGGAAGCAGTTGAGTTTGTAGATACAGTTTATGAAGACTTGAATGATGAAGATGGTAAACTGGGTAAAAAATTCATAAAAGTTACAGCAGGAATTACTGCTGATTGGGCTGGTGGTTTAATTGGCGCTGAAATTGGGGCTATGGGTGGTGCATCTGTAGGGACAGCTATATTAGCTGGACCAGGCACTCTTATCGGTGGATTTATAGGTGGTACAATAGGTGGTATCGTAGGTTCTATAGCGAGCAGGAACACGGTGGAAAATTGGATAGAAAAAAATTATATAGGAGACTGAAATGGATAACAGGCAAATAACGGATAAAGTTTATTATCTTATAAAAGATTGGGATAAAGATCCAGACTTAATTGCTTATGAAATTTTGGCAGACAGAACGTATCAAAATGGCGATGTTGAGCAATTTAATGAATTCATATTACAACTAATCACTGAATTAACAAAGGATAAATTAGTGGAATATATTGTTGATTCGAAAGAAAATGAAACTGCCGATGATTATTTTGTTCAAGGAAAAATGATTGCTGCAAAATATACATGGGAAGTAGAGGAAAAGGGCTGGTTTTACAAAAATATAGAAAAATATACAAGAATTCATACTCTAAGTAAAGAAAATGAATATTTAAAATACAGTGATGATTTAATCAAAAATGGTTTTGCTATAAACATCTATGGTAATAAAGAATTGGATTTTTCCGTAAATAATCCGCAGACAGTTATTGATTATATTACATCAAATAACGAAATGTTATATATATGGTCTGAAGTACTAAATCCTGTGTGTAATATATTAATAAATCCTAAATATGTTTCTATAGAAGAATTTATTGAGTTTCTTACCGAATTTGTACAATTAACAGGAAGAACATTGGAGGTAGATATATGAACTATTACCCAATAGGGACAGTTGTAACACTTAAAAATGGTAACAGACCTATAATGATATATGGCAGAAAGCAGATACAACAGCATACAAAACGTCAGTGGGACTATGTGGCGTGTCTGTATCCAGAGGGAAATCTGGGCGATGATTATAATATTTTCTTCCAGCACGAAGAAATTGAAAAAGTATATCACACAGGTTATAAATCCCCAATGGAAACAAAAATGCAGTATGTGTTAAACAGTAAAATTAAATAATAGGATTAGAAAAAGGACACATTATGTGTCCTTTTTCTTTGCGCTCAATGCCCTTGCAAGGCATAACTACAACAGCGGTATCAACACCGACTATCAGAAATATCTGTCAAATGTGCAAAAGGTTAACAGCAGTTACACAAAAAAGCTTGCAGGTGCTGAAAACAATGTATCTGGTATGCGCATAGGCAATGACAGCACTGTGTATACCAGCGGTCAGCAGATTTTACAGGCATTGAAAGATATGGGCTTCACCAGACAGCAGGCTATAAACTATGCCAGACAGTACGGTGTAGAGGTAGAGGAATAGCTATGGCATTGATGATTACAAAAAACGATATAGACCGGGTGTATGGCACTCCATACACCCCTGCACCTAAAATCACAAAAAGCGATTTGGATACAGTTTATGGCACACCACCAAGTTATACTGATATTCAGCGAAACGCCCTGTCTTATCCTGTCAAACAAACTAAAATTGATACCCAAAAATACGGCACAGTCAATGGAAAAACTGTTTTGCCGTATTCTATAGAAAATCAAGGGTTGTATT
>JAZQYH010000105.1:0-1402 GCA_045633415.1 Oscillospiraceae bacterium | reverse complement strand
CCCATTTTGGCTTTGATTTTTGGGTTTGCAATCATCGCACCAACCAGATACATTGCCAGCATAATACCGAATTTCTTCTGTGGGAAATCGTACTGCCCATGCTGTTTGTAGAATTTGTGGTCAGCTTTCATCATCCCTTGCATCTGCCATATAAGGTCACGGAAAATTTTCATACCGCCTACACCGTAAAAATTCTGTGGCTGTGTATTTTTATTTTCCAGAGAATAGGCAAGATTTGCCGCCAGCATATCGATTTCCTTGTCTGTGTCACACTCGTCAGTAGCTATGCCAGCCAGAATATTGCCGCCTACCTGTGCACGCCCTTCGATAATCATCTGCAGGTTAAACTCCTGTTTGTAACTACCGCTGATAAGATATCCCATAGGCATACCCATTGTAACAGTGCGGTGTCCGTTGCAGAACTGTCTGTCATCATATAGCTTAAAACGGCTGCCCATTGAATGGTCCTTGATTGAAAAGGCATAGACTATAGCCTGTCCACCCTGGATTTCATTTCTCAGAAACTCATCAAAGCCGTCTTTATATATACATTTGCCATCCACAGCACAGTTGAAGCAACCAAGACAGCCACCGTCAAAAGGATATTCGTTAAGGTTTACGATTTTTGTATTGTAAGGAAGAACTGCGCAGAATCTGTCCACCATAGCTTTCAGACTGATTTCATCTTCCTTCATATCAGTTATAACAACTACCTCCCCTTTTTTGTCTGTCACCGTATCTGCCTGTGTTGCAACAATGGCAAAATGCGCCTGCTGTTCCATTGGCAGAGGTTCGCTGTAGTCATTTTCCACACACCACAGCAGATGATTCCAGTATGCCACAGCCTCCTGCTGACCCTGTTTTTTGGTAAGGTCATCCATATCTGCAGACAGACCACGCACAAACTTCATACCCATATCCTGACAGTTGTCCTGAATATATCTGTGGGCTGTAATATCATAAAAATGCTTTGATGTGGTTATCTGTGAAGCATATTTCCCTTCGAGATTCACTCCGCTGTCCTTAAGCAGTTCAATAAATCTGTGCAGCTGATAAGGGGCAATAAATGTGTATACAGGATAGGAAAAAAGCAACATATCCGCCTTTTCCACCTGGGCAATTACAGAGGAAAAGTCCTTTTCCAGCTTTCTTATCTGCTGACCTGCGTGAATTGTAACAAATTCGTGCTGTGGATTCAGTTTTTCCAGATAGTTTACAGTCTGCCATGTGATTGAATATTTGCCTTTCGGACTGCCGTTGATAACCAGTATTCTCATAATATGCTCCAATTTTATATTTTTATATGTTAAGTATAGCAGAAATAGAAATATTTGCATAGATTAATAGATTATTTTAGTATAAATTAATTGCAATTCTAACAATATTTGGATATAATATTATT
>JAZQYH010000104.1:0-23390 GCA_045633415.1 Oscillospiraceae bacterium | reverse complement strand
TCTGCGTGATTCCGGCAAACCTTACTACACAGGTTGCCCATTTGCAAGCAAACTTGAAACACTGAAAATCACACATGTAGGTTGTGGTTCAAGCTCCAATCCATCAAATCAGGGTCTGCTGGCTACAGTGAAATACCTTGGTTTCTACTCAGGTCACCTGTATTCCTCTGACTGTGATTCAAGCTGTAACAATACAGGCTGCACACAGACACGTACACCAACAGCTGAACACACCTGGAACGACGGCGTGGTTACAGACGAACCAACAGCTGAAAAAGACGGTATAAAACTGTACACATGTGCAGTATGTTACGAAACAAAAACAGAACCTGTTCCATTTAATCATGTTCATGTTCTGACAAAAACAGATGCTGTTGAACCTACATGTAAAACAGCAGGTAATACAGCATACTGGTCCTGCTCTGGCTGTGAACTGTACTTCGGCGATGAAAACGGCGAAACAGTAATCACAGAAAACTCATGGGTGATTTCAGAAAAAGGTCACTCACTGACAAAAACAGAAGCAAAAGCAAACAGCTGTACAACAGCCGGTAATGATGAATACTTCACTTGTGACAACTGCGGTCTGTACTTCAACGATGAAGCTGGCGCAGAACAGATTACTATTGAAGGCTCTTGGGTAATACCAGCAGCTGGTCATACACTGGCAAAAACAGAAGCAAAAGCAAACAGTTGTACAGATGCTGGCAACAGCGAATACTACACTTGTGGCGTTTGCGGCCTGTTCTTCTCTGATGAAGAAGGCGAAAACTCCATTGAAGAAAATTCATGGGTAATCGATGCCAAAGGTCATTCTCTGACAAAAACAGGGGCAGCAGAAGCAACCTGTACAACAGCTGGTAACAGCGAATACTACACTTGTGAAAACTGCGGTCTGTATTTTGCTGATGCAGAAGGCGAAGTTTCAGCAGAAGAAGACTCTTGGATAATCCCAGCAACACAGCAGCATACTCTGACAGAAAAAGCTGGCACATCAGCTTCCTGTGCACTTCCTGGCACAGTTTCATACTGGCAGTGTTCTGTTTGTGGCACAAGATTTACAGATGCTACATCTGGCACAGTGCTGGAATTCATAGCACACTCAGAACAAGCATTCTCTGGTCATACCTGGGACTTTACAACAGGCAGTGCAACATCCTCCAACAGCAATACATTTACAGTTGTTAAGAGTGGTGTAGGTACAGAAATGTCTGAACTGCTGGCAAACGGCACACTCAATGCAACAAAAGCAACTACACTGAAACTTGCAAACCCTGTAAAAGTTACAAGTGATGAAGACTGGACAATCGAACTGGTAGCAAAAGGCGACGGCGTGACTACTATCAAGTCATTCCTCAGCACAAATGTACAGTACAGCAGTGGTACATTCACATACATCACACCTACAGGCGACCTGCTTATCGGTAAGAAAGTTAAATTCACAGCAGATGACGGCACAGCAGTTTCTTCAGATTACACTTACTACAAAGTATCTGATGAAGACTTCAACAACAGCGTGCTGGCAAGCGGCAACTTTGATATAACAGAATTCCATACATATCAGGTACGTAACATCAACGGTGTACTCAGTTACTGGCTGGACGGCGTAAAAGTGGGTAACTTCGCACTCAGCGAACAGTCCACAGCCCGTGGTTCAGGCAAACCACAGTACACACAGGGCAACGGTTCACCATTCAGTGTATCCAGCCTTACATTTACACATGTTGGTTGTGGCTCATCTTCAAATGCTACAGCTTACGGTCTTACAGCTGTGGTTAAATCACTCAGCATTTACCCAGCACACGATTACTCCTACGAATGTGATGCAACTTGTGACAACACAGGCTGTCAGCACACAGTAACAGTAAACGAATCTGCACACGCTTGGGATAAAGGTGTGGTAACAGTGCCACCAACTGAAACAAGCGAAGGCGAAAAAGTATTTACATGTACAAACTGTGGCGTGCAGAGAACAGAAGACGTTCCTGCTATCCATGTACATGTACTGGTGGAAACACCTGCAACAGAAGCTGACTGCAGTCAGGCTGGTAACACAGCTTACTTCACATGCTCTGTATGTAATATGTACTTTGCAGATGCAGAAGGTAATACAGAAATCGAAAAAGATTCCTGGATTATTCCAACAAAAGAACACACAATTGTAAAAGTAGAAGCTAAAGAAGCTACTTGCGCAGTTGCAGGCAACATCGAACACTTCCATTGTGAACTCTGCGGTGGCAACTTCTCAGACGAAGAAGCAACAAAAGTTCTGGAAACAGTAGAAATTGCACAGATTACAGACACAATCTGGAACTTTGCAAACGGCAGCGCAACATCTTCCAACGGCAATGCTCTCACACTTGTTAAGAGTGGCACTCTCACAGCTATCGAAGATATGCTGACAGACGGCACACTCAACGCCGCAGACAATACTACACTTAAACTGGCACAGGGCATCAAACTTGATGCAACAAAAGACTGGACAGTTGAAGTTGTAGCTAAAGGCAACGGCACAGACTCTATCCGTTCATTTATGAGCACAGGTTCAGCTATCTCAACATCCGTTTACGGATATATCACAGCAAGTGGTGAGCTGACACTGGTAAAACGTGGATCATTCACAGCAGATGACGGTACAGCAGTTTCTGCAGGCTACACTTACTACAAAGTTTCCAACGAAGACTTTAACAACAGTGTGCTTGCTTCCGGCAAATTTGACCCAACAGTTTACCATACATACCAGCTGCGTTGCATCAACGGTGTATTCAGCTTCTGGCTGGATGGTGAAAAAGTGGGCGACCTGGCACTGAGCGAACAGTCCTCTGGCCGTGGCTCAGGCAAACCAGCATATACACAGGGCAATGGCTGTCCATTTGACCTGTCAACACTTACAATCAAGTATGTTGGTTGTGGTTCATCTTCAGATGCATCATCACAGGGTCTGCAGGGTACAGTGAAATCACTGGCATTCTACCCAGCACACGATTACTCATACGCTTGTGACGCAAGCTGTAACAATGCAGAATGCACACATACTCTCGCACTGGGTAATTCCGCACACGATTTCGTTGGTACAATCGTTACACCTCCTACAGAAGAAGGTGAAGGTCTCAGAAGAAATACATGTACTGCTTGTGGTACTGTACAGGAAGAAGTAATTCCTGCTCTGGGCAAAATAATTCTCAAATATGATGACAGATTCTACGTTCATGAACTTGGTCAGAAAGGTGAACCTGTTATCACAACAACAAGCGTGACATCTACAAAAGTAGGTACATCACAGCTTGATGATGCAGTTGTTACATACGTTGACGGCAAACTGATTGCTGTTGGTGTAGGTAAGGCTACATTAACATGGGGTGAAGGCGACAACGCTATTTCCTACAACATCACAGTTGAACCAGCTACTATCTCTATGTTCATGGTAACAGGCCACAGCCTTGGTTCCGGTTCACAGGGTACAGCAGGTAAATCTATCATCTGTGAAGAAGGTCAGGTTTACTCCACAAACGAAAGAGCATACTCATTCAAACTCTGTACTGGCTCATCATCCGCAGGCACAGTAGAAGGCATCGATGTAACAGGTATGGGTCTGGGCTACA
This sequence comes from Oscillospiraceae bacterium, assembly GCA_045633415.1. Classification (GTDB taxonomy): domain Bacteria; phylum Bacillota; class Clostridia; order Oscillospirales; family Ruminococcaceae; genus RGIG3102. The sequence continues at coordinate 19,788 of JAZQYH010000104.1, read as the reverse complement.
GCTCCGAACTGAAACCTAAGAAAATCGACGCTCTTGTATCAAGTGGCGACGGTATGCCAGGTGCTGACAGTGGTTTCGCATACCGCTGGACACAGCTGACAGGCGAAAAAGTTTGGGTACTCAACTCTGCAAAAGGCTCAACAAGCCTGCAGACATGGCAGGAAGGTGGTTATAACTACCGTCATGCTGTAGAACTGTTCACAACAGCAGAAGAAATCCTGTACAACGAAGTTCAGGCTGGACACTATGTTGTAAACAAACTTGGTATCATCAACTACACAACAGCCAACGGTGACCAGACATGGGCACAGGACAAATATACTGATGCATTCAACTCTATGTGGGAAGGCTTCCAGAGAGAAATGGCAGTATACGACTTTGACGGCGATGGTGCCAACGACACAGTAGAAGCTATTGGTGTGCTTCCACTCTGGAGCGTATGCTCTATGAACGCATGGGACAACATGAACCCAGAACCACTGGCATTCTACAGTACAAGCAAAACAATGTATAACGGCAAGCTTATCAACTACTACATGTCAGCATTCGGTGACAGTGGCGTTGTTATGGCATCATCAGTAGGCCGCAAATGGACATCTGATGCAGACGTTGCTGCATACTTTGCAGAAAATCCAATCGAAAATACTTACGGCAAACTTCAGGACGGTACAACACATAAGAGCCCTACAACACTGAAAAACGGTGTTTACGGCGACGGTGTTCACTATGGCCAGCTGGGTTACAACCTGCAGGGTATCGACTCCGCAGAAAATATGTACAACTACTGGTACGGCAACAATGAAGTAAGCTCCATCAGACTGCTCACAGCAAATGGTGTTGATGAAGTGGCTGAAAGTATTGAAATCAGTGTAGGCGAAGACTATGTGATTGTTCCTGATGTTGTACCTTGCAACACAAAACTCACATACAAAGTTTCTGGCTCAGCAGCTGTTTACAGCAACTGTTACATAACAGGTACAGCTGTAGGCGATGCAGTTCTCACAATTTCTGACATCAACGGTAATGTACTGAAAACTGTAAAAATTACAGTTAAACCAGGTCAGCAGGTTGAACAGAGAGAAGTGGAATGGTACAACTGGGACTTCTCCGCAGGTTCTGCTACAAACACAGCAGGTTCAAACCTCAACAATACACTGACACTCGTGAAGAGCTCCAACTCTACAGTTACTAAAGTTGAAGACATGCTGAAAGACGGTGCACTTGTAGTTACAAAAGCAACTACACTTAAACTGTCAAAAGGCATCAGACTGAACTCTGACAGAAACTGGTCAGTTGAACTGGTTGCAAAAGGACAGGGCGATGAAGCTATCCGCTCATTCCTCAGCACAGGCGTGGAAATCGGCTCTTCCAAATACATCTATATCAATTCAGATGGTGACCTTTCTCTTGTAACAAAAGGTTCCTTCACAGCAGACAATGGCAAGAGCGTATCCTCTGGCTACACTTACTACAAAGTATCTGATGCAGACTACTATGCAAGCATTCTGGCTTCTGACGAATTTAACTACAATGAATTCCACAGCTATGAACTGCGTTGCACAAACGGTGTATTCAGCTTCTGGCTGGACGGCGAAAAAATCGGTAATCTGGCTCTGTCAGAACAGACTCTGGACCGTGAAGATTCCAAACCTGAATATACAAAAGGCTCTGGTACTCCATTTGACTTCTCCGATATGACTATGAATTATATCGGTTGTGGTTCTTCATCCAACTCCACATCTCAGGCTCTGAGAGGTGAAGTGAAAGAACTGAACATCTACGACGACAGAGGTAGAGTAGAACTGGACGTAGGTCTGGACGCTCTGGAAAGACTTGACCCACTGGTAGCACTGCCAGGTGAAAAAGTAACTCTGCCACAGCCTAAGAACAATTACTATTGTGCTGAATTTGTGGCATGGGCAGAAAAACAGGACGGCACAGGCGCAAGATATCTGGTTGGTGATGAATATCTGATTGCAGACTTTGAACCAACTGTTCTGTACGGTCAGTGGAACGCATTTGAAACAACAGACGGTGTTCATGTATTTGAAAACGGCGCATGTATCAACTGCGGTGCCCTTGACGGCAACTTCTACTCTTGGGAACACTGGAACTTTGAAGACGGCACAACAATCGCTGCTGACGGTGTAAACACTATCAACAGAGTAAAAACAAACAGCAGTGGCGGCGTTGTTACAAACAACGGCTCAATGTCTGTAAGTGCTGGCGCAATGCACGTTGACACAGCTGCTCTGGAACTGGCTGAAAGCATCAATCTCGGCGCTGCTTCCGACTGGGCATTTGAAATCGTTCTCAAAGCTCATACAGACAGCAAAGGCGAACCAATCGCACCAAAAACTCTGCTGGCTGAAAACAAAATGTTCTCTGCAGGTACTTCTGTATACCTCAATAACAAAGGCGACCTTATGCTGGCTAAGAAAGGTACAGTAGGAGGTAGCAACACTTACTGGTACTTCAAAGTTTCTGACGCAGACTATGCTGCAAATATGCCAGAAGACTTTGATATCACACAGTACCATACATACCGTCTGGTATGTAATGATGGCGTATTCAGCTACTGGCTGGATGGTCAGAAAGTCGGCGACCTTGCTCTTACATCAAGCAGCATGGAACGCGGCGGCACTACATACGAAGGTATGCGCCTCAAATACAGCACATTTGTGGCAAAATACATGGGTAATGGTAACTCCAGCAACATCAAAGCATTCGGTCTGACAGCTGATATCGACGAAATCAGCATCTACACAGAAAGCAGTCTGCTGGTATTCAATGTACAGTCCGATAAAGCAGAAGCTATTTCTGAAAAACAGATATTCCGTGGCGACTCTATCGTACTGCCAAAACCAGACACTGGTGATTACTGTATCAAGTTCCTTGGTTGGACAACAACTCAGGATGGCACAGGCACAGTTTACCCAGCTGGTACTGAATTTATCGTAACATCTTCCGGCACAGTTGAGCTGTTCGGTAACTGGGAAAACAGAGATGGTTCTCCAGTACATACATACGATGAAGGCGTGGCAACACCACCTACATGTATGGAAGAAGGCTTCACAACATACACATGTACATTCTGTGGCAGCCAGAAGATTGAAAATGTGGTTGGCAAAGCTTACCACTCATTCACACGGACAAATGCATTAAGCAAATATCTGTGTGAACCAGCAAACTACTCTGAATCCGCTACATACTACAAATCCTGTAGCGTTTGTGGCACATCATCTGCCGGCATGCTGGGTGAAGCAACATTCCAGAGCGGCATGGCTGGTGACGGCTACTACAATGTAGTTAACAAAACTGACTGGGATATCGCTCCTGGTATCACAGAGTCCGAAATCATTCTCAACAATGACGACGGCGGACGCCGCCAGATTGTACACGTTATGGAAGTTGACATAAGCGACCCTTATGTAAAAGTACTGCCATCTTACATGGGCATGAACCCAACTCCAGGCAACTACAAGCTGGGCGTTATGAGTGACCAGGCTGCTTGGGTAGAAGAAAACATGGGCTACAACGTTGTTGGTGCTATGAACACTTGTCTGTCATGGTACACATCTGACCGCTATGTTCAGAACCCACAGCTGATTGGCGAACCTCTGGGTATACTCGTTATCGACGGTCAGGTATACTCAAACAACGACTTTGCTGACACTTGTCTTGTAATCAACTTTGACGAAAAAGACGGTGTAAAACGTCCTGATGATATGCCAAAAGTTGAACTGCGTTCAACAACATCAGGTATTACAGGTTGGGAAGAACAGGTTGTTTCCTGCAACTTTGGCTTCCTTATCAAAGACGGCAAAAATGTTACTAGCGTATCACACAGCAACCAGGGCTCCAAATCAACTCTGGGTATCAAAGCTGATGGTACAATCGTAATCCTGCAGAACGACGGCGACCAGGCACCATTCTCATGTGGTATGTCTGTTTACGAAACTGCTGAAGCTCTGCGCACAATGGGTTGTGTATGGGCTGTTCGTTGCGACGGTGGCGGTACATCTACATACCTGTCACAGCGTCCAGGTGAAGAACTTAAAGTTAACAATACACCTTCTGACGGTGCACAGCGTCCAACAACATCCGGTATTCTCGTAATCTCCACAGCACCAGCTGACGGCGAATTTATGAGAGCAACAATCTCCGCATCTGACAAATACTATGTTCCAGGTGCACAGGTAGCCTTCTCTGCTATCGGTACTGACCTTGTTGGTACAAGAGTAGAAATTCCAGCAAGTGCAGAATGGAAACTGAAAGATGAATCCATGGGTACAATCGATGATTACGGTGTATTCACATCCAACGGCACAACAGGCAGTGTAACAGCACAGCTTGTTTACAACGGCAAAGTTGTAGGTGAACATACAGTTGAAATCGTTATCCCAGAAACATTCAGATTCCAGCAGTCCGTAATTACTCTGCCATTTGGCAAAGTGGTTGAACTGCCTCTGGTTGCTACAATCAACAATGGTCTGAATACTGTAAAACTTCACGGTGACAGTGTTACTATCGAAACAACAAACTCCGCTATCGGCGAGTTTGACGGTCTCACATTCACAGCAGTGGATGAAGACAAGGCACCTGAAAACCTTAACAGTACAGTAACAGTAACTCTGAACTGTGCTGGTATAACTACAACAGCACAGCTGAACCTTGGTAAAGCTTCTGTTGTAATCGAAGACTTTGAAGACGGTCTCGACGGCTGGTACATGGGCTGGATTTCCAACTCCGTTCCATACACATTCCAGAAAACAACTGTTGAAAACGGTTACGTTCACAGCGGTAATATTTCTGCAGGTATGATTATGGACAACAGCAAACAGATAGGTAACGCCGGTTACTATGCACAGTTTGGTATGTATAGTACAAAAGGTACAGTTATCGAAAACGCTACATCCGTTGGTGCATGGGTATACATCCCAGACGACTTCTACAACCTGTGGATTCGTATGAGAGTTTACACACCTGACGAATACGGCGATTACAGTGTAATGTATATCACTTCACCATTTGAAGGTGGCGAAGCATATACAACTGTTGAAGAATCTGGTTGGCATTACTTCTCAATCGATATCAGTCAGTACGAAAGCGTAATGCTGAAAGGCGCATTCGTTGAAATTCTCAGCCAGCACGCAAGTGCAAACGAACTTTACCAGACAGTAGGTTCTCCACATGGTCAGAGTGCTATCTATGTTGACGATATCACAGTTGACTACTCTGCAGCTGCAGACGACAGAGAACCACCAATCATCAGCAAAGTTCTTCTGAGCAAGAACGATACTGAAGTTGCTCTGGTTAAGAGAGGTATCGAAACTATCAACAGCAGCCTGCTTACAGTTAAAGCTGTTGTGGCTGAAGATACAAGCAAAAACAATGCTACAGGTCTTGACCCAGCATCCGCAAAAGCTTATATCGACGGCAATCTGGTTTCCGCAACATACAGAAACGGCGAAATCATCGTTGATGAAATGCTCGTGGCTGATGGCACACACCGTGTGAAATTTGAAATCAGCGACTACGCTGGCAATACAGCAACAGCTATCAGAGTTATCGAAGTTGCTTCTGGCAGAACAAGCTCCACAATCGATGTGGTTCCTGCTGACCCAACTCTCGACAGACTCCTCGGTGGCTCACTCTACTGGATGAATGTAGACGCAACACAGATTGAAACTATCCAGTCCGTAACTATGGATATCGACCTTAACAGTGTAAACCATTGGGAACTTGACCATATGGAACTGGCTGAAGGCTTCAGCGCTACATACTCTGTAGATAAGCTGACAAACACAGCAACAATCACAATTAACCGCACAGGCGAAAATGTACAGACAGGTAAACAGACTCTGGCTTCACTGCCAATCCGTGTTATCTACTTTGATACAGACATCGCTCTGGATGGCTACACAGCAGAAACATTCTGGAAAGAATATAACTTCTGGGGACAGAATGTAACAGTTGACGTAGACTATGGTTTCATAGAATATGTTGACGGTTACACAGCTGATACAACAGGTACATTCTCCAACCCTGAATTCGCTGTTGATACAGAAATGTACACAACAGGTCAGGCAATGGACCCAGAATACAGAGCTGAAAAAGGCACAGCACACGTTCATACAGCTGAAGCAGTGGCTGATGTAAATGTTTCCTGTACACATGATGGTTACAGCGGCAGAACATACTGTGCTGTTTGTGACTCTATTGTGGACTGGGGCACAACAGTTAAATCCAACGGTCATAGCTACCAGCTGAATGATGGTATCTACAGCTGTGAATACTGTGGCGAAAAACGGAATGGCGTATTTGATGGTAAAACATACTTTGACGGTGTTCTGGCAAATGGTTGGGTTGACAATACTTACTACTATGACGACGGCGTAATGGTTACAGGCCCACGTTATATGGATGACAACCTGTACTTCTTCGGTGAAGACGGTGTATATGATTCAGAATACGTTTATAACGGATTCTATGAAACAGAAGAAGGCCTGCTGATGTACTTCTCCAAAAATGAATACGTAACAGGCAGCTATCTGATGAACAATGAATACTATCACTTTGACGATAACGGCTACGGCCTTGAAGGTGATGTTGTTATCAATGGTACAACCTGTCAGTTTGACAATGGTCAGCTCGCAGGCTGCGATACAGCTATCGTACTTGATGCAGGTATTGCAGGTGATGATATCATGTACATCCTCTATAACGACGGCACATTTGTGCTCGACGGCTTTGGCGACACATACAGCTATTCATCAAACCGCGGTAGTCGTCCATTCACAAGATTCCTTGATAAGATTACCAAGATTGTAGTAGATAAAGATATCACACGTATTGGTACAAGCTTCTTCTATAAAACAAATGCTGAATATGTTGAATTCAAACAGCCAAGCACAATGGACCAGATTGGTACAGATGCATTCGGTACTTCTGCAAGACTGAAAACATTTGTTGTACCTGATGGTGTAACATACATCGGCTCAAAAACATTTGAAAACAGCGGTAAACTTTCAAAAGTTTACATTCCTTCAAGCGTAACAACTATTAAAGAAGGCGTATTTGGTGGCAGCAAAAACGTAACACTTTATGTGGAAGCAGGCAGCTATGCACTGCAGTATGCTATCGAAAACAACATTCCTTATGTGGTTGGCGACTATGAAGTGAAAGATGGCATTTACACTGAAGACGGCGTAATGTACTACTACAAACAGGGTGAAAAATACTACGCAGGTCTGATTGTAATTGATGGTTACTATTACTATGTAAACAGCAAGTTTATCGTAGTAACAGGCGACTACACAATTTCCAAGACAAATGACCTCCTGCCAGTTGACAAATACACATTTGACCAGCAGGGCAGAATGATTAACCCACCAGTGGAACCACCGGTTGAACCACCAGTTGAACCAGAAGAACCAGAGGTTAAGAATGGTATCTACACCGAAGGCGGTACAATGTACTACTACAAAGACGGTGAAAAATACTACGCAGGTCTGATTATGATTGACGGATATTACTACTATGTAAACAGCAAGTTTGAAGTAGCTACAGGTCAGTACGAAATTTGGAAAACAAATGACTTACTGCCACAGGCAACATACGAATTTGACCAGCAGGGTAGAATGCTCAATCCGCCAACTGACCCAGACAAGAACGGTATCTACACTGAAGACGGCGTAATGTACTACTACAAAGATGGTGCTAAATACTATGCAGGTCTTATCGCAATCGACGGTTACTTCTACTATGTAAACAGCAAATGTATCGTAGTAACAGGCGACTACACAATCTCCAAGACAAACGACCTCATGCCAGGGGCTAAATACACATTTGACCAGCAGGGCAGAATGGTTAACCCACCAGTTGAACCACCAGTTGAACCGGAAGAACCAGAGGTTAAGAATGGTATCTACACTGAAGACGGTACAATGTACTACTACAAAGATGGTGAAAAATACTACGCAGGTCTGATTATGATTGACGGCGGCTATTACTATGTAAACAGCAGCTGCATCGTTGTAACAGGCGAATATACTATCTGGAAAACAAACGACCTGATGGAAGCAAAGAAATACAACTTTGACGAAACAGGTAGAATGATTACAGATAAGAATGGTATCTACACTGAAGATGGCGTAATGTACTACTACAAAGACGGTGCTAAATACTATGCAGGTCTGATTGTAATTGATGGTTACTACTACTATGTAAACAGCAGTTGCATCGTTGTAACAGGTGACTACACAATCTGGAAGACAAACGACCTGATGCCAGCGGCTAAATACACATTTGACCAGTACGGCAGAATGGTTAACCCTCCAGTTGACCCACCAGTTACACCTGAAGAACCAGAAATCAAGAATGGTATCTACACAGAAGATGGCGTAATGTACTACTACAAAGATGGTGCTAAATACTATGCAGGTCTGATTATGATTGACGGCGGCTACTACTATGTAAACAGCAGCTGTATCGTTGTAACAGGCGAATATACTATCTGGAAAACAAACGACCTGATGGAAGCAAAGAAATACAACTTTGACGAAACAGGTAGAATGATTACAGATAAGAATGGTATCTACACAGAAGACGGCGTAATGTACTATTACAAAGACGGTGCTAAATACTATGCAGGTCTGATTATGATTGATGGTAACTACTACTATGTAAACAGCAATTGCATTGTTGTAACAGGCAAGTATACTATCTGGAAGACAAACGACCTGATGGAAGCAAAAGAATATACTTTTGACAACACAGGTAAAATGATAATCTGATAATCAGAAATATCTGACAGTCAGCATTATCTGACTAAAACACATAAACATCGCCGGCCCAATGGCGAAAACCATCAGGGTCGGCAGATGTTTAAGTATATTATTCAAGCAGAAATGTATTGAATAATATAAAGCCGATTGCACACCTCCGTTTGTGCAGAAAACACAAGGATACAGGGGTGCAGTCAGTTTTATATTGTTTAATAACCAATTTAAGCAATACCCTGTGATATAGGGTATATCACAGGGCAGATTATAAATATGAAAATCACAGTCCGTTAAAACGACAAATAAAAACTTTTAGGAGCTTAATATGAGTTTTGTAGATGCAATCAAAAAATCAGTTCTGGCAGGCTTTACAGCAGGGGATTTGAACACAACAAAAATAGTGGTGGCATTGGGTATGGCTGCTGTTATGGGTCTGTATATTTACTTTGTATACAGACTTACAACCAAAAACAGCTTTTACAGCCGTTCTTTCAACAAATCACTGGCAATTCTGCCTGTTATCACTACTGTTATCCTTCTTGCAATGAGCAGTAACATTGTTATCAGTCTGGGTATGGTAGGTGCCCTGTCCATTGTACGTTTCAGAAATGCTGTAAAGGATTCTATGGACCTTACATTCCTTTTCTGGAGCATCAGTGCAGGTATTGTTATCGGTGCAGGTCTTTACGAGCTTGCTTTCCTTGCAACCATCGGTATCAGCCTGTTTATCTTCTTGCTCGACTTTATGCCTGTATATAAAGCACCTTGTCTTCTTGTTGTTTCACTTGACGACAAAAGCCGTGAAGCAGATATTATGGCTGCTATAAAAAAATACACATCAAAATTTTATCTGCGCAGCAGAAATGTTACTCTTTCCGGAATGGAACTTATTTTTGAATTACAGATAAAAGAATACAGCGCATTGTCTGATGAGATTTCAGCTATAGAAGGTGTAACATCTGCAAGCATTCTCAGCCACAACGGTGAACTGAGAGTTTAAACCAATATAAAAACGGCGGTATAATTTATTATGGATTACAGAGCAGAAGAAAAATTTCTTATTTCTGAAGGCCAGATTCAGCTTTTTGCGGCAAAGCTCAAAACAGTAATGAAGCCGGATATGAATCAGACAGGCACAGCATATACCATCCGCAGTCTTTATTTTGACGATATTTATGACAGCTGTATGCAGGAAAATGAATCTGGTGTTGACCAGCGATACAAACTGCGCATAAGGACTTATGATGCATCTGCTGAAAGACTTTATCTCGAAAACAAAGAAAAATTACGTGGCTATACAAAAAAGAGCCGTAATATCATTACCAGAGATGAATGTCAGCAGGTTATGTTGGGCACCAGCTTGCCTTTTGACAGACAGCGAACAGTCGTGAACAAGCTGTCTCTGGATATGAAAACAGCATACATGCGTCCAAAGGTGATAATAGAGTATGAAAGAACTGCATTTGTTCATCCCTTGGGAAATGTGCGCATAACCTTTGATCAGAACATCACTGCATCCGCCTTCTGTGAAGATTTCCTGTTGGAAAACACAAGGGGCAAAATTGCTATTCTGCCAAAGGGTATGCATATTCTGGAAGTAAAGTATGACCAGTTTCTGCCTGAATATATTGCACAGCTTCTTGAAGACGGGCAGCTGGTGCAGACAGCCTTTTCAAAATATTATCTGGGAAGGCTGGCGTTGGAAGGGGAACTGGTATATTGAAAGGAAGCTTATGGTTATAGACAAAAAGAAACTGTATATGATAAGCCTGCTGTTTACGGGGTGTTTGCTTTTTACCTTGATTATAGGTTTCACTGCTATGGAAAACAGAAGATTAATGGGGATAACAATATTATCCCCGAATGAATATGAAAGGCTTTCATCAACGGAAAAAGCTGATTTTAATGCTGAAATACTGTTTAATGGCGCGCCAGCGGCTATAGACAAGGCAAGCAAAACCATATATATTTCACGGCAAATAGACGACAATACAAAAATAACAGACCTTTCAGGCTCTTTTTCTGTGGACAACCCAGCCAATCAACTTTTCTTTATAGCAGAAGATACTGAAACTGCTATAGGTGACAGTCTGTCACAGGGAAATACATATAAAATTGCGGTCAGGGAAACTGGAAAAGGCTATACAGAATACAGTATTGTATTTACTACTCTTCCTGTTCTGAATATAGATGGTGTTTTTACTGACCAATACGATGAAGGCAGACCTGTTTTTTATGGCAAAGTTGCCTTGTTCGACTCAAATTCTTCTGAAACAGGTCAGTACAGAACTGTGAATATGAACGCTACATGGCATGTAAGAGGGAATATTACAACTACCATGCCAAAAAAATCATGGAAAATATCATTGAAGAATAATAAAGGCGAAAAAGAAAATGTTTCTTTATGCGGTCTGGGTGAAGATGATGACTGGATTCTGAATGCTATGAGCCTGGATGACTTATGTCTCAGAGAAAGGTTTTTGATGGACCTGTGGAATGTAGATGAAGTGTTTACAGAGAATAATACACCAATGTCACGTGGTGAATATGTAGAGGTTGTGAACAACGGGGAGTATCTGGGGTTGTTCCTTTTACAAAGAAGGGTGGATAAAAAATACCTCAATCTTGACAACAACAGCATACTTATCAAAGGCAACTCTGTAGAAGTTGATAATATAAATATGTCCTATTTTGAAATAGAACATTCGCCATATACAGAAGCAGAAACAGTATCATTTTTAGAAGAAAACTTTTTTGGAGATATAACAGAAAATCTGAATATTGAAAATCTGATAGAGACAAATTTATTTGTCAATATGTCGTGTGCGCTGGATAACAGTCTGGAAAAAAATATTTTCAGGCGTTTCAGTAATATAGATGGTACTTATGTGATTGACTATATTCTTTGGGATACAGATATGTCCTTTGGTATATCCTGGCTGGACGGAGAAGGATTTGTATATGATTTCAACCAGATGGCAACAAAATTAATGTATCGTTACGATTTTGAGAAAGCTGTCAAAAAATACCCTGAACTGGAAAAAATGACAGCCGAAAGATGGTTTGAACTGCGTAATTCCATTTTCAGCGACGAAAATATAACAACACATATCGAAAAACTGTATGATGCTATAACATATAGCGACAGTTTGCAAAGAGACTATGATAAATGGGGGCTTTATTATAAGGGAAAAGATAATATGGATAATTTCTATAAATACATAAATACACGTATGGAATTTTTGGATGAATATTATCTTGATTTTATAAAAGCTGAACCATAAATATTTATTATAGTTAAATATAATCAGCATAATGTGTGGATACAAAACTTTTGGTAAATTTTTTGTTGAAATAATTGTTTGATTAAAAAAGCCCTTGTTTTTAAAACAAGGGCTTTTTCTTATATCAACTTGATTTTAAGTGCTATAAAACACTGTACAAAGCTATAACATTTGTTTATGCATGTTCTATTGGCTTTGCTGTCATATCAATGCCAAGTTTTCTTGCTTCTTCGGCTATTCTGCTGGTGGAAGTGTCTGTAAATTCCAGACCGCCAAAGATTTTAATCAGCCATTCTGCACTTAAATCCAGCCATTTTGCAACGTGGGTATCAATCACCTGTGATGAGCCGTCAGCACAGGCTTCGTTGGCAAGACTATATCCGTGAGGGCCAAAGCCAAACAGATGAAATTCCACAGGGACATCGTGATTTTCCATGGCTGAAACCAACTGGATACATCCTTTACGGCAAGTTTTGTCATCACCTGTCACAAATACAAATGCAGGTGGTGTGTTGCTGTCAACTTTTGGTACAAGGTCGAAAGGCTTAAGGTCTTCTACAGAGAAATCATCACCCTTGCCACTTAAAAATTTTGCAATGGCAGGCATATCGTTTAAAGAAACAGCAGGATAACCCAGAATCATCGCATTTGGCTTGTTTTGGGCAAGCAGACCACCAGCTAATGCCAGGTGCCCACCTGCAGAAAATCCGCAAACAGCCACTTTATTTTCGTCTACATTCCATTGCTCAGCATGTTCTCGGATTATACCTATGGCCTGATTAAGTTCTTTCAAAGGGGCAAAACCTTCAGCGTCATAGCCCAGAGAATAATTAAGTACAAAAGTATTAAAACCTTTTGAAGTATACGCAAGGGCAACAGGTTCGGCTTCCCTTGGTGACAGGTAAATATAGCCACCACCCGGATTGATAACTATAGCAGGTCTTTCTGAATTCTGACCAAATTTCAGCCCGGAATCCAGCAGGTATGCTGTCATATATGCATTGTTTCCCAACATAATTTTTTCTATGCGCATAATTTAAACCTCGTTTCCCTATATGTCTTGCTTTTATTATATCAAATGGCAACATGCGTTTCAATGCAAAGGGGACTGAATGCGCAGATGCAATTATTTGCAACTTGTCGACAGAAATATTTTGATTTATAATAAATATATAAAATAATATGGAGTGTTACCATGCCGTTTTTACTGATTCGCAATGACATAACAAAAATGAAAGTTGACGCCATCGTCAATGCCGCCAAGAACAGCCTGCTGGGTGGTGGCGGAGTTGATGGTGCTATTCACCGTGCCGCAGGTCCACAGTTGTTGGAAGAATGTGCAACCCTTGGTGGATGTAGAACAGGGGAAGCCAAAATTACAAAAGGCTACAATCTGCCTGCGAAACACGTTATCCATACAGTTGGTCCTGTGTGGAATGGCGGTACAAATAATGAAGAAGAACTGCTGATAAGCTGTTATCGCACAAGCCTTGCTCTTGCAAAAGAATACAAGTGTGAAAGTGTGGCTTTTCCGCTGATTTCAGCTGGTGCTTATGGCTACCCAAAAGACCAGGCTATCCGCGTTGCCATAGACACAATAAAGGAGTTTATTGCTGATAATGAAATGCTGGTTTACCTTGTAATTTTTGATAAAACCAGTGTATATGCAAGCAGTAAAATGATGCTGGACATCCAGCAGTACATAGACGACAGATATGTGGAAGAACATACTGACACCCGCCGTGAACGCAGGCGCCGCATATCAAGCTTTGGTGCGGATATGCTTGAACGTAAGCAAGTCTGTATAGAAAGCTGTAATGAAGAAATTTTGCGGATGTCTGCCATGCCATCCCGTTCCCTTGAAGAATATCTTAAACAGGTGGATGAAAGCTTTTCACAAATGCTGCTTCGCAAAATCAAAGACAGTGGCATGACAGAGGTAGAATGCTATAAAAAGGCAAACATAGACCGCAAACTGTTCAGTAAAATCAAAAATGACAAAAACTATAAGCCAAGCAAGCCGACAGCCATTGCATTTGCAATCGCTCTCAGACTTTCCCTTGCGGATACAAGAGAACTGCTGGAAAAAGCTGGCTTTGCCCTGTCACACTCAAGCAAATTTGATATTATTATCGAATACTTTATACGAAAAAAGAACTATAATGTATTTGATATAAACGAAGCACTGTATGAATTTGACCAGCCACTGCTGGGCTGTTAAAGGAGAATAAATATGAATGAATTTAAATTCTGGGATGAATATATGAATCTTGAAGAGGAAGAACTGAAACTGTTTAATTTTATTCTTCAGTTCGACTTTGGTGACAGCAACAGGGAATATTCCTGTCAGGAACTGAAAGAAGCTGGTGTGGATGTGGAAGATGCTCTTGCGGCGCTGAAATTTATAATCTGCGGCTTTAACGATGGTACACAGACATATCTTGCGTTTCTCGACATTGATCCAGAGGGTGGTGTAGGCTACACATTTATCAAAGGTGATGATGAAACACCTGTTGAAATGGAAGATGCTGAAATCGTGGCAGCCAATATTTATGCCATTGCAAGCGATGCGATTGTGTCAACTCTTGAAAATTAAATAATGTCGCCTTGCAGGCGACCACAGCCTCCTCTTTTTTCTGTATACTGTAATCAGAAAGTTAAAGGAGGCTATTATTATGAAGAAAAATAAAGAACATGTAACACATTGCGGTGGCATTCCAGTTCCGGATTGCGGTGGTATTCCTGCCCTGAAAGTAATGCCAGAAATCAAAAACAACATTACAGAAATCGTATTTATCCTTGACCGTAGTGGGTCAATGTCCGGTCTTGAAAAAGACACTATTGGCGGCTTCAACTCCCTTGTGGAAAAGCAGAAAAATGAAGAAGGTGTGGCACTTATTTCCACTGTGCTGTTTGACAATCACAGTGAAGTTCTGCACGACAGAGTGCCAGTAAATAAAATCCAGCCTATGACAAACAAAGATTATTTTGTCCGTGGGTCTACAGCATTGTTAGATGCAATCGGCGGCGCTATTCACCACATCGGCAATGTACATAAATATGCACGTGAGGAAGACAGACCGGGGAAAACACTGTTTATCATTACAACAGATGGCATGGAAAACGCCAGCCGAAGATACACTTATGAAAAAGTGAAAGCTATGATTAGCCGACAGAAAGAAAAATATGGCTGGGAGTTTCTGTTCCTTGGTGCAAACATTGACGCTGTGACAACAGCAAGTATGTTTGGCATCGAACGAGATAGAGCTGTTGACTACAACAACGACAGCAAAGGCACAGCCTTAAATTATAAAGTACTGAACGAAACAATTTCCTATATGCGCACCTGTTCTGCGCCATTGTCAAAAGACTGGAAAAAACGCATTGAAGATGATTACGAAAGCAGGGGCCGTAGCAGATGATATGAAATAGCAGATTTCACTATTGGCATAAATCCGTTCATTGATTATACTTATTGCTTGTGTTACACTGTAAGTGACAGTAATCGACCTTTTTTGATAATTATAATTCAGTTTCAGGGAGGTAAAAGTTATGTTTAGTTTTACAGGCAAAAAGACATGGATTATCAGCTGGGTTCTGGTAATTGTACTTGTGATTACAGCTGTGTCTTCGGTTAAGTATGCTGCACCAAAGTACTCTGACCCAGAACAAAGAAAAGAAACAATAGAATACCTTGATTCCAAACGCAACACAGTTTTGACATTGACAACTGCATCTACAACTGCATCCACAGCACTTACATTGCTGAAAGATGACTGGGCTACACCGATAGCCAATGAACTTGCAGAATTAAGCGTGTATTTTATGATAATTCTTGCAGCCATCGTTCTTGAAAAATACCTTATAACCCTTTCGGGGCTTATAGTGTTTCAGTATGTAGTGCCTTTGGCATGTATATTGTTGATTGCATACATATTGTTCAGAGATATGGAATGGACCAAAAATCTAGCAATTAAACTACTCGCCTTTGGCTTTGCTTTGTTTATGATAGTTCCAGCCAGCGTGCAGGTATGTCAGATTATTGAAAACACATACGACACATCTATACAGGCGGCAATCACATCTGCTGAAAATGCCACTGTTCTAGCAGAAAGTGAAAATAAAGAGGATAAAAATATATTCAGCAATATGTTTTCATCCGTAACAAATGCAGTTTCCACAGCGGTTGAAAGCGTGAAAAACATCCTTAATAACTTTATTGAGGCTGTGGCTATAATGCTTATCACATCCTGTGTCATACCACTTTTGATGATAGCGGTGTTCCTATGGCTTATAAACACTCCGGCAGGGCTTAATATCACTTTCCCGAAACCTGTCCGTGTTAAACTTGAACCAACAAAAGCAAATAACCTCCTGCAAAAAGGAAAGAAAGAAGAATAAAATAATAGACCGGCATCTGTTTGTCAGATGCCGGTCTATATTTATACCACTGTCAATAATTTTTGACTTATTCTTGTTGATACCTGCGCATAATATAAGGCTTCTTCTGTGGACATATCCTGATTCCCCATTTCTTCGAGTTCTTCCATAGCTTGTGTAAAGTCAGTCATATACTGTAAATAGTCAGTCATAAGTCCCATCAGTTCTGTTGTGCTGGCAGTTTCATACCTGTTGATAAATTCTATATATTTATCAAAAAACGCCTCATAGTCGTCCATCGCTTTTTTGAACTCTGGTCGTATACCTGTTAATTGCGCTTCCTGTTTTTCGGGAGTTGGTTCAGGAGTTGGTTCAGGGGTTGGTTCAGCTGTAGGCTCTGATGTTGACACAGGCGCGTCATCGGTGTTTACAGTTGGCGGCTCGTTGCTATCAATTTCTACAATCTGGCTGTCGGTTTCTCCTTTATCTGTAGGCTGGACGGACTCGCCCTTGCCACAGGCTACCATTGCTATAATCATTGCCACAGCAAGAATAATTGCGATTACTTTTTTCATGTTTTCCTCCATATAGATATAGATTTCAGATGTTTTGTTGTTTTAGATGTTACAGTTCAGCTATTATAGCTTGAATTTCCATTGCCACAGATTTTAACTGTGACTGTTTTTTCTGCAATTCGAACACTTTTTGAATAAGTGTAAATTTAAAATCTTCCTTATTCAGCTCTGGAAAAGTCTTTATCTCCTTCAGGCTGAATCCCCGTTGCTGAAAAAGTTTTATTCTTTTTATATCATCGGTGGTTCTGGCGTCATACAGTAAATATCCTTTGTTGTTTTTACCTGATGATGCTATCAGCCCTTCTTTTTCGTATCCTTGCACAGCACGTCGGGTAACTCCTGTCAATTTGCATATTTCTCGTAGCAACAAATCATCCATATCCATCTCCTTTGTATTTAGAGTAAAACTGCACGCAACGTGCAGTCAACAGTTTTGTTTGTGTCATAAAACAGCAAAACATCTTCTTCACAGAAGATGTTTTTTTCGCGAATTATGACAGGAGTTCTCAGTTGCAAATAAAAGAGACAAACCTATAGATTATATTCGTAAAGATGGTATAATGTTAACAGCAGATAAATTAAAAGTGGTAAATAATACCACACATACAGCAGACATTGAAAAACTTATTTAAGGCGGTAAGGAATATGAACAAAAAATGGTATAAAGATATGGTGTTTTACCAGATATGGCCACGTTCATTCAAAGATGGTAATGGCGATGGTATGGGTGACCTGATAGGCGTTTATGAAAAGCTGGATTATATCAAGTCTTTGGGGTGCGATGGCATTTGGTTTTCACCTCTTTACCCATCTCCTGGGGTAGACTGTGGTTATGACATCTCTGACTATATGGATATAGCTCGGGAGTTTGGCGGCATGGATGCTTTTCGTAAAGTGCTGGATGGTGCACATGAAAGAGGCATGAAAGTTATTATGGACCTTGTTGTAAATCATACCAGCACAGAGCACGAATGGTTTGAAAAGAGTCAGCAGAGAATAGAACCATACACAGATTATTATATCTGGCGCCCTGCAAAACCAAACGGTAAACTGCCAAATAACTGGGATTCTCTTTTTGAAGGCAAAGCATGGCAGTGGGATAATGTGCGTGGCGAATACTATATGCATCTGTTTGCTATTGAGCAGGCCGATTTGAACATGGACAACCCGCTTGTGAGAGAAGAAGTTAAAAAGATACTTCGTTTCTGGCTGGATATGGGCGTAGATGGCTTCCGTGAAGATGTTATTACCTTTATATCCAAAAAAGAAGGTTTACCAGATGACCACTTTATGCCTGCGTCGAAAGGTTTCTTCTACTTTAACCACGGCCCACACCTTCATGAATATCTGGAAGAATTCAACCGAGATGTATTCTCTTATTATGACTGTATGACTCTGGCAGAAGCTCCAATGGTAACTCCCAAAAAAGCGCTGGAATATATAGATGAAAATAATAATCCTGTGCTTGATATGATGATTCAGTTTGCTACACAGGAAGCTGACTGCCTGTTTACAGACTTTAACCATATGCCGTTTAACCTTCGCAAACTGAAAAAGGCTTATTCTGCTTGGCAGAATGGTCTGGAAGGCAAGGGCTGGAATATGCTGTATATAGAAAACCATGACCACCCAAGAATGGTTTCCCGTTATGGCAGTGAAAAATTCCGTAATGAAAGCGCCAAAATGCTGGCGGTGTCATATATGTTCCTGAAAGGCACACCATTTGTGTATCAGGGGCAGGAAATCGGTATGAGTAACTGGTACCCGGAAGACCCAGAAATGTATGAAGATGTGCAGACACGCTGGCAGTACAATAATGTGGGTACTAAAAAATCTGCTAAAAAGCGCCTTCAGCGTCTGTGGCATGGTTCGCGAGATTCAGCCCGTACACCTGTGCAGTGGTCGGCTGAAGAAAATGCTGGTTTTACAACAGGAACACCTTGGTTTTATGTAAATGAAAATTATAAGGAAGTAAATGTGGCAGACCAGCAGGATGATGAAAATTCTGTTTTGAACTTCTATCGCAAAGTTATAAAACTGCGTAAAGAACTGCATTGTGTAAAAGACGGCGCATATAAAGAATACGATAAAAACAACAAAGCACTGTACACATATTCCCGCACTGCAGAAAACCAGAAAGTACTTGTTGTGTGTTCTTTCGCTGAAAAACAGAACCAGTGGAAGGTACCAGCTGATTTTGATTTGGCCAAAGCAGAGCTGATTCTGTGTAACTACGAAAAATCAGAATCCCTTACACTCAGACCATACGAAACACGTGTATATCTTTGGAATAAATAAAAACAACAGGCCAATATTTAAAATACATATCAGTATGATGGTTTAAAAACAATACAGATAAAATAAAGCACAGGAGTAGCTGCACCCAAAAGGGAACAGTTAATCCTGTGCTGTTAATATTGTGAAAATAAAAAAACACCGACCAAAGTCGGTGTGCATCTGTTAATAAATGGTGGGTGACGGAGTCGACCGCTGCCAGTGGCAGGGGGAGGGAGACGGAGGAAGGGAAAACAACGAGCAGACAAGGCTGGCTTCAGACTGCCGCTGTATGCGACGATTGTTTTTCAGGGCGAACACCATTGGTGATTTATATACAAATTATTAGTTTTCAGACAAATAAAAAACACCGACCAAAGTCGGTGTACATCTGTTAATAAATGGTGGGAGCGGATGGATTCGAACCATCGAAGTCACTGACAACAGATTTACAGTCTGCCCCCTTTGGCCACTCGGGAACACTCCCAC
>JAZQYH010000103.1:0-16555 GCA_045633415.1 Oscillospiraceae bacterium | reverse complement strand
GCATACCACTGTGCGATACCGGAAAGGATTGTTCTTTCTCTTTCACCGTCAAAGATTGTGGATTTGAGAAGTTTGTCGGATTTAGGAAGTTTTTCACAGTGACGGATTTCGCCAACGATAAGGTCAACTTTGAAGAAATCGTCAATTGTGATTTCTGCTTTTGGTTCTTCTTTTTCTTCTTCCACAACAGGTGCAGCAGCTTTTTCAGCAGCTTCTTTCTTTGCTTTTTCCTGTTCTTCAAGAAGTTTCATTTCTTTTGCAATGTCGATACGAGGGAAGATAACTTCACCTTTTTTAACTGTTACATCAGTTTTGTAACCGAATGTGAGGTTTTCAAATTTAAGGTCATCTTCTGTGTAGCCAAGCTGTGCAGAAATTTTAACAGCTGTTGTTGGAAGGAATGCCTGAAGCATTGTTGTTGCAAAACGGAGTGCTTCAACAAGGTTGTACATTACTGTAGCAAGACGTGCTTTGTTTGCTTCGTCTTTAGCAAGTACCCAAGGAGCTGTTTCATCGATATATTTATTTGCTCTCTGGATAATTTTGAAAATTTCCTGAAGAGCCTGTGGGATAAGCAGGTTATCCATACATTCTGTTGTTTTAGCTTCAAGACCTTCGCAGAGTGCGATAAGTTCATTGTCAACTTCTGCAGATTCTCTGTCAGCAGGCAAAGTGCCGCCAAAGTATTTTTCAATCATAGCACAGCTGCGGCTTACAAGGTTGCCAAGGTCGTTTGCAAGGTCAGCATTGATACGGTTCATCAGTGCTTCATTTGTGTAAAGACCGTCGTTGCCGAAAGGAATTTCTCTCAGGAGGAAGTATCTGATAGCGTCAACGCCGTATTTGTCGCAGAGGAGAACAGGGTCAACAACGTTACCAACACTCTTACTCATTTTGCCACCTTCAAGGAGAAGCCAGCCGTGACCGAATACCTGTTTTGGAAGTTCCAGATCAAGAGCCATAAGCATTGCAGGCCAGATGATTGTGTGGAAACGGAGAATTTCTTTACCAACCATGTGGATATCTGCTGGCCAGTATTTGTCGTAATCGTTGTATTCTTCGTTTTCATAGCCCAGAGCTGTGATATAGTTTGACAGAGCGTCAACCCATACATAAACTGTGTGGTCTGGGTCAAATGTTACCGGGATACCCCATTTAACAGTTGTTCTGGAAACACACAGGTCCTGCAGACCCTGTTTGATAAAGCTGATCATTTCATTTTTTCTTGCTTCTGGCTGGATAAAGTTTGGTACATCTTCATACAGTTTCAGCAGTTTGTCAGCATAGTTGGAAAGTTTGAAGAAGTAAGCATCTTCTTTTGCAGCGTAAACATCACGGCCACAGTCTGGGCATTTGCCGTCAACCAGCTGGCTCTGTGTCCAGAATGTTTCACATGGTTTACAGTACATGCCTTCGTAGAAGCCTTTGTAGATGTCGCCTTTGTCATACAGCTTTTTGAAGATTTTCTGTACAGCTTCAACGTGGTAATCGTCTGTTGTACGGATGTATCTGTCATAGCTGATATCCAGCAGGTCCCACAGTTCTTTGATGCCTACAACGATGTCATCAACATACTGTTTTGGTGTTTTACCAGCGGCTGCAGCCTTGTCCTGAATTTTCTGGCCGTGTTCGTCAGTACCAGTCAGATACATTACATCGTAACCCTGCAGGCGTTTGTATCTTGCCAGAGAGTCACATGCTACAGTTGTATAACTGTGGCCGATGTGCAGGTTGTCAGATGGGTAATAAATAGGTGTAGTTATATAGAATGTTTTCTTTTCCATAACTTTTTCCTTTCCAGATTTATATATTTTTTTATTAATTACAAAATGGGACAGGGGATAAATAAAAAACTCCCGTTCCTGAAAAATACATTTCAGGGACGAGAGTATAAAACTTCGTGTTACCACCCTAATTTACATATACCTCACAGTATAAGCCTTAACGACTACAATCATAGTCTGTCACTGTAACGGGTGATACCGTCGTAGCCTTGGTTTGAAAAACTTCGGTACGCAGCTCCGAGACCATATTCATCAGTTTCTTCTGTACCCGTTTTCAGCTGCCGGGGCTCTCTGTGCCATATCACACTGACTACTCTTCTCTTCATTGCCTTTAGCATATCATAAATGAATTATACAACCTATAAAATCATTTGTCAAACATATAATTATTTGTGTTTGAGTTTGCTTCTGATTTTCAGTGCTGTTTCAATCAGTTTGGCATACAGGCTGTCAAAAGTGATTGTAAATTCGCCAGCCGTTTCTACAACTTCGCCTGTAAAGTTTGATTTGAAATCAAGAATTCTGTACAGAGCTTCATTGATTTCAGGGGAAGGTGCAACACCCTGCATATCATATGTGTGGCAACCGCCTTCCAGTGCCCAGTTCATAAGATATTTCTGTAAAAGGTATGTTGGACGCAGGTTACGCAGTTTATCATTGGAACAACCATAAACATGGATTGTTGTGCCGGCGTACTGTACTGCAACACCACCGCACAGTGCTTCACCCTCTGGGGAATAGCACATGTACAGTCTGCAGTTGTCACCCAGACCATTGAGCATTTTTGCAAAATACTGTTTAGGGCGTACTGTAAAGTTTTGTCTTACACCTGTTGCAGAATAGATTTCGTAAAAATCATCCAGACCGTCAAGACCAAGATTTTTACATACAACACCTTTCTTTTCTGGGTAGCGCAGGTAATATCTGGTATCCCTGTTCATTTTAGCCATCAGCTGTTCTTCGTTCATGCCTTTGAGGTAGCGCAGCATATAGTTGTATCTTGGCTGGATTGTATCATAGAATGATGCGTGTTCGTTTATTTTAAGACCACATTCTCTGAAGAATGCTATTGTATCTGCATCATCCACCATTACCAGTGGGTCCATAATAAAGATATATGCCTTATATTTTTTAGCCAGCTGTTTTACACCTTCCATCAGGTCTTTTACCACAGCTTTATCTGTATAATCACATACAGGACCGCGGCAGGCATACATCATGCTTTTTATACCGATTTTTCTGATAAGAACAAAAATACCACCGATAATTTCGCCAGCTTCATTTCTGCTTACCACTACTTCATTTTCCCATTCTGTTTTTACCAGACCCCAGCGAGGAGACTGCTGGAATGCACCGTGTGGGTGGTTATCACAGAATCGGTCAAATTCTTCATATCTGTCTTTTGCTAATATTTCCATTTTTATATCCTTAATAAATTTAACTGTTTTATAAATACATAGTTATTTTACCATATAATTGTGAAATTTAACAGTAATTTTTTAGATTAATTTGACATTGTCTGCTTTATTTGATAAATTATTATGTATGAATGACAGTTTATCTGTAAACCTTGGAGGCAAAATGAAAAATTTCAGACGTATTGCCGCTTTGATTATGGCGGTGATTTTATCTTTATCATTGGTAGGTTGCTCAAGTGACGGCGTAGAAGACAACGGCACACAGACAGAGCTTGTACAGACAATCAATGCTACAGGTAAATATATCTTAAAGAAAGTAACAGCACCTACTTATGGTGATGAAAATGCGATTATCGCTCTTAACAGAAGTACATACATTGACTACTGGCATAACCGTACTACAAACTATGTAAACCAGCTTGACCATGTTATCAAAACAAATGGTTATGTTCTTGGTAACAGTAAAACAAGAGAAGTTTACGCAGATGCATACCCAGATGCTATTCTCGCTATGACAACAGCAGGTATCTATGCACACTGGGCAAGCTCTGGCGACCTTCTGCAGGGTATCAGTTATGACAACGTTGTTATGATGGGTGGCTACCTCAATAAAGTTGATGCTCTTACAGCTCTTGAATCAGGTAAATACACACCAACAGAAACAGGCGACCTTACAAGACAGGACCTTATTGACTTTACAATGAGCCTGCGTCAGGCTGATGGTTCATTCAGCTATGCAAACATGGGTGATGTTTCAAAAATTGAAGTTACTTCCTCTGCTGTAACAGGTCTTATCCTTTCTGGTGAAAGTGGCGATGTTGCAAAAGCTGCAGCTGATGGTGTTGAATACATCAAAGCAAACGTAAAAGAGAGCGACAGACCAACAGACATTATCAAAGCTATTATTGCCCTTAACACAGCAGGTGTTGATGCTACAGATGTAACCGGCAAAGACCTCATTTCCTGGGTTATGAAATATGCACGTGATGATGGTTCCTTCTCATTTGATGAAACAGCAAAAAAAGGTAACGAAAAAGATGCTTCATGGGCACTGCTTGCACTGGCAAGCCAGTACCGTTTTACACAGGGTATGACATCTCTGTACGACCTGTCTGATGTTCTGGGTGGCACACATAACCAGCTCAGCCCAGCATGGATGTGGAATGTTCGTATTACAACTACACTTATGCTCTTTACAGGCGTATTTATGGTTGGTCTGCTGATTCTTTCAAAAGTAAGAATTGCAAGATGGAAAAAAGAAGGTATCTATGACGAAGTGCATAACTGCCGCTTGTCCGATGCTGAAATTGCAGAACGTAAAGCAAAACTGGAAGCAGAAGCTGCAATGGCTGAAGCCGAACAGAAAACAGAAGAATAATTGTTAAAGGACGCCCTTTTGGGCGTCTTTTTTTTATTTAAACAGCTTTGGCCATAAAAAATTAACATTTGTTCTATTGAATAAGGTATAAATATATGATATTATTTACAGTGTAATTTAGTTTTAAAAACTACTTGTAAAAAAGAAAAGGAAGATTGAACATGGTAAAGATTACTACAGATACAACCTCAATGTACACAGTCGCAGAAGGTAAAGCAGTGGGCATTGACCTCGTTCCAATGACACTTATCGCAGGCGACAATTCTTACAGAGAAATCGAAGAAATCAACGTAGACGAACTGAAAGAACTTATCGAAAAAGGTGTTAAACTTACTACATCCCAGCCAGCAGTTGGCGAAGTTATGGACCTGTTTGAAGAAGCAAGCGAAGAAAGCCCAATTCTTCATATCACAATGGGTGCAAATTTCTCTGGTGCATATTCTTCTGCTTGTGCAGTTAAAGAAATGATGGATGATGACGTAAAAGACTTCATTACAGTATACGAATCTGGCACAGTATGTGGTGTTAACTGGGCAATGGTAAACATCGCTAAAGACATGGCTGACAAAGGTCATACAGTTGAAGAAATTGTAAAAGTTCTTGACCATATCAAAGCTAACGACAGAAACCATATGCTTCCACAGGACTTTGCAATGGTACAGCGTGGTGGCCGTGTTTCTGAAGAAGAAAGAAAACTGGACCCATCCCTTAACATCGTTCCAGTTCTGGGCTTTAACGAAGACAGATCCAAATTTATCGCTCTGGGCGTTATGCCAAGCTTGAAACCAGCTGTAGAAAAAGTAATCGAACAGTTTAAAGCTACAGGCGTTGACGAAAAATTCTTCATCACAATCGCACAGTCTTACTGTATGGAAGATGCTGAAATGGCAAAAGCTATGCTGGATGAAGCATTCCCTGACTGCAGCAAAAAAATCTTTACATTGACACCTGTATTTACAGTACAGTCTGGTACAAGATGCGTTTCTATCCAGGCATTCCTTGACCCAGCTAAAAACGAACTTTACTAATTTACATATTTGTCATTGCACAATATTCCCCGGCATAATACCGGGGAATAATTCTATAAAATATCAAGTGAGGAAATACAATGGTAAGAATTATAACAGACACATCATCAATGTACACTGTTAGTCAGGGCGCAGAAATCGGCGTGACAGTTGTGCCACTTACACTGACAATCGCAGGTAAATCTTACAGAGAAATTGAAGAAATTACATACAGCCATTTCAAACAGCTGATTGATGAAGGTCATATCCCAACATCGTCACAGCCTGCACCAGCTGAAATTATTGAAGTTTATGAAACAGCAACAGCGGAAAACCCTGTACTGCACATCACACTGGCAGATGGTCTTTCAGGCGCTTATCAGTCTGCTGTAGGTATCCGTGAAACAATGGAAAACAAAGAACACATTTCTATTTTCCATTCCGGTACACTGTGTACACCACAGTGGGTAATGGTAAGAGTTGCAAAAGAAATGGCAGACAAAGGACATACAGTTGAAGAAATCCTGAAAGTTATCACACATATCAAAGACACAGACAAATCATATATGATTCCACAGGACTTTGATTATTTGCGCCGTGGTGGTCGTCTCACTCCTGCAGCTGCAAAGGTTGGCAGTATGCTGAAACTTACACCTGTTATGACACTTTCTGCTGATGACAGACAGATTGAAAAAGCAGGTATGACACGTGGTCTGCCAAAAGCAATAGACAAAGTTGCTGAAGGCTTTAAAAACTATGGTCTTACAGATAAACACCTTATCACAGTTGCACATTCATCCTGTCTTGAAGATGCACAGCTGGCAATAGAAAAACTGTCAAAAGAATTCCCAGACTGCACAATCAAACTGTTTGAACTCACGCCAGTTCTTACAACACAGTCTGGTCCAAGATGTGTTTCTATTCAGGCAATGCTTGACCCAGATAAGAACCAGTTGTATTAAAAAATTTATCCCTCAGTGCAGTTTCTGGGAGATTTTCAGTAAAATAATGTAATTGCAAGAAATGTTAAATTATGTTATAATAATCCTATAAAGCATATTATATGAAATCATATGAAATACCACATAAAAGGGAGAAAATTATGGTAAGAGTTTTAACCGATACATCATCAATGTTTACACCTGCTGATGGTAAAGAAATGGGCTTTGGCGTTGCACCGCTGACTGTTACAATCGCAGGCAAAACATATCGTGAAAGAGATGAAATCGAAACAGAAGAATTCATTAACATTATCAATCAGGGTCATCTGCCAACATCATCACAGCCTACACCAGCTGACCTGATGGAATACTACAACGAAGCAACAGCAGAAAACCCAATTCTGCATATCACAATCACAGATGGTCTGTCTGGTGCATACCAGTCAGCTTGTGGTGTTCGTGAACTGATGGAAAACAAAGAACATATTGTTGTTTTCAACTCTGGTTCCCTGTGTGGTCCACAGTGGATTATGGTAAGAAAAGCTGTTGCTATGGCACAGGCTGGCGCAACAATGGAAGAAATTGTAAAAGAACTTACATATCTTAAAGATAACGACAAATCATTCCTTATTCCACAGGACTTTGACTATCTGCGCCGTGGCGGTCGTCTTACTCCAACAGCTGCAAAAGTAGGTTCTCTCCTGCGTCTTGTACCACTGATGACACAGACACCTGACGACAGACAGCTTGAAAAAGCAGGTCTTTGCCGTAGCTTTGTCAAAGCAGTGGAAAAATGCGTTGAAACATTCCATAAACTTGGTTGTGGCGAAAAACATATGTTTATTATCAGTCATGCTATGAATGAAGTTGAAGCAAACCAGGCAAAAGCTATGCTGGAAAAAGAATTCCCAGATTCAGCAGTAAAAGTTGTTGTGCTGACACCTGCATTTACTACACAGGGTGGTCCACGTTGTGTTGCAATCCAGTCTATGATTGACATCGATAAACAGTAAAATATAATAAAAACGACCTGATAACAGGTCGTTTTTTTATTTTGTACTTATTACATAGGAGTATAGTCCCAATAATCCAAAGCTTAATAACATACCACCTGTTATATCTGTAATCCAGTGCACACCTGACATGATTCTGCCGCCTACCATAAAAACAGTAAAGGCGATAATTACACCAGAGCATATTTTTTTTACACTGCTTTTTTGCATACGTCTGTTAAGCTGTATCAAGGCTGTCAGCATAACAAACATTACCAGCAGGGTAGTAGAAGACGGGTAGGATGCTTCAAGTATACCTTCTATAAGCACAGGTCTGTAATTTATAACACATACTTCAAAAAACAGATAAATCATCAATACGATGATATAAAATACACCAAGTGTCAGTATATCAAAATCTACCTTGAACAGATTTTTCCTTTTTAGAAGCTGGGTAAATCCAACAAGCCCAAAACAGCCAATAATACCCAAAGGGATAATACTTAACCAGTCGGTAAGTGTATATAACCACAAGCTAGTGCCGGTTAAATTGTGTATATAATTGTTAAGGGTGGAAAAACCTACTCTGGAGTTCAATGGACCTATAGCTTCTACATCAATAAGAGTAACAAGTACTGTCCACACAGCAAAACACAGCAGAAGAAAAATTGATAAATGCTTTTGTTTTTTCAAAATAAAATACCTTCCTTTCCAAACAGTATTATCTGTTTACAGAATACAGGAAGGTATCAGACTACAGCAAGAAACCCGCTGTAACATAGGTGACACGTATCGTGTCACTATTTTTTTATCAAAATAAACGTCTTTATGATTAAAAAGACAAACAAAAATACTGCAGGATAAGGCTGTAAGCTGAGAATAAATATAAGAGAAACCAGCATATTCAAAGCCAGAGAAATTGTGTTTTTACTTTTTTGCCATAATGAAAACCTGCAATGCTGAAAAGCAAGGGTTACAAGACCACTTAAAACGACAGATAAAACAGAAACAATAAACAATACCTTTGTATATGGTTGTATACCACTGATAGTTAAAAGTGATGTGGAAATAACACTGTCAGCCACATTTTGTCTGAACAATGGTAAAAAGAACAGAAGTACAGCACTTGTGTCAAGCAGGCCGAAAACGATGTCACGATATTGCTGTTTGGTGTGTATGTTATCCTGCTGTGCAATGGATATCACTTGGTCACAGGATAAAAGCTGGTCGATGGATACAGAGAAAAACTGTGATATTGCTTTTAAAGAGTCTATGCTTGGATAACCTCTGGCAGACTCCCATTTGGAAACAGCAGTGCGGGACACAAAAAGAACCTGTGCAAGTTCTTCCTGTGTCATATTTTTCTGTTTTCTTAATTCCTGCAATTTTTCATTAAACTCCATATTGTCCACACCTTTGAATATCAGTCAATTCATATATGTAATTATAGCACAAAAGATAAGCTGTGTAAAAACAAAAAGTGGCTACCACTTGCGTAGTAACCACTTTCTGGAGAAGGTTCCCCTGTATAAACACAAAAAAAATACCCACTATCTTACGATAGCAGGTAATTTTTTGGCGGAGAGAGGGGGATTTGAACCCCCGGTGCGGAATTACCGCACACCCGCGTTCCAGGCGAGCACCTTAAACCACTCAGACATCTCTCCGTGTTTTAATGCTTGATTAGTATACCACCGATTTTGACTTTTGTCAACACATTTTAAAAAAATTTTTTAAAAATTTTTTACAGATGAAAACAGTTAATTTTTTGTCAAGCTTTTTGTGCAAGTTTATAGGAATGAACAGTGATGTTAAAAGTATTTGTGCAACTTGACTATATAAAAACATCTTAATTTGTGCAAATTGATATTAATTAAATTAGGCGAATATATTTGTTTCTTTAATAAAACAAATACAAAGTTAATTTTATCTAATTTTATTATCCGTAAAAACTAAAAATATTATTTTTTTCTTAATATAAGAAAATATATTTACATAGTAAACTTACTTTGATAAAATAAAACTATCAAGAAGTCTCTTGAAAGAGACACGTTTTTTGAAATTATGGAGGATATACTTATGAATTACCGTTTAGAAAGCGACTCAGTAGGCGAAAAACAGGTACCAATGGATGCGTACTATGGCGTACAGACTCTTCGCGCATTTGAAAACTTCAACATCACAGGCAGAAAACAGCCAGCAGTTATCGTAGAATCTCTGGCAGAAATCAAAAAAGCTTGTGCTATCACAAACAAAAAAGCAAACGACGTTCCTGCAGAAATCGCAGACGCTATCGTAGCAGCATGTGATGACATTCTGGCTGGCAAATTCCACGACCAGTTTATCACAGACCCAATTCAGGGTGGTGCTGGCACATCCACAAACATGAACGCTAACGAAGTTGTAGCTAACATTGCTCTTGAAAAACTGGGCAAAGAAAAAGGCGATTACAAATTCTGTCATCCAAATGACCACGTAAACAACGCACAGTCCACAAACGACGTTTACCCAACAGCTCTTAAACTTGCTATCTACAAAACAGGTCTTAAACTGCTGGCTAAACTGGACGAACTGGATGTTGCTCTGATGGAAAAAGCAGACGAATTCAAAGACATTCTGAAAATCGGCCGTACACAGCTGATGGATGCAGTACCAATCACACTTGGTCAGGAATTCAAAGCTTATGCTTCTGCTGTAAAACGTGGCAAACGCATCATCGCTGCTTCCCTTGAAGAAATGAAAACTGTAAACATGGCTGCTACAGCTATCGGTACAGGTATCAACACAAGCGAATACTTCTTCCACCACATCGTTGAAGACCTGTCTGAAGTTACAGGTATCGACCTTGTTCAGGCTGAAGATATGGTTGACGGCACACAGAATATCGATGCATTCTCTGTTGTTTCCGGCGCACTGAAAACAATGGCTATTGCACTGTCCAAAATGGCAAACGACATCCGTCTTATGAACGGTGGTCCAAAAGCTGGTCTTGGCGAAATCACAATTCCTGCAAAACAGAATGGTTCTTCCATCATGCCAGGTAAAATCAACCCAGTTATCCCAGAAGTTCTCAACCAGTGCTGTTTTGGCGTTATAGGTAACGATATGACAGTTACTATGGCTTGTGAAGCTGGCCAGCTGGAACTCAATGCATTCGAACCAGTTGTATTCGACAGAATCTACGATTCTATGAATATGCTGATGAACGGTGTTGATACATTTATCGTAAACTGCGTAAAAGGTATCGTTGCAAACGAAGACAAATGTCATGACCTGCTTTACAACTCCACAGGTTTCGTTACAGCTCTGTGCCCAGTTCTCGGTTACAAAAAATCTGCTGAAATCGCAAAAGACTTCCTGAAAAACGGCACACCAATCGTTGAAGGTGCTCTTGCAGCAGGTCTTACACAGGAACAGCTGGACGAAATGCTGAACCCAGACAAACTTGCACGTCAGTTTGAAAAGAAATAATTTTACATACACACAGAGGTAGTTAAAATGGATAAAAGAGAAATCGCTCTCCAGGCTCACAGAGACTGGCAGGGTAAAATTGAAGTAATCTCCAGAGCAAAAGTAACAAACAGAGAAGAACTGGCAGTTGCTTATACTCCTGGTGTTGCAGAACCTTGTGTTGAAATCCAGAAAGACGAAAGCCTTGCTTACGAATACACAAGAAAAGGCAACCTTGTTGCTGTTATCACAAACGGTACAGCAGTTCTTGGCCTTGGTGATATCGGCCCAGCAGCTGGTATGCCAGTTATGGAAGGCAAATGTGCACTGTTTAAAGAATTTGCAGGCGTTGACGCATTCCCAATCTGCGTAGATTCCAAAGACCCAGACGAACTGGTTAACGTTATCTATAAAATTTCCAAATCTTTCGGCGGTATCAATCTGGAAGACATCGGTGCACCAACTTGTTTCGAAGTTGAACGCAGACTGAAAGAAATGTGCGACATTCCTGTATTCCACGATGACCAGCACGGTACAGCTATCGTAGTTTCTGCAGCTCTTCTGAACGCTGCAAAACTGAAAGGCAAAGACCCAAGCGAACTGAAAGTTGTTCTCAACGGTGCAGGTGCTGCAGGTATCTCCATTGCTAAACTGCTGATTGACATCGGCTTTACAAATATGACTCTCTGCGACATCTTCGGTACAATCTACGAAGGTGGTCCAGCTAACACAGACGCACAGAGAGAAATGGCAAAAATCACAAACAAAGAAAAACTCGCTGGTACACTGGCAGATGCTATGAAAGGTGCAGACGTATTTGTAGGCGTTTCAAAAGGCAATCTGGTAAATGCAGAAATGGTTAAATCCATGAACGAAAAACCAGTTATCCTTGCTATGGCTAACCCAACACCAGAAATCATGCCAGACGTTGCTCTGGAAGCTGGTGCTTACATCGTAGGTACAGGTCGTTCAGACTTCCCTAACCAGATTAACAACGTTCTTGTTTTCCCTGGTATCTTCAAAGGTGCTCTGGCTGTTCGTTCCAAATCTATCACAGAATCCATGAAAGTTGCAGCTGCTAAAGCTATCGCTTCTGTAGTTGCTGATGATGAACTGAACCCAGAATACATCATCCCAGATGTATTTGACCCACGTGTAGCAGACGTAGTAGCAAAAGCAGTTTCTGACGAAGCTATCCGTCTCGGCATCGCAAGAATCAAATAATTTATAGCTACATAAAGCAAGGCTGAAAACAGCCTTGCTTTTCCTTTTGGTATAACATAAAATAGTAGTATATTTATATTTTAAAACGAGGCTATTTTGAAAAAATTCAGAAAAATATATATCGAAATTACAAATCAGTGTAATCTTTCCTGTTCTTTCTGTCCTAAAACAAAAAGAAAAAGCCATTTTATGTCTGTGGAAGAATTTACACATATCATAAACAGCACAAAAGCCCACGGGGAAAACTTTTATCTTCATGTTATGGGCGAACCTACTGCGCACCCACACTTTGCTGATTTTCTGAAAATATGCAAAGAGAATGGTGTAAAAGTGAATATCACCACCAATGGTACTTTATTGCACAGGGTAGGGGATGCAATTATTGAAAATACTGTACGCAGTGTTTCTGTGTCCATGCACAGTTTTGAAGCAAACGAACTGAACAAAGATATGAAAGACTATCTTGATAAAATAATGGACTTCTGCAAAAAATCCATTGGCAGTGATGTAACAGTGGAGCTGCGACTGTGGAATTTTGACAGGGAAAGCATTTACGATAAAAACCAGCTTAACGGACAGATAGTAGATTATCTTGAAAGCAATCTGGAGCTGGATTTTGATTTAAGACAGACCATGAGTGAAAAATTCAGCGAAATGGAAACCAGTAACAGCAGAAAGTTCAATTTCCGTTTAAAAGACAGAATCTTTCTTGGTATGGCACAGCATTTTGACTGGCCTGATATCACAAAAGAAGAAAGACACTGCGACGGCTTCTGCTATGGTCTGAGAAACCAGATTGCAATTCTTGCCAGCGGTGATGTGGTGCCTTGCTGTCTGGACAGTGAGGGCAATATAGCGCTGGGCAATATCCACGAAAATACCTTGCAGGAAATTTTTGACTGCGAAAGGGCACAGGCAATTTATACAGGTTTTACCCACAGAAAAGCTGTTGAGCCACTGTGTCAGACCTGTGGATATATGAAAATGTACGATAAAAATAAATAATCAAAGGAGAAGGTTTATGATTATTAAAGATATGTGCGTATTTGCTTTAGGCGATAATAAGGAAAATGCTGTAAAAGTACAGCAGGGCGAAATTCTGGAGTTTCACACACGCGATTGTTTCAACAACCAGATTGACAGCGAAGACTATGTAATGGATGTGCTGGACTGGGACCACATTAACCCAGCTACAGGTCCTGTATATGTTGAAGGCGCTGAAAAAGGCGATGTGCTGAAGGTGGAAATTCTTGATATCGTTCTGGATGATATGGGGACTATGTGCTGTCTGCCAGAAAATGGTGTTCTGGGCGCTGATATTACAGAAAATCAGATTAAAAAAGTGCCAGTAAAAGACGGCAAAGCTATTTTCAATCAGTTCAGCTTGCCACTTAACCCAATGATTGGTGTTATCGGTGTTGCACCTGAAAACGAATCTGTACCTTGTGGCACACCGGGCAGACACGGCGGCAATATGGATAATACAAAAATTGCAAAAGGGGCCACACTCTATCTGCCAGTTTTCCACGACGGTGCATATTTTGGCTGTGGTGATGTTCACGCCTGTATGGGCGATGGCGAAATCATGGTTTCCGGTGTGGAAATCGGTGCAGTTGTAAAGGTAAAACTTACAGTTATCAAAGGTGTTTGTATTGATAACCCACGCCTTGAAGATGCCGAAAACATCTACACAATTGCTTCCCACGAAGATCTGGAAAAAGCTATCTATACAGCTACAAAAGATATGTGTGGTGTCCTGCAGAAACATCTGGGCTACACACTTAATGAGGCTGGTATGCTGATGAGTGCTGCTGGCAACCTGCAGTTCTGCCAGGTAGTAGACCCTGAAAGAACAGTAAGAATGGCTATCCCAAAAGCAATTTGTGATAAAGTGTTGTAAAAATAATAAAACCGACCTGTAATAAGGTCGGTTTTTATGTTTGATAAATTCAAATTTTTCTAATTATTATAAAACATAAGTTCTATAAATTTCTCCCACTCATTTCTCGTAATAGCAAACACTTTTGTAAATTCATTTTCTTCATCAGCGAATTCTTCCACGAATTTGCAACCATAGGAAACAGCTGTTTTGATTGATGGCTCATTTGTGTATTTCATATATGAATACACTATATTGAATGGTGTGTTTTCAAAAGTCCAATCCCTTACAGCAATGGATGCCTCTTTGGCATAGCCTTTTCTCTGTTTGTCGCTTCTTATATGATAGCCGATTTCTGGCTTTATTACCCCGTTAATCAGCTGCATTGTCAGCCCACAGTCACCAATCATTTCGCCTGTCTCTTTCAGGCATACTGCCCACAGGCCAAAGCCTAAAGTATTATAGCTGTCAATATTTCTCTGTATCCAGCTTTTCACTCTATTCTCGTCAAAAGCATAAGGATAATATTTCATGCTTTCTTTATCAGACAGCACTTTATAAAGTGCATCAAAATCATCTTCTGTCATTTCACGCAATAACAGGCGCTGGGTTTCAATAATCATATTTTACTCCAAATGTTTTATCATTAAATATCTGGTTTTCTGGTCTTGATATATATTATATCCTAAACGCTGATATAATCTGAATGCATTGGCATTGGTTTTCTCTACGTGAAAGCAGATAGCAGGAATATTGATTTCCTTTGCATATTCTTCAGCATTTCTGATTAACTTTGTGCCAATACCATTGTTTCTGTGCTGTTTCGTTACGGACAAATCATCCAGATAAATATATTCTTTATCTTCGTGATGCACTTCGATTGACAAAAAGGCAATTACTTCACCATCATAAACGGCAACACTTATCCATTCATCTCTGTCATCAAAGAATTTGTCCAGATATCCGTCGGGATAACCGTTTACTTTGTCTGTCCCACGGACAGTCTGCATCATTTCTATAAACAGCTGGTTTATTATGCCTGCGTCTTTCTTTTTAGCTTTTTTATAAGTGTAATTCATAATTATTTGTTCACAGCAGAGGTGCCTTTTTCCAGCAGATAAGTTGCTTCAAGGTCAGCCAGATGTGTCATAACAGCCAGCGGATAGCGGCGGTATGCTTCGCTCATTGCAAAACTGCCAGCCTTGGCGCTGTCGTCAAAACCACCCATATGCCAGCGGATAGACATGGCTTCTTCAATTGTCAGGCGCATAAATCTTTCCACGAGGAAAACGCTTTTTTCACCGTGACCAAATGGGAACTGGTCGTCCACATTGTACACTTTCACTTTTTCCCACTGGCCTGTCACATCGTTTTTCACATTTCTTGTGCCTTCTGTGTAAAAGTTTATTTTGCAGAAATCGTGGCATAAAGCAACGATTGCAATAGTTTCGTCTGAATACAGTTTTTCTATATCATTTTTTGCTTTCAGCACTTTGTAAACATTGAGGCTGTGCATTACCAGCCCGCTTTCACAGGCACCGTGGTATCTTGTGCTTGCAGGTGCTGTGAAGAAATCTGTTCTTTCCAGCCATTCCAGCATTTTGTCAGCGCCTTTTCTTGTTACATAAGTATTGAATATTTCTAAAAATTCTGATTTATAATCCATAATATTCACCTCTATATTTAATAGTAATATTATATATTATAAAATAAAAAAATAAAAGGGATGAACTTACATTCATCCCTTAAACTTTAATTACAGGTCGATTTCATCCAGAATTTCTTTCAGAACAGCCAGTTCTTCAGCTGTCAGAGAAATACCTTTACCCATTTTTGTACCGTCTGGTGACCAGTCACGGATGTCGTACTTAGGTTCTCTATCACCCCAGGATACCAGATTCAGCTGTCTTTCCCAGCCGCCTTTGCCCTGGCTGATAACACCCAGTTTTTCAACGATTTCATATTTAAATTCTGCCATTAGTTTCACCTCTTTAAAGTTATGCTATTCATTGTACTGTATCTTCCGCTTAAATGCAAGCATTATTTATCCACAAATTGTTGACTTTTTTTGTATAAGGTATTAAAATAAATAAAAAATATAGTTAAAAGCTGTGATAAAGAGGCAGTGAAATCCTTTGACTTTCAGAGAGCCGGGGTAGGTGTAAGCCGGTATTCAAAGTTTCATTGTGTAGCTTTTGAGCTGATTGGGTGAACTTTCAGTAGCTCTTTCCGTAGCCTTCTGCGTTAAAGAAAAACAAGGGGTCCTGTATATTTGCAGGGCAATTTGGGTGGTACCACGGTTATAAAATCGTCCCATATTTTTGTGGGGCGATTATTTTTTTATATTTTTTGGTACGCTCCTGAAAATAGAAAAAGGAGATAAAACAAAATGAAAGAACTGGAAAAAATCTACAATCCTAAACGGGTTGAAGACAAAATCTACTCCATGTGGCTGGAAAACAAATATTTCCACACAGAAATC
>JAZQYH010000102.1:0-15712 GCA_045633415.1 Oscillospiraceae bacterium | reverse complement strand
CAAATACATCATCGGTAAAGAACTTGAAACAGATGCTATCTGCGATGGTAAAGATGTATTTATCCCAGGTATCATGGAACATATCGAAGAAACAGGTGTTCACTCCGGTGACTCCATCTCTGTATATCCAGCATACACAGTGCCAGAATCTGTAAAACAGACAATCATCGACTACACAATCCGTCTGGGTCTGGGTATCGGTATCAAAGGTCTGTTCAACATTCAGTTCATCGTTGACGAATTCAACAACGTTTACGTTATCGAAGTTAACCCACGTTCTTCAAGAACAGTTCCATTCCTTTCAAAAGCAACTGGCGTTCCAATGGCTAACATTGCTACAAAAGTAATGCTGGGTCATAGCCTGAAAGAACTGGGCTACGGCACATACATGCAGGAACCTGCAAAACGCTTCTACGTAAAAGCTCCAACATTCTCATTCTCCAAAATCAGAGGTCTGGACGCTTACCTGTCACCAGAAATGAAATCCACTGGTGAAGCAATCGGTTACGACAAATCCCTGAACCGTGCTCTTTACAAAGCACTGCAGGCATCTGGTATCAAAGTTCAGAACTTCGGTACAGTATTCGTAACACTGGCAGACAAAGACAAACAGCGCGCTCTGCCACTGGTAAGACGCTTCTACAACCTTGGTTTTAATATTGAAGCTACATCAGGTACAGCTGCATTCCTTAAACGTAACGGTATCAAAACAAGAACAATGGCTAAAATTTCTGAAGGCGGCCAGAACATTATCGACTCACTGACAAAAGGTCACGTAAACTACGTAATCAACACTCAGGATATGACTGGTGATGCAGAAAAAGACGGCTTCCTTATCCGTCGTTACTCAGTAGAAAACAACGTTGCTCTGCTGACAAGCCTTTCAACAGTAAACGCACTGCTGAACGTTCTTGAAGAAATCACAATGCCAGTTTCAACAATTGACGCTGAACTGAGAATCTAATATAAGACACAAATACCGGCTGTCTTTACGGCAGCCGGAAAATATAAAGGAGAGCCAAATGTATAAAAGAGACATCTATACTGTTCTGGAAAACAAAAAAATCGCTAAAGATGTTTTCCGTATGGTTCTGGAAGGTGACACACAGTACATCACAGCACCTGGACAGTTTATCAACATACTGGTAGAAGGCTTCTACCTCCGCCGCCCAATCTCTATCTGTGACTGGGACGATAAAACAATCACTGTTATCTACAAAGTTGTAGGTAAAGGTACAGAAGCTATGGCAGAAATGCTGCCTGGCAAAAAACTGGATATCCTCACAGGTCTTGGCAACGGCTTTACAGCACAGCCAGGCAGTGAAAAACCACTGGTTATCGGTGGTGGTGTAGGTGCACCTCCAATGTACGGTGTTGCTAAACACCTTATAGAAAAAGGCGCAAAACCTACAGTTATCCTTGGTTTTACAAGCAAAGATGATGTGTTCTATGAAGAAGAATTCAAAGCACTGGGCTGTGATGTTTATGTAACAACAAACGACGGCAGTTACGGCACAAAAGGCTTTGTAACAGATGTTATCAAAAATCTGGAAGGTTACGACTACTTCTACACATGTGGACCTCTGCCAATGCTGAAAGCAGTTGCTATGGGTACAGAATGTTCCGGTCAGCTGTCTTTCGAAGAAAGAATGGGCTGTGGTTTCGGCGGTTGCATGGGTTGTAGCTGTAAAACACTCACAGGTAACAAACGTATCTGTACAGAAGGTCCTGTACTGCTGAAGGAGGAAATTATATGGTAAACACTAAAGTAACACTCTCCGGCTGGGAACTGGACAATCCTGTTATTCCTGCATCCGGTACATTTAACTTCGGTAAAGAATTTGCTGAATTTTATGATATCAATATGCTGGGTACTTTCTCTTTCAAAGGTACTACAAGAGAACCAAAATTTGGTAACCCAACACCTCGTATTGCAGAAACACCAATGGGTATGATTAACTCTGTTGGTCTGCAGAACCCAGGTATCCACGCAGTTATCGACCACGAACTGCCAGAACTGAAAAAAATCTTTAACAAAAAAGTTATCGCTAACATTTCTGGTTACTCTGTTGAAGAATACGTTTACTGCTGCCAGCTGATTGACAAAGAAGACCAGGTAGGCATTATCGAAGTAAACGTTTCCTGCCCTAACGTACACGGCGGCGGTATGGCATTCGGTACAGACCCTAAAAATGTATACGAAGTAACAAAAGCTGTTAAAGCAGTTACTACAAAACCAGTTTATATCAAACTTTCACCAAACGTTACAGACATCGTTGAAATCGCTAAAGCTGCAGAAGCAGGCGGCGCAGACGGCATCAGCATGATTAACACTCTGCTGGGTATGAGAATCGACCTTAAATCCAAGAAACCTATCATCGCTAACAAAATGGGCGGTTTCTCTGGTCCGGCTATCTTCCCAGTTGCTCTGAGAATGGTTTATCAGGTTGCACACGCTGTAAACATTCCAGTTATCGGTATGGGTGGCGTTTCATCTGCTGAAGATGTAATCGAAATGATGATGGCTGGCGCAACAGCTGTTCAGGTTGGTGCGGCAAACCTTGTTAACCCTTACGCATGTAAAGAAATCATTGAAGACTTGCCACGTGTAATGGAAAAATACGGTATCAAAGACCTTAACGATATTATCGGTATCGCTTAATAATATACATAAAAGGAGAACACACCAATGAAAAGAGATGTAATTATCGCTCTGGACTTTAAAGATGCAGAAACAGCACTGTCATTCCTTGACAAGTTCACAGAAGAAAAACCATTCGTTAAAATCGGTATGGAACTGTTCTATGCAGCAGGCCCATCTATCGTTAAAGAAGTTAAAGCAAGAGGCCACAATGTGTTCCTTGACCTGAAACTCCACGACATTCCAAACACAGTTAAAGGCGGTATGAGAAGCCTTTCTGGTCTGGGTGCAGACATCGTTAACGTACACGCTGCTGGCACAATCGATATGATGAAAGCTGCAGTTGAAGGCGTTATGAGAGAAGACGGCACACGCCCACTGGTTATCGCTGTTACACAGCTGACATCCACAAGCGAAGAAAGAATGCAGAAAGAACTGCTTATCAACGCTGGCATCAACGAAACAATCGTTCACTATGCTAAAAACGCTAAAGAAGCTGGCCTTGACGGTATCGTATGTTCCCCACTGGAAGCTGGTATGGTTAAAGAAGCAGTTGGCAAAGAATTCCTGACAGTTACACCAGGTGTTCGTTTTGCAGATGGCGATGTAGGCGACCAGGTTCGCGTTACAACACCAGCAAAAGCTAAAGAAATCGGTACAGACTACATTGTTGTAGGCCGTCCAATCACAAAAGCAGAAGACCCAGTAGCAGCATACCGCCGCTGCATGGCAGACTTTGCTGATTAATATTTACTTATAAAATAGGGAGAAAATTATTATGGAACAGTACAAAAAAGAGTTTATCCAGTTTATGGTAGACAGCAAAGTTCTCAAATTTGGTGAATTCACACTGAAAAGTGGCCGTAAATCCCCATTCTTTATGAATGCAGGCGCTTACGTAACAGGCTCACAGCTGAAAAAACTGGGCGAATACTATGCAAAAGCTATCCACGCTAAATACGGCGATGATTTCGACGTTCTCTTTGGACCAGCTTACAAAGGTATTCCTCTGGCAGTTGTAACAGCTATGGCTTACAGCGAACTGTACGGCAAAGAAATCCGTTACTGCTCTGACCGTAAAGAAGAAAAAGACCACGGCGCAGACAAAGGCTCCTTCCTTGGCAGCCCACTGAAAGACGGCGACAGAGTTATCATGATTGAAGACGTAACAACTTCCGGTAAATCCATGGAAGAAACAGTACCAAAAGTGAGAGGTGCTGCAGATGTTACAATCGTTGGCCTTATGGTTTCCCTCAACCGTATGGAAGTTGGCAAAGGCGGCGAAAAAGTTGCACTGGACGAAGTTAAAGACCTTTACGGTTTTGACACAGCAGCTATCGTTGATATGGACGACGTTGTAGAAGCTCTTTATAACAAAGAAGTAAACGGCGAAGTTATCATCGACGACACAATCAAAGCAGCTATCGATGCATACTACGAACAGTACGGCGTTAAATAATTGCAATATTAAAAGGCTATCCCCGAAAGGATAGCCTTTTTTGTTGTTGAAAAACGGAAAGATTTCTGACATATTATCAGTCAACACCCATAAACACCTTGTCAAATGCTTTTACTTTTTCTTTGTTAAAGGAGTCGTCATAGATGTCAGATTCATAATATTTGCCGCCTGAAGCACTGGTCAGATAGCCCGGAATCAGTTCCATTGCAAAAAATGCAGGGGAAGCGTGGCCGTCAGCATCTGTTATGCCATAGCCGGAGGCTGCCACAAAGCCAAACTGTGGATAATATTCCGGTCTGCCCCAGAAGAGTATGGCGCCGTGGCCCAGCTGTTTTGCTTTTTCTATCATTTCGGTTATAAGTGCTTTACCCACACCTTTTCGCTGATGTTCAGGCAGTACACTGATAGGGCCGATATTGAGCACGGGAATAATCTCGCTGTCGGTTTCCACTTTTGCCTTACTGCAGATAATGTGACCCACAATTTCTTCGTCAACAGTAGCCACAAGACTTAAATCTGTGTATCCGTCTCGGCGGCGCAACTCGTTCACCATCCAATGTTCAAAAGGACAGCCGATTCCACCACGTTCAACTCTGCCGGGATATGAAAAAGCAATTCTTGTTATTTCTTCAACGCGTCGGAAATCTTTTTCATCTTCAATTCTGACTTTTATATTCATATATTTTCTCCTGTATATAGTTACTTTGTTTTTAACCGTACTGTGCCTCGTTCAATGGCTTGTCCCAATAGATTGTGCCGTTGAAAGAACGGGCAATTTCGTCTGCGGCATCCTGCACCTGTGCCAGACACAGTACATCACGCTTTTTGGAACGGCGACCCTTTTCGGAAAGCAATTCCTTTGTTGCGCTGGCATCGTAACTGATGGCAAAATCCTCTTCATCTCTGTGTGGGAAGAAAGAAACACCCACTTCATAGCGCACATTTCCGCCTGCGCTTTCTACATTCAGCCAAACCACTGCACCACGGCGTTCTACTCCGTTGAATGTGCAGTCTGCTGACAGATACTGTTTATATACATCAACACTCATAATACAAGCCTCCCTGTGGTGAATTCATTATTATCTGTCTACAATATTAATCCATCTTGAAGTTATTTTCAAGCTAAATAAAAAGACACGGTTTTCACCGTGTCTTTATTTATATCAGTTATAAAAAGGATTAGATTTCTTCCTCTTCTTTTACTACGATATGAACATCGTCCAGCTGCTGGTCTGTAACCATGCTTGGTGCGTTCATCATCAGGTCCTGTGCTGCACCGTTGAGAGGGAATGCGATAACATCGCGGATTGTGTCTTCTTCAGCCAGCAGCATAACCATTCTGTCGATACCAGGTGCCATACCAGCATGTGGAGGTGCACCGAACTGGAATGCTGTGTAGAGAGCGCCGAATTTTGCAGCAACTTCTTCTTCACCGTAACCAGCGATTTCGAATGCTCTTCTCATGATTTCTGGGTTGTGGTTTCTAACAGCACCGGAAGAAAGTTCTACACCGTTACATACGATGTCGTACTGGTAAGCATAGATATCCAGTGGGTCCATTGTGTTGAGAGCTTCCAGACCGCCCTGTGGCATAGAGAATGGGTTGTGTGTAAAGTCGATTTTCTTTTCGTCTTCGTTCCATTCGTACATTGGGAAGTCAACGATGTAGCAGAATTCAAATCTGTCTTTGTCAATCAGATTCAGTGTTTCACCCAGCCATTTTCTGATGCCGCCAGCAAGACCGTCAACAACATTTTTACCGTCAGAGATAAAGAAGATTGTGTCGCCGTCTTTCATACCGCACATTTCGATAAGGTGGCTTCTCTGTTCTTCTGTCAGGAATTTGTCGATTGGGCCTTTGAATTTGCCGTCTTTCAGCATCAGGTAGCCAAGACCTTTCATGCCGATGGACATAGCGTGTTTCAGGCTGTCTTCATAGAATTTTTTGGACTGGTTAGCACATGGTGCTACGATACCTCTAACTGGTTTGCCTCTGAATGCTGCAAAGTTTACATCTGCAAAGAATTCTGTCAGGTCTTCAATGATAAGAGGGTTTCTCAGGTCAGGTTTGTCGCTGCCGTATTTCAGCATAGCTTCTTCAAATTTGATGCGTCTGAATGGAGCAGGGCTAACTTCTTTGTTGGAGAATTTTTTGAATGTGTTGTAGAGAACTGTTTCACCTACTTTGAATACGTCTTCCTGTTCTGCGAAAGCCATTTCAAAGTCCAGCTGATAGAATTCGCCTGGTGAACGGTCACCACGGGCGTCTTCATCACGGAAGCAAGGTGCAATCTGGTAGTATTTGTCAAAACCAGATACCATCAGCAACTGTTTGAACTGCTGTGGAGACTGTGGCAGAGCATAGAATTTACCTGGGTGTTTACGGCTTGGTACCAGATAGTCACGAGCACCTTCTGGGGAAGAAGATGTAAGGATTGGTGTCTGGAAATCCATAAAGCCAAGGTCTTCCATCTGACGACGCAGATAGCTGATAACCTGTGAACGGAACACGATATTGTTGTGCAGTGCTGGGTTTCTCAGGTCGAGGTAACGGTATTTAAGTCTAACGTCTTCTCTTGTTTCTTTGGATGTTTCAATTTCAAATGGCAGCATGTTTTTGCTTGGGCCAAGAATTGTCATTTCTTCTACGTGAATTTCTACTTCACCTGTTTCCAGTTTTGTGTTAACTGTTTCAGCGTCTCTTTCAACTACTGCACCTTTAACCTGGATAACAGTTTCTTTGTGCACGTCTTTCAGCATTTCAGCGTCGTGGAAAACAACCTGTGTTCTGCCGAAATGGTCGCGCAGGTCAATAAAGATAACACCACCGTGGTCACGGATTGTGTTAACCCAACCGGACAGAGTAACTGTCTGGCCGATGTGTTCTTTGCGAACTTCGTTACATGTATGTGTTCTTAACATACTCTTTTTCCTCCTGAAAAAATAAAAAATCCCGGAAATTCTCTTGTCAAAAAATTTCCGGGACGAGTTTTTAACATTGTCAGCCTTTGTGGTAGTTATTGCTTGCGCAGCATAATTATTACAAACAGTAAATTAATAACATAAAATTACTTTCAGTAAAGCTACATACAAAACTGTCAAAGACTTGTATATATAAACCCGCGGTGCCACCCGCATTGGTGTGTAAAAGCACACCCACTTTAGTATTTGATTTTCCGGTTAAAGTCACGTTATATCGCTTACCTTGCTTACAGCCGCTGACAAGGACTCTCTTTTAAGCGATGCGGTAGAGTGTTCCCTGGATACCATACCTGTCTGCGCTTTCAGCCGGTGGCGCAAATCTCTGCACTGGCACATTTGTACCCAGAATCTCTATTCTAAAATTATAATAATAAAATCACAAATTGTCAAT
Organism: Oscillospiraceae bacterium; assembly: GCA_045633415.1. GTDB lineage: Bacteria > Bacillota > Clostridia > Oscillospirales > Ruminococcaceae > RGIG3102. The sequence goes on along the minus strand of JAZQYH010000102.1, from coordinate 8,239 downwards.
AATAATCTGTTGCCAATATTATGGTAAAAAATAGCTTGAAATCTGGAAAAATAAATATACATATGACATTTGAGGGAGAGTTATAGTGTTAAGTTGTGAGAAAACTGTACAAAATTTCACAACAAAAATACAAAATCTATATACATTTAAATGTGTATATGCTATAATACTACACAATTATAATGTAGTAGTATGCTTTCAAACCATTATTTTGTTTGAAACAGGAGAAATAAAATGAAAAAATATGATTATCTTATAGTAGGTGCAGGGCTTTATGGTGCAGTTTTTGCTCACGAAGCAACTAAAAAAGGTAAAAAATGTCTTGTGATAGATAAAAGAGACCATATTGCAGGCAATATCTATACCTATGAGTGTGAAGGTATAAATGTACACCAGTATGGCGCCCATATTTTCCATACAAATAATAAGCAGGTATGGGAATATGTAAATCAGTTTGCTGAGTTCAACCGTTATACAAACAGCCCTGTGGCAAATTACAAAGGCGAAATTTACAACATGCCTTTCAATATGAACACATTCAACAAAATGTGGGGTGTTATCACACCTGAAGAAGCCAAGGCTAAAATCCAGCAGCAGAGAGAAGAAGCAGGCATAAAAGACCCTAAAAATCTGGAGGAACAGGCTATCAGCCTTGTAGGTACTGACATCTATGAAAAACTGATAAAAGGATATACAGGCAAACAGTGGGGCAGACCTTGCACAGAACTGCCAGCTTTTATTATCCAGCGCCTGCCTGTACGATTTACATATGATAACAACTACTTCAATGCACTTTATCAGGGTATCCCTATGGGTGGCTACACACAGATGGTAGCAAATATGCTGGGAGATGTGGAAGTACGACTTGAAACAGATTATTTTGCAAACAGGGAAGGGCTGGAGGCACTGGCAGAAAAGGTGGTGTATACAGGTCCTGTTGATGCATATTTTGATTATAAGCTGGGTGCATTGCAGTACCGCAGTGTCCGTTTTGAAACAGAAACACTGGATACAGACAATTATCAGGGAAATGCTGTTGTAAACTACACAGACAGCGAAACACCATATACACGAATTATCGAGCACAAACACTTTGAGTTTGGCACACAGCCAAAAACAGTAATCAGCCGTGAATATTCGGCTGAATGGAAACAGGGTGATGAGCCATATTACCCAGTAAACGATGCAAAAAACAGTCAGCTGTACCAACAGTACAAACAGCTGGCAGACAGCCAGACAAATGTGATTTTTGGCGGTCGTTTAGGTGAATACAAATATTACGATATGGACAAAGTTATTGAAGTGGCTCTGGACGTAGTGACAAAAGAACTGGTATAAGATAAATTACATATAAAATAAACGCCTGAACTCTGTGTTCAGGCGTTGTTTTATTTTTCAAGATATTTTACCAGTTTATCAAAGTTTTTCTGTGCATCAAGCTTGCCCAGATGGTACAGCTCTACCAGTCTAGCAGGATTGTTTTCTAGTCTGGATACTTTTATAATTTTATCTGGCTGAATAACAAAAGCAGAACCGTGTTTTTCGCATTTTTCCACATATTCCAGCTGTTTGTTGTACATATCGTGGCGCGTGTCCATAGCTTTTACAAAAGCAGGGTATTTTTTGTACATCACTTTACAGGCGTATCTGTTGGCGCTTGGTTTTTTCTGGTAGCCTTTGTGCTGTGTAAGTATAACCAGGTTTTTACCATGACCATCAGAGATACTTTTTGCAAGCGGGATACTGTCAGTACAGCCACCATCAAGATATTTTTTACCTCTGAATTCAACTATATTTGAAAGAATAGGCAGTGAAGCTGATGCTCGCAAACCATCCATATCCTTGCGCATATCTGTCAGGTGGAGATATTCAGCTTTACCTGTTTCCACGTTGGAAACAACAGAGTAAAAGTTAGAAGGGTTTGCAACAAATGCGTCATAGTCAGCAGGGTCAAGTTCGTTAGGGATAGTATTATATGAAAAATCCACATTGAACCAGTCGCCTGTTTTTATCAGATGCTTCGGACCTGCATAGCGTTTATCTTTCTGAAACATAGTAAAGCCACGCAGACTGCGACCAATCTGTCTGGTTTTGTAATTTACACCGTTCAGCGCACCAGCTGATACACCGTATATAGAATCAAATACTATACCTTTTTCCAGAAGATAGTCCAGCACACCGGAAGTATATGTTCCTCGCATACCGCCGCCTTCGAGTATAAGCGCAGTTTTTTTCATCAGTAATTACCTCTCATTTCTATAATAAAATTATAAAACTTTTGCAGAATATATTCAAGATGGAGAGATAGTTTGATATGTGAAATATTTGAATTTTACAGATGTTCTTCCAGCCATTCTGCAGTGGTTTTTACAAGGTCCATGGATATTGACTTGTCCTCTGTCATAACGTTGAAGTTATGGTCAGCACCCTGATAAATAACAAGCTCGGCTTTTTCGTTTGTTGCCGCAACTTCTTCACAGTGAGGCATAGGCACAAGGAAATCTGCATCTCCAGCCATAACCAGTAAATCACCTTTGAATTTTTTCATGGCGTCCATAGGATTTGTATCTCTTATTTCATCAAACCATGCCAGTGGAACTATAAGGTCTTCTCGCCAGCCCAGAGGAATGACGGCAAAACCGGCTTTCTTTGCCTGAGAATAGTAAGCGTCAAAGAACCCTGCAAACACACCGATGCCGTTGTGGAAGGCACCTGACCATGATACAGCGGCTTTTATTTTATCGTGATAGTTGTCTAAAAACATTGCCATAACCCTGCCGCCCTGACTGTAGCCGATAATACCGATTCTGTCAGAGTCTATTTCATCAAGGTCTGTTATATATTCATATGCTTTTACAGTATCATTTACTTCTGCCATAAATGTCTGGTTTATGCCGCTGTCAGCACTTTCGCCGCAACCTGCAAAATCAAAGCGGATAGATGCAATGCCTTTTTCTGCCAGCGTATCAGACAGGTCTGCATATTGGTTGCCTGTTTCATCCTTTGAAGAGCCTGTGCCGTGGCACATAATCAGGCAAGGTGCTTTATCATTTCTTTCAGGCAGTGTAAGTACTGCAGGGATATCATATTTTTCACTTTTGAGAAACAGCTTTTTAATCATAGAACAAACTCCTTATGTTACTGTAAAAATTGTAACACATTATCAGTTGCACAAACAATAAATTTGGGGTAAAATATTCTCATAAAAAAATATTTTGACGAGGTATATAACTATGGCATTGATGGATGATGTACGTGTTGGCATGATGGCCGCAATGAAAAACAAAGACAAAGTAAGAAAAGACGCACTGTCTGCACTTCTGGCAGCAATGAAATCCAAAGCTATTGACAATAAAGGTGAACTGACTGATGATGACGCCATCGCAGTAGTAGCAAAAGAAATCAAACAGCTGAAAGAAACAATGGATACAGCACCAGAAAACTATGTTGAAGTAAAAGAAGAATGTGCTGCTAAAATTGCAGTTCTTTCTGAATTTATGCCAAAACAGATGGATGTTGAAGAAATCAAAGAAGTTATTGCTGGCGTTCTTGCACAGCTGGGTCTGGAAAAACCAGAAGCAAAACAGAAAGGTATCATTATGAAAAATCTGATGCCACTGGTAAAAGGCAAAGCAGACGGCAAACTGGTAAACGAAGTTCTGGCTACATTCTTTGCATAATAAAAATCCCCCTGCCTGAAAATATCGGGCGGGGGTTATGTTTAAATATAAAAAACAGGCACAGCGTTTCTGCTGTGCCTGTAACTGTTTTGTCGGTATTGTCTGAAATTATTCAGCTGTTGCTGGAACTACTTTCATATCAGCGATAAGTGTTTTCAGAATTACATCACGCATTACGATAGATTTCAGGTATGGTTTACCGTATACTGCTTCGTAATCGGAGTAATCTGTTGTGCCGAACATAGTTTCGAAGTATGTTTTCATATCATCTTCTGTAACTCTGAAGCCTTCTTTTTCGCATACTGCCTGAACTGTCAGATATACTTTTTCATAGTATTTGATATCTTCGTCCATATCAGCCAGATATTCATCCATAGTTGAGTAACCATAGAGTGTCAGCAGACTTTCTGCAGATACACCGTACTGTGAAGCGGAAGCTTCGATGTTGGCTTTTCTTGCAGCTACTTCGTAGTTGTAAATTACTTCTGGGTAGCTTGTTACAGTTGTTTCTTCGATAAGCTTGTTCCAAACGTGGTTTTTAGTGTCAGCATCAACGATTTCTTCAGCCAGTTTAGCTTTCATGTCTTCTACATCGCTGTAGTAGTCTTTCAGGTTTTCTGCGATAAATGCATCGTCGATTTCTGGCAGAATTGTTTTGTAGTAGTGGTTTACTGTGATTGTGAATACAGCTTCTTTACCAGCCAGGTCTGTGTTGCCGTAGTCTTCTGGGAAAGTAACTGTGATGTCAAATGTTTCACCAGCTTTGTGGCCAATAATCTGTTCTTCAAAACCATCGATAAATGTTTTGCTGCCGATTGTTACATCGCTGCCAGCGCCTTCTGTGGAGCCGCCTGCAAATTCAACACCATCAATTTTACCAACGTAGTCAATGTTGATGTAGTCGCCGTTTACTACTGCACGTTCTGTATCAACATCTTTTTCACTTGTAGCAAATGTGGATTTGATTTCATCGATTTTAGCTTCGATTTCAGCGTCTGTTGCAACTGTAAGGTCTTCTGGCATTGTGAATGCTTTGTAGTCTGGAAGAACTACATTGTCCAGAGCAGTAACACCTTCAAAGAAACCTTCGTCTGTCAGACCATCGCTGTAGCTGTACAGAGCGGATTTATCCAGTGTAAAGTATGCAAAAGAGCCCAGCAGCATAACGCCAGCAAGAACGAGACAAATAATTCTTGTCAGATTCTTTTTGAATTTTGCTTTTGAATTCATATTATATATATCCTCCATTAATAATTTTAACAGTCGTAAACACTATTTTATCTTATTATTACTTAACTTGCAAGCAAAAAATTGTATTTTAAACAAATTGTTGCTTTATTGTCACAGAACATACACCAGACATTCACAAATTATTATAAATATGGTAATATATTGCAGTAGACAGGCGAAAAAGGGGAGTGATACAGTGCATTTTGAAAATGTAAAAGGTATATTGTCACCTAAAGGCAATATGAATATCTACCGTGGATGCACTCACGGTTGCATTTACTGCGACAGCCGCAGTGTGTGCTATAACATGGACCACGACTTTGAAGATGTGCTGGTAAAGCAGAATGCACCTCAGCTGCTGGAAACCGCCCTGAAAAGCAAAAAGAAAAAGATGATGATTGGCACTGGCAGTATGGCAGACCCATATATGCACTGTGAAAAGCAACTGCAGTACACCAGAAAATGCCTTGAAATAGCAGATAAAAATAGCTATGGTTTTACCCTTATAACAAAATCCGACCTTGTTTTAAGGGACATAGACCTGCTGCAGAGCATAAACAATAAAAGTAAAGCTGTAGTGCAGATGACACTGACCACAGCAGACGAAGATTTGTGCAGAATACTGGAGCCGAAGGTAGCCACCACCAAGGAAAGATTTGACACTCTTATGAAGCTTAAAAATGCAGGCATACCTACAGTTGTGTGGCTGACACCCATACTTCCTTTTATAAATGACACAGAAGAAAATATCAGCGCCATACTGGATATGTGTATCGAGGCAAAAGTAAAAGGTATTATATGCTTTGATATGGGGCTTACGTTGAGAGAAGGCAACAGGGAATATTTTTATCAGAAGCTGGATGAACATTTCCCATCTCTTAAAGAAAAGTATATACATTATTATGGCAACAGCTATATGTGTACCAGTCCCAATAATCAAAAGCTGATGGCACTTTTTCGCAAAATATGCCACCAGAACGGCATAATGTATAATACCGAAGAAATATTTCAATATCTGAGCACTTATGAAGATAAAATGCAAGGGGAACAGCTTACCCTTTTCTGACAAAATTTCCTCTTTATTTTTTTACAAGTATATGGTAAAATACATTTTACAGCAGTTAAAACTGTAAGCGCTCGTAGTTCAGTTGGAAGAACGTCAGACTCCGACTCTGAAGGGCACGGGTTCAAATCCCGCCGGGTGCACCAATAAAAAAGACCTTGTCGTTTGACAAGGTCTTTTTTGTTACATGCCATCGTTTACAAAGTTACTTCGTTTTAATGTTTCTCCGTCCAAATCATATACACTATATCCGCCCATCATCATACTGTTGTTTGAACGATGGTAGTCTACCAGTTCAAGTTTTCCATCTCCGTCCACATCACCGAAGAAATAGTCTGGGCTATACTGCATTTCCTGATAAATCCAAGAGCATAAATCATATACAGCATACAGTTTTAGTTTTCCGTTTTTATCATATTGATACGATGCAAAATCTTCACAGTAAAGAATGGATTCGTCTTCTGCTGCTATAAATGAACAACATACATGCTCCATTTCTCTGTTTAATGGGGTGGTATTTATTTTCCAATAACGAACATCGGATATGTATTCATACATTGGCTTTCTATTTGCGAAAATCATTGTTGAGCGATACATCAGATGGTTGTTTCCAGCTGGTATTTTTTCTGGGCTGTTATAATATTCTGAGGGTTGAAGACTGCTTCGCCACACATAGTTGCTGGCGTTTACAGCGGCGTATTCTATGCCATTCCACCAAGTAATCCAAGCCTCACTGATAATAATAGGGGAATCTGTTTGCCCACATTCTTTAGTGATAATATCGCTGAAATAGTCTAACCATTCCTGCCTTGGTTTTGCATTTGGTTGTTCTATATAGTTTATATATCTTACTTTTGCCTTTACTGGGTTCCAGAAAGCATTAGTCTTTAATATTATGTCATTGCCAAGATTGGAATAACCTGTGGAAAATGGGGCGAAATAATCTTTTGCATATATATTGTGCAGGCGGGAATCGTCTGGGGAAATGGCATTTTCTTCTCTTACATCATTTTCCAGCATTTCAACACCATTTTTAATATATGAGACAGTGCCATAGTCACGATGATGATTTACAGAATCTATTGTTTTTAAGGAATCAAAGTTTAATACTGCAAAATATTCAGCGTCTCTTTGCTGGGCATAGCTTTTTATAGGTAAAAATAATATAACCAAAGTTATAATTGATATAAAAAACAACTTTTGATTTTTCATACAATCACCTGCCTTGGTTATAGTATAGGATAAAAAAATAAAGCAGTCAAATAACTGTTTTGTCATCTGACTGCAATATAAAATAAAAAAACCGCCTGTATTCCAACCCAGGCGGTTATTGTGTTTCACTTTGAAAGGGAAGTTACTTCACATATTTAAATTCGCAATAAAAACGACCAAGCATTCCAACTTGGTCGTTTATGGTGAGCCATCGGAGACTCGAACTCCGGACACCCTGATTAAAAGTCAGGTGCTCTGCCGACTGAGCTAATGGCTCTCACCGATTTAGTAGCTGTTATCCTTGACAGCTTTTATATTATAGCAAGCGTCTACTGAAATGTCAACACTTTTTTTATAATTTTTTTAAAAAATTTGCGATATTTTTGATGTTTGTAAGTTTTGCCTACTTTCATCGGTAATTATGAATATATTTTACCGCAAAATGACCATAAAATCAAACCAAAAATGGAAAAAGCCTGTAAAATCTACAGGCTTTTTTAAAAAACAAATAAAAATTATAAATTATCTTGGTACATAACCTACTGGAATATCCAGCGCATTTACAAAACCAGGCTGAGCTTTTACGATAGATGGAATAAGGTTGATGCCAGGTGCAGCAGATGTAAGGAATACATCTGGTTTAGCAAATACTGAAGAGAATTCAATAGTGTTGTTCAGTTCGCCTTTGAATTCAATTCTCATTTTACGGCTTGGCAGTGGCTGCATTTTGTCATGTACTTTGTGTACAAAGTGGAAACCACTCACTTCCTTGCCATCTTTCTTTACACACATTGTAAGGATATGGCCGGAAACTGTGCCAGGCATAATTTTACCATGTGGTGTATCCATTTCAACTTCAGCCAACAGAGGTTCATTTTCACAGGAGTATTCATCCCATTCAATACCCAGACGGTCAGCAACTTCCATTACAGTTGGACCGTAGTAGCTGAAAATAAAGTTTTCCATATATTCTGTGTCAACATCTTCTGGTTTTTTGCCAAAGCCAAAGGATTTTGTCCATGGGGAAACGTTGTAGTAGTCATCTTCGCCGCCA
>JAZQYH010000101.1:0-6601 GCA_045633415.1 Oscillospiraceae bacterium | reverse complement strand
CGGCAGACGCTGCAGAACTGGCTGCGGTCTGCGCTGCGGTGGCAGTGGCATCTGCTGCCTGTGCGGTAGTCAGGGCGCTGGCGGCAGTGCTTGCCACACTGTTGGCAGTACTGAGTGCCGTGCTGGCGTTGGTGTCTGCGGTCTGGGCTGCGGACAGTGCAGCGTCAGCGGTGTCTGCAATCGCCGTTGCTGTGCTGAGTGCCGTGCTGGCGTTGGTGTCTGCGGTCTGGGCTGCAGACAGTGCAGCGTCTGCGGTGTCTGCAATCGCCGTTGCTGTACTGAGTGCCGTGCTGGCATTGGTGTCTGCAGTCTGGGCTGCTGACAGCGCAGCGTCAGCAGTGTCTGCAATCGCCTCTGCCGTGCTGAGTGCGGTGTTTGCCGTGCTGATTGCCTGTTCTATTTCTTCAGTTATGACGCTTGGGTCTAAGTCTTCAACTATCTGTGTAAGCTTCTTTACCTGCTTGACAATCCAATCTAAATTTATGTCCTGCAGATTTGTATACGGAAAGCGTCTGTAAAACAACATCATGCACCCCCGTTTTCAAGCGCTGTCACACGCTCATCAAGAGCAGCTGTCTGATCTTCCAGCGCTGTGACTCTTTCGTCAAGCTGCCGCACCACTTCAATAAGCCAGTCTAAATTTATATCAGTGGTGTTGGTGTACGGAAATTCTTCATAAAACCTTGCCATATCATCCACCCCCATCAGTAAACCTGCAAGCAGAATCTGTTTTTGAAACTGTTGATAATGAAATCATAAGTGCAAAAATTCGCGACATCCCTAAAACCTTCAATCATCTGTTGTGCTGTTGTAACACCTATGTTTCCGTGCATATGGGACGTTATGCTTTCCGCGCCGCTGCTTTCGCTTGAAGTGGTGTCACTGCCGCTGCTGGTGCGTGTTCCGCTGGTGTCGCTTTCTGACTTGTTTGTATTGGTAAAGCTAACACTGTTGAAAGATGTTTGTGAATTGACAATGGTACTATCACCTTCATCAGTGTCAGTGCTGCTAGATGTTAAGCTGCTTTCACTTTCGCCAGACACTTCCCTTGTAATTTCTTCATACCTGTCATAATTTTCTATCGGGTTATATTCAAAGTTTTCAGACCGCAGCATGTCTGTCCAAATTTTCAGTTCTTTTGTAGACCAGACACCAATCAACATTTTCATGAAATCGTAGTCAGGATACAGCAGCGGAAAGTCTGCGCATTCTGTCACCAGTTCTGGTATCAGCACATCTGGGTCGATTCCCTGCGGCAGGTGCAGATTTGCAAAAATATCTGTGTTCCATTCATACAAGCCAAGAATTGACAGTGAAGCAAATGCCATGACTACACCCCCATATCATATTTTTTAGACGCTGCGCAGTTCACCCCGTACTTGTGCCGCGCTTCATCAAAGCCAATGTTCAACGATTCTACAAACAAATCTAAAAGGGTGTCTGTCTCTATGTTGTTGGCATTTACTTCATCAACAATCTGTCTCTCTTTCTTTCCGCTTTCGGGGTTTGACGGAATGCCTACAAAGCTGTCAAATTCATTCATGATACTGCGCATGTCCTGTGACATCATAGGCGCTACATAGTTCTGTTTCAAATCATTGGCGAATGTCTGCCACAGAGGCTTGCCATCTTTTGAAAACACCCCATTACCTGCAGCCACGGCAGGGATACCAGACTGAATTTTATCAAAGAGTGCTTCAAAAGTTTTCGCCTGTGCTGTGCCGCCAGCACCTATGACATACGCAAGTTTGCTGTTCTGGGTGTTCATCTGCCATGCTTCATATGCAAGCGCCAGCCGTGCGGCATATGTTTCCACCACATCAATAAGCCCGCTGTAATCAGGCTGCAGCTGTATGATAACACAGTCTTTATGTATTGCCCAGCCGTCTGCAGGTGTCTGAAACAGTGGGTTTGCAGTTATGAATCGTGTGGGCTGGTAGTAAACATTGCGCCCGTAAAGATTGCCGCCTTGAAAAATCACCCCATATCTGGGCACTTCAAGAACTGCGCCAAATCCACGGCAGAACAACGTATACTGTACATAGTTCAACGCCCATTCATCTGGTATGTCTAGCTTTATCGCTGATATTGCGCGCTTCATCAAATATCGTGCATAGAATTGTTCTGTGATATTATCGCGCGTGTGTACGCCAGCGGGCGCGCGGCTGGCGTCAGCCAGATTCTTACACCTGTACATAATAGGAATGTCCATACAATCACCATCCGTTTTTCATTTTGAACATCAGCCAGATAGGTATGCCGTTGTAAACTGGGGTGGGTGGGGTGCCCTGCAGATAATTGTACCAGTACACAGCATTGCTGCGGCGTATAGTGTTATTGCCTGGAAGTAAATCCCTGCGCGGATGTTCATAGTACAGCAGAAAGTAGCTTGCCAAGTCCTGTGTGTCTATAGTGGTACTTGTCAGCATATCCCACAGCGTCACAGGTGGGAAGACAGGAAAACCAATGTCAGGCGCGCCATAGTTTTCAAACCATTGTATGCCGTTATCAGCTTCATACTTTATGCGCTCACATTGTTTGTCGCCGTTGTTTTCCCACCCAGTGCCAGCCCAGTAGGCATATTTATTCCAAGGTGTCCATTGACAAAGTCCATACCCTACACTGACATCAGGCGTGGTGGTGGGTGTCAAACTTTCCCAGATACCCGGGTTTATTGTACTTTCCGCTTGCATGTTGGCACAGATTGCAGCAACACCATTAAGGCTGCACCCGTATCCACTTAGACAGCGCCAGACTTCAAAAGCATTATTTTCCATCTGGCTTTGTGATAAATAGTAATTGCCACTTATCCAAGCCATATTACTATCACTCCAAGTATATGCCGCCATTCAAGAAAGCTTCAACTGCTTTCTGCTCTGTCAGTGACGCTAGCAGCGGCAGCTTTGCATTCTGACAGAGGACAAAGCCAGACAGCGCGGAAAGTGTCTTGTATCTTTGTTCTGGGTATCCTATATCAGTACTGCGGTCTGGTGCAATAGTAAAATACCTGTATTCAAATCTGATGGGGTAGGCATATGACATAAAGCTGCCCTGTGTACCCCTAAACTGCGCGGTGGCAAGCCCTGCCAGCAGTGAAGGTGCATACTTGTCAATCACCTGCCCCACACCTGCCAGCACATCACCAATTGCATCTTTACCCTTATCCACCAGCCCAGTAACACGTGTGGATATATCTGCCGCCATATCTGACAGGGATGTAAATTGCAGCTTGTCTGGCAGCGCTGGCACCTGCCCGCGCTCTTCAAGTTTCTTGTAAGTGCTAGGTAACATTGTATCACCCCTTATCTGGTAGACCGTGATGTTTTGCTATGCGCAGAAGGTTTGGCGGCAGTGACAACAGGACTGCCAGACAGCTGCTGCGCAATTTCTGTTGCGCCCATCAGCGCGGCAGAAGTCAGTGCGGAATCCATGTTGCCAATGTTAAGAGACACCTGCCCCACAGGCAGAGGAACACCAACATTAGCAGTGACAGTCTGCAGCACCTTATCACTGGTGCCCTGATTATCATGCGCGGCATACATCGTCAGAACAGCATCACCAGTGTAGCAATGCACACGCACCTGATACCCAAAATATTCATACCCCTGCAATTCTGCTGTATCTACTTCAAACACCCCAAAGGGAAGGAACGAAAAGACATATTTGCTGTATGGTGCCAGATTTAGCCACTCACCCCGCGCCGCAGCCTGTGAGTGCTTTTCAATAGAAAAGTACGCTTTGCGCTGCACATAATCCCAGCCAAAGGAAAGCGGGTTATGAAGTATACGCGCAACATTTCCACCCAGTGAAATATCAAAATTCCACCAGCCCAGACGGATACTGCTAACTATATCAGACGCAGGTGCACCGCTTTGTGTCACAAAAGCAATAGCATTCAGAGGCAGCCAGATAACAGATGCAATATACTGGAACGGGTTTATAAGCGCTTTCTGCAGATTTGCTGATATTTCAGAAGTAGATATATTTGCCCATGAAATATCTGACAGAAGGCTGTTCATTAGATTATTATACCCAGCTGTCGCCATTGCGTAATAGGTAAGGCTTCCCACATTGGCACCACTGTTGCCAATGACACCCAGAACAACAGTGCCATCATCAAAGCCAGCGCCCCAGAAATCTGCCTGTGTTTGTGTCTGCTGCCAGATACCCCGATTTGCACCGCTGATGGTGGGATAAGAAGTATCTATCAGACCGCCCTGTTTTTCAGACGCGCAGCGGGCGACAAACTGATTTGAAGCAAGTATTTCTGTTCTGTATGTCGCCAGCACATCAACAGTGAAAGAGCCGCGCCAAAGCCCGCCGACAAACACCCAATCCGTAATAAAGTAGTACCTGCTGAACACTGAAATATAGGCGTAATTATATTGCGGTATGTCTGACGGGGTATCAAATCTGAATGTCATGTCAAAATTAAGGGGAGTAAAATCCGTCTTTATTTCACCAGTTAGCTGTATAGAAGTGGTGCCGCTGGGCGGGCGCATGGTACTATTCGTTTTCTTTTGAAACTGATAAAGCTGCACATTAAAAGCCAAGGTAACACCCCCAAAAGGCACAGGCAGGGTGGTGCCCTGCCTGTGTAATTTGCTGCTGCTTAGTCCATAAGGAACAGAACAGCATTCTCTGTGACATCACACCAATAGCGGTGCGCGTCATGGTACCAGTAGTTATAATACTGCCCAGCAGCTTCAAAAGGACTGACTTCAACAGACTGGTCATAAAAGTTTGTGCCCATTGCATCCCTGTCACAGAGCAGGGCAAAGATGCTGCCCACTTCCTGCGCGGTGGGAGAAGCTACAACAGCACCATCAGCGCCAATGTAAGCGGGCTTTACATTAATACTGTCAGGCGCGTCAATGCTCTGGAAGAAGTCCACAGAGGCAGTGACAGGCGGCAGCTGCTCTTTCACGTTGTCACGGTTGAAGGTGGTGGCAAGCACTGTGCTGTCTACTTCATGCAGCGCGCCGCTGTAGATGTACAGGCGCTGGTCTGCTTTCGGGGTGTGTCTCAAAATGGTGCCTTCGGTGGGGTTAAGATGGAAAGCGGCAGTGGGATTGCGGAGCATGTCGGACACCTTCGCAATCTGCGCATAAGCCCAGCGAATAAAGTTAGCATAGTTTTCGCCCTGTTTCACAGTCTCGCCATCCAAATCCTGACCAGTGGCGGCATTGTACTCCGTCAGCAGGTGCCGCACCTGATTTGCATTGTTCATGGCATGAACAGCGCCAATCATATTAGCAAGCGTTGCCCTGCGGAATGCCTCTCTGCTAATTTCCATCTCATTGGATTTAGTGCCCAGCACCAAATCAATAAGTCTTCCCATATCAGCAGGGCTTGTGACGGCATTTTTCAGCTGCTTTCTGGTGATTGAAACATGGTCGTTCCAAACATCATACCCGTAATAGTTCGTCTGGTACAGCTTAGGCTTGCGAACATCGAACATGTCGGGCGAGTGCGCAGCGTCTTCCAGTGCATAGCTGCCGTCCTCTTCAACAGGCATGTACAGCGCATTTACTTTTCTGGTAATCGCGCCGAATCCATCATCATCCACATCAAGGATAGACAGCGCGCCCTTGTATGGACGATAAGCAAAAATGGTGCGGTTTACCATCTGGCTGATACCAATTGCTAGCGGGTCATACCCCGTTTGCAGTGTTTTCTGCCCCACACTAATATAGGTGGACAAATCAACTACTGCCTGCTGCGCTGCGCCTGTTGCCTGTTCTGCCAGTGTGTTAAGCACTGCCGCAGCCTGTTCAAAAGACATCGAATTTACAGACATTGTGCATTCCTCCTGTATTATTTTCCTGTGATATATTTTGCTAGCGCTTTCTCTGCGCGTGTAGCTGTGTCGATAGCTTCGCCCATATCGTCAGTCTGAATGTTACGCTGCTGCGCGGCGCGCGTCAGTTTTTCAATGCTGGCTTGCAAAGCAGCTGCCCAAGGTGGCACATCTTGCACGGCAGGTGCTTCCTGTGCCGCTGGCGCTTCCTGTGCCGCTGTCGCTTCATCTGGTGCCGCTTCCTGTTCCGCTGGCGCTGCTTCCTGTTCCGCTGGCACTTCAATCTGTTCAATTTCCGCTTTCGTATACCCTGCTTTAATCATCAACAGTTTTTCTTCAATTGTCATTCATCCTTCATCCTCTCTGCAAGTTTAGTCAGTGCGATGGTGTTATTATTCACCGCCTCTACAATTGCCGACATTTCACTTTTGTGCGCGTCCTGCTCACGGGTGAGCGACATAAACATGACGATACAGCACGCGATAGGAAACCCCACCTGGGAAATAAGCTGCGCAATAACAGACAAGTCCATAAACAGCACCCCCATTAAAATGGGTGGGGCTTTGCGGGCTGTCCGTGCCCAGCGCCTGCGGACATACGCAGTGGACGTGCGCACCCCACCCAGACAATAATAACAGCAAACTGCACAAAAGTCAAGCGGCAATTTGTGCAGAATGACAATGCCTCTGTGACGCGCTGAGAGGCTCTGTGCTGCAAGATAGGCTGTACCCCTGTAATTATACTCCGCAGAACTTTACTCACTTTTTCATTTTCGGCGCGGACGGAAAACCGCACTTTTTC
>JAZQYH010000100.1:0-1973 GCA_045633415.1 Oscillospiraceae bacterium | reverse complement strand
TACAAAAGTTCCGTTTTTCATAATTAATTTTTTATCGGTTTCTGTCTCTGCAATTATTTCTAAGTCATCAGTACCTATCATAAAGTCAACATGGGTCTTACTTTCGTTAACTCCTAATTCATCATTTGATTTTTCCGATTTAATACATTCTGGAAAACCATATAGGTTTCGACAACCCATTCTTCCCCAATCCGTGAAACGTGCATGGATACTGACTCACGCGAGATACGCGCCAGCCGGTACAAAATTAACGAAATAACGCACACGCTAGAAAGCCCTATCCATGCGTGAGAGCATAGATAGGGCAATCTGTCAAGAAAAATATTTTTCTTTAGCGCGCTAAAGTGTCCGTGAAACGTGCTTGGTTGACATAGACTAGTCTGGTCAATCCAGATCAGTCAAAAAATTTCATAAATAAGTCATATAGTTTATACGTTTATAATAGATGTATACACAATTTGCACAAAGGGGGTAAGATCATGGCTAAGAAGCAGACTTACAATGATCTGGTCAAAGAGTACAGAAAGCTGGCTAAACGTGCTGACCAGCGACTTGTACGATTAGAAAAGCTGTCAACGCAAAAAGACTTTAAACAAGTCAAACAATGGGCATATAAAAACGCTGTGACTGACGCGCTTGAATGGGGCGCAAGCCCAGACAGACCGCGTTTTAACATCAAACCGCCCAGCAGCACTATATCATTAAAGGCTAAGATACAGGATATTAAAAACTTTCTGGAAAAGCCTACATCTACAAGATCAGGTATTATAGATGTATATGAACAGAAAGCGCAGACACTTAATGAGAAATACAAAGACTACGGCTTGAATTTAAACTGGTCAGATGTCGGTACATTCTTCCAAAGTAGTCTATACAAAAAGCTGTCTAAAAAGTATTCATCAGGCACAGTGATAAAAGCTATTGCTACGATTAAGCAGAATGAAAGTAAGGTACTTCAGGACTTTAACCAGCATAAAGCTAGTCACATAAAGACTGAAGACAATGACATGATCATAAATGACGCAATCAGTCGCATGACTTCATATTATAAGTCAGATGTAAAGAAACTTTTAAACATGATCTGAAGGTGGTAAGCCTAAAATGAGGGTGACAGAACTACGGCAAGAAAAAGCAGCATATTATAAAAACAAATACCAGCTTATACGCTGGGATAAATTCAAATATAGAAAGCTTAAAAATATCATGTATGTCAGGCGTGCTGGTCACGCTGATAATGATACTTACAATGATTGTATCATCATGGCTGATACTGAAACTTCTAAAGGTGACCGAAAAGGGATTGCAGAAAATCATGTGTGTGCTTTTACTATTTCTATCAGGGCATACCACGAAAATATAGTAACATTATACGGAACTAGGCCCAGCGACTTAGTTAAATGTATAAAGAAGCTTCAGCTTTATATGTCAGGTGACAAGACTATCATTTATTTTCATAATCTTGCTTATGACTGGGTATTCATCAGAAAATTTATCATGGCTGAATATGGCACGCCAGTAAAAATGCTGGCTACTAAGTCACATTATCCCATCTGTATAGAGTTTACACATGGTCTTATACTAAAAGATTCTTTGATATTATCACAGCGAAGTCTATCTAAATGGGCTGATGATCTGGAAGTCGAACACAGAAAAGCTGTCGGTAAATGGGACTACTTAAAAATAAGACATCAATCTGATGATAATTTTACAGCTGATGAACTGGAATACATAGAACATGACACACTAGCTGGTGTTGAATGTATTGACAAGCTTATGACCCAACTTCATAAACGTATCTATTCCATACCATATACAGCAACAGGTATACCGCGAGAAGAAGCCAGAAAGCGCGGAAAGGAAAACAGGGCGCGTGAATACTTCCAAAGAGTAGCGCCAAAAGACTATAAGACACAACAGAAGCTTGAAGCTGTCTATCATGGCGGTTATACACACGCTAACAGACATTTTATAAA
>JAZQYH010000099.1:0-1205 GCA_045633415.1 Oscillospiraceae bacterium | reverse complement strand
TTAGTCTGCCAGGTCAGTGAAGTAGTACCTGATGCACCACAGTCAATCCATTCGTTACCTGTCATCATGCTCATATAATGAGCAAAACTGAAGGAAGGGTTATTTCTTACACCTTCACCCTCATCAGATATCCAACCTGCTGTGTAGCTGTCGCCACAGCATACAACTCTTTTAAATATACGTGATGTATATTTATTTTTCTCACCGTCATAAATAGAAGTGATTACAAAATAAGGACCCGTAGGTGTATATGATGATACGTAAGCATAACCGTTTTTTGCTGCCGTTAATACATATCTTCTTAGTGAGCTTCCGCTGCTCCCAAGAACATATTCAACAGAATCATCATCATATATCATATTGATTATACGTGCACCACTGCTACCTGCACACATGCAACTTATTGTGTCGCCTGCCTTCACGGGTATTTTTGAGCATTTCCAATTCGCATATGTGGATGTACTACTATAAGAACCATCAGCGTGGTAAAAGCCCGCATTACAGCCATAATCAAGTAAATAATTGATGTGATTATATTCAGCTTTTTTAATTCTTTCAGGTTCTACAACCTGGATTGATGGTGTTATATCACTATCAACCGTTGAAAATACTGAAACAGAATAATATTTATCGCCATCGGATATGTGCAAATAATTAACATCAGTTCCTGTAGTGATTGCTGCGATAAATTCATCATTTTCCGATACTTCACAGATTGAACAACCAGAACTACCCATACCAGCTGATACCAATAGACCCCAACCATCAGGAACGTATATAGGTGGCGTGCATGAACCATTTTCGCTAATTGTTTTCACTCCGCTTGAATTCCAGTAATTACCTGTAACAAGTTTATCTGTAAAATCGCCATATACTACATGCTTTATATATGCCATTAATTCATTAACAGTGTCACTTGTTGGTAGTAATCTCCAAGGATTCCAAACAGAACCTGTAAAACTACGGAAAGCAAAACATGGTATACTGCCTGTATTAATATAAATCATAAATCGTGCGGAAGAAGGTGTGGCGTTATCTGCTGAATAAACAAAAACTATACGTCTTCCTATATTTCCATCAGGTGTATTAAGTAAAACTGTTTGTGTTGATACTCTGTACCAACCATTCAGATATAAATCGTCAAGGTCAGTGTTGGCCGCGAGTGCAGGCTGATTAACACAAGCTGCAAGAAATTGACCACGAAT
>JAZQYH010000098.1:0-1872 GCA_045633415.1 Oscillospiraceae bacterium | reverse complement strand
AATGTTATTCAGGCTTTCAGAAAAAGCCGAACAGTACAAAGCAGCCTTCTGGCGGTACTACAAAGACAGTAAGACTAAAAGATAATTGTAGTGTGCTTAATCCTGTATTTCTGCTTAATGGTTATAACCTGTCACACAATTATGTGAAGTGGGGCAGTCGTTACTATTATATAGATGATATCGTCATTGTAGGTAATGAACTTGCAGAATATCATTGTAGTAGTGACGCACTGGCTACTTTCAAAGCTGATATAGGCGCTTCGAGTCAGTATATACTAAGGTCCGCCGCTGCTTTTAATGGTCGCATAGTAGATAATTACTACCCAGCAAAAGCCCAGAACACACACGAAGCTAACACAATCACATCACCCTTTGATAAAAATGGTGGCACTTTTGTTGTAGGTATTCAGGGTAAGGGGGCAGCTGCTAACGGCGGCGCTGTTACATATTATGCTGGCGGTGCTGCTGCTATCAAAGCACTTGTAAATTATATGCTAGATTCACCCAGCACTTATGATGTATCAGAAATATCAACGCAGCTGCTTACCTGTATATTCAATCCTATGCAATTTATAGTCAGCTGTATGTGGTTTCCGTTTTCAGTACCTACTACAAACGGCGATGTTACTGTCGGCTGGTGGCAAGTAGCTGGAAGCAGCTTACGGCCTGTCGCTTCACTTGAATGGGGTACTAATTTTAGTGTAACAATACCAAAGCACCCTAAAGCAGCAACACGCGGACAGTATCTGAACTTACCGCCTTATTCAAGATACAGACTGGAAGCTGGACAATGGGGCATAATTCCGCTGGATAACTTTAACTTACTTGACGCTTCTTCTCTTGATCTTGATTATAAAGTAGACCTTATGACAGGTACAGGCAGACTTAACGTAAAATACAGGGATAAGCTTATATATGAAAGCATATATACCGCACAGATCGGTGTACCTATCCAGCTGGGGCAGAATGTACTTAATCAGGGGGCGCTTACTGGCGCTGCTGGTGGCGCACTTAATACCGTTAAATCAATGGTAACTGGTGATATATCAGGCATGTTGTTTAATGGACTTGGTGCAATAGGTGACGCAGCTGCTGTGAGTCAGCCAGTACCTTCTATGATGGGTAGTAATGGCACACTTTCTTTTAATAATGTGTTTGGTATCATGGCTGACTTCTTAGATGTGGCTGACGATAACAACACCGAGAACGGAAGACCGCTATGCGAAGTAAGAACTGTCAGCAGTTTGTCTGGTTATATGCTTTGCGAAAAAGCTGATCTTGACACAGCAGCGGCGCCTAGTGAAAAAGCTGAAATTATCGGTGCTATGAATGGGGGCTTTTATTATGAATAATATCTAAGGGGTGAAAAATGGGTAAAGTGTTCTTAAATGTATCAGGTGACGGAAGCGCTTATTGTGTACCAGCTGCTGGCACTGAACTTGCTGACGGTGAACGCTTTGAAATATTCAGCGTGCCTTTTTCTGGTGCTGATCTTGAAGACATCAGGGCTTTTGATTCACATGATTATTCTGTCGCTATTCCAGTAGGTGAACATATAGTCATGGCTTTCAGATCAGGCTGGGGCAATTTATATGTAGATATATATTTTTCAGGCGCACCAGTGCCGCCACAGCCGTCAACTGGTATACCAGTATGGCTGATGAAGAAAGCAGCTGACAATAATAACCGCGGTAAAAAGTTGACTTAAAAACTAAATATAACTATCATATAAGTAGTAAAGGCTTTCAGGATATGCGCCACAGGTTACAGCCGTAGGGCTTGGCGCTTGGCTTACCACCGTTCAATCTGAAAGCCTTTTACTTTAGATTAGCATTGACTAAAACAGTCACAGAAAGGGGTGGTAAGTATGCT
>JAZQYH010000097.1:0-4383 GCA_045633415.1 Oscillospiraceae bacterium | reverse complement strand
GAAAAGACCTTTGCACCCCGGAAGATCATTTCCCACAGCGTGAAACGTCCGTGAAACACGCATGGTTAAGCCATTTCTGGCCGTGAAACATCTGTGAAACATAGAACGCAATAACGTTAACGCAATAACGATAATGCGTGTGAGGGTTGTGCAAGAGTCAGAAAAACAGAACAGTTGTTTGTGTATAGATGTTATATAACTTATGTAAGTTAAATATCACGCGTTATAAAAATATGGCATACCGCGATTTTGTCGCAGTATGCCAATATTTGGGCAAGTGCACAATATCATTTAATTAAATTAGTTACTTATGCTTATAAAAAGTTTCGCTAGTCCAAATGTCGCCACTGTGAACATTGCCTGATGTGCAAATAACAAAATATACTTTGTTATAAGTGAGTCCGCCGTTATCGGTAATCAATGCGCAATCTCCGCCGGTCATTCCGCTTGGGTAATCTCCAATACTCATTGTAAAATGTAAAGTTTTTCCGTTCGCGTATTCCGTTACACTTTTAGCGTTAGGAATTGGAACGTCGTAATTGCCTGAGCCGTTAGTTACAATTTCGTAATCTATATTTGAGTATGAATATGTTGAATAAGTTTTTAAAACGGGCAGCATTGCCAAATAGCATTTTGTCAAATTTTCATTTAATAGCCATTTAACGCTTTGACTTATTTTAACACCGTCATGTGTAAAAATGTATTCAACGCCGTGCTTTGCGACTGCCGTTACTCCGTCGGATGGGTCGTATAATATTGATGTGCGCACAATTTTAAATTCTTTACAAGTGCCGTTAATACTTGATATGTTTGCGGGCATACCGTCTTTAAATGCTTTTATTTCGGTTTCGATTTCGTCGCCGTGCGTATATCCGCCCATAAAATCTGGTGCACCGTTTAAATGTAAAGCACATTCCCACTCGCCATTTCTTGTCATAATTGTACTAGTGCCACCGCTAATTTGATAAGCGTTAATAATACGCCATACGTCACAATTGCGCCCCGCATCAACACAATGACCGAGATTGTAAAGAATCGAATCATCGACGCTATTTACTCTAGGCAAATAAATATTTAATTGTTCGGTGCTCGCGTCGTCGCCTGCCGTTCCGTCATATGATACATATATATTATCACTTGCGATATTATACCAAACGCCTGAGCCGTAACGAATATAAGCTCCCTCTTGTCCTTCGACAACTTGCCAACGCGTCGTTGGATTAAATACGTAAGTTTTGACTATTCCACCACTACTCCAACCCATCGGCAAATCGCTAATGCTTGGAATATCTCCCGTAGTAAAACGATAATAACCATCGTCAACACATGAAGCAATTGATGAACCAAAATCAGTAACGCGTCCGCGATATAGAAATGTATTACAATTTAATGCGCTTTTTCTGTAAAATTCGCAATTAAACATTGATAAATCACTATTATCAATAATAACGCCGGAACCAGAGCCGCGACCAAACGCAAAGCGTACATATTTTGTCGTCGAATCTAACACGATTTTGTCATTAACTTGTAATTCTGTTCGTTTAATCCATGTCTGCGTTGAATCATATTCATTTATATAAACAAGTAATAACCACGTTCCATCACTAGCAGGGGTTCTTCTAATTATAATATCGTTAGGCTCTGCTAGCACTAATGTAGTTATAGCCGTGTAGTTATTAGTAACAATTGCGCCCGTTCCGTCAACGTTACGTTTTAAAGTCCATTCTAACGCCGGAAAATTAGATAAAACTACATTGTTATCAACAACATTTTCTATTTGTGTTCTTATTGCGTCGCCGAGTGTCGCATATGTTGTATTATCCCAACCAACGCGAGCGTTAATCACTTCGCTGTCGACCGTAGCGCCCGCGATTGCCACGTCTAATTGCGCCTGCAATGATGCTGTTGTGTCAGCAATATCCTGTGCTAGTTGATTTCTATATGCAAGTTCGGATGCATCAATATCATTCTTATACTGAAGAACTGTCTGATTGATAGTTGTTACAAAGTCTTTCAAGAACTGTTCAACAGTAAAATGAACAATATTAGCGCCGACTTCAAAAAGACCATCAACAGGAATTGCAACAGTAACTTTATAAAGTATATCATCAAGAACAACCCAATCACCAATAGCAAGTGCACGATCACTTCTGTCAGTATCTCTGAAATAATTATCAGTAAAGTTCATATTTGCCTTTTCTGTATAATCTTCAAAGTTAAACACCATCATCCAGTATTCACTGTTTGAAAGTTGCACACCATCAGGAACAGCTTTAAGTGCTATATAAGCGTTTCCACTTTTATCAAGAACAATAGTGTTTTTTGCATAACTCTTTGTAAGGTCGTGTAAAAGAGGTTCTGCAAAGATAAGACTGTTTGATGCTGTGAAGTCCTTGAACGCCTGTTCAAGTGTTTTCATAGCATTCAAAATGAAGTCTAAATTCAGTTCATGAAAATCTGTGTAAGGATAGCCATTTAGAAACATATCTTCACCCCCTATTAAAGATTAAGAACAGGAACAAAAGCCCATTTACCAGGTGCTTCAAGTGGTGTATCAGTATCAGTTGCTTCAATAGGTACGATTGAACACCAAAAAGCATTTGATACTGAATCAAAAACAAGTGTACCTGCTTCATATGCAGTTCCTGCTTCATAATTAAACCATCCTGCATCGTCACCAGTTTCATTTACATGACATTTGTTTATCTTATTCATTGTTATGATCTGTCTTGTCATAATAAAACCCCCTTATGAATAAATTGGTATTACAAATTCTGATAAAAATAAATCTGTTATATGTTCGTACAAATTCCATTCAGCAACTTTTAGTTCAGCTTCTAACATCTGCTGTGAAGTAGTAACACCAATATTTCCATGAATTCTACCATCACGAACAGTTTTACTGTTTTCTGTTTCTGAACCTGATGTTCCTTCACCAAACTTGTCAATGATCACACCTGAAGGTGTTTCAGTTGTTTTTTCTGAAGGTTGATAAGTGGATGAATCAAAAGCTGAAACTTCTGTTTCAGTTTCAGTTTTGTACTGGTTGAAACTTCTTTCATTTCCATTGTCACGCCTTCCACTTGTTTTAATACCCTTGTTTAAGGTATCAGACCAATCTTCTTTTCTGTCATAGTTTTCAAGTGGCGCATATTCAATTGCAAGTGCATCAACCCACTTTTCAAAAGTCCTATACCATTTTGAAGACCATAGTCCAATTGCATCTTTTAAAAATAATGGATCCGAATACATAACTTCAAAATCTGCACCCTGAAGTAATATATTGTTTGTAAGTGTATCTTTGTCAATACCTTCAGGAAGTGACATTTCAGCAAACAGGTCATCTTCAATATCATTCATCCATTTGTTCAGACCTATCAGTGTTATCTTTGCTGCTGACATTTATTTCACCCCCTTCACCTTCAGTTTCGTATCTCATTTTACAATCAAGTTTAATATCAGGATAAAGTTTTTTCACCTGTTTAAGCGTACTTTCAATTGTTTCATACCAAACAACACTTCTTGCTTTTCCATCAGCTTGTTTTGCAGTTGCTTCATCAGATACAAGCCTTTCTTTCTTTTGGTATGGAATAGTAGGAATACCAACTTCAGCATCAAAATCATTCATGATCGTATGGAAGTCTAAAAGCTGATCAGTTGTCAGATATGAATCTTTCAAATGTTCTCTTTTCCATTCCTGGAAGGGAACATCTTTGTCAGTCGGGTCATTTAGAAGTTTCATATCCCATATAACAGCAGGCTCACCCTTGTTTACAAGATCAAGCATTTTCTTCAGAGCTGCACCTGCGGTTTTATTTCGTGCACCAAGGAAGAAAGCAAACTTGTTATTTACAAGTGACATGTCAATTGCATTATCAAGGGTTGAAAGTTTAGCGCTGTAAAAATCCAATATATCCCATATACCAAGAAAGTCAGGTGTCAGTTTGAGAAGTTCAGCTTCTTTGTGAAGTTCAAGGTCAAGTGTTTGGTCAAATGCTTTATTGGCAATTAAAACGTTTGTTGGCTGGTAATAAAGATCAATACCCTTTAATCCTGCAGGTTGAAAACATATACCATAATCAGGATGTTTAAAAATTGCCACATAACCAAAACGAAAAAGACAATATAAAAAGAAGTCTTTTGTTGTTCCTTCCCATTCATCAGGAAGTTCCCATTCAAAAACTGAAGTTGCACGCTGAAACAATGACCTAAAGAAATAATCAAAACTTCTGTTGTTTCTACTTTTGACAGGTGAAGGTGAATACATACCATTTAAAACATTTATCTGATTATAATTAAAAGGTACATACATAAATTAACCCCCTTCTTCTAAAATGGGCAGCAAGTAAAAACCTGCTGCCCTTATTTCTTTATCAATCTGCC
>JAZQYH010000096.1:0-5491 GCA_045633415.1 Oscillospiraceae bacterium | reverse complement strand
ACCTACAGCGATGGACATAAGGTCCATAAAGCCAAGAGTGCCTTTATTTTCATTAGCCATAATGATTTTCTCCTTGTAGATAGTTTTTAATTACGATAGACCACCCGGCTACCGGGTAGCCCGATAACCCGTAAGAAAATTGTATTCCGCTCGTTCACACTTTCGCAATATTTTAGACATAAAATACCCGATTTTTATGCACTTTTTACAATTAATTTTCCTTTTTTTAGCAAGTATCAATAATACACTTTCTCCCAATTGAGAACATAATGTCCTATACAATACATCTTAACAAGATGAACACACCCTTTGGGACTGATTTGTTTATTTTTTAACATAGTATACAGAGATAAAGCCGCACATACAATGTACGGCTTTTCTGATTTATTCTGTTTTATAACATCGGGCTCCATACACGGAGTATAAGCTGCAGCAGGCGTTTGTAAAAAGGTGTGTTGTTTACATCTTTCAATGCAATATTTCTACTTGTCCGAAACATGGATTCAAAGTCTCGCTTTACATCCTGTACTATACGGCCACCATAAAAACTGCAACAGTTTTCAAAATTCAGATACATAGAGCGGTAGTCGGTGTTTGCCCCGCCTACGATAGCCTGTAAATCATCGCTGACATACATTTTTGCATGGACAAAGCCCGGTTTGTACTCATAAATCTTTACGCCAGCACCAAGAAGATGGCGATAATAGCTTTGTGTCACATAATATACATACCATTTATCAGGTATACCCGGTAACACTATGCGTACGTCTACCCCACTTTGTGCCGCCACTGTCAGCGCTGTAAGCATCTCATTGTCTATTACAAGATAAGGTGTGGCTATATATACATAATTTTTAGCATTATTGATTACAGAAAGATAAGTGTTTTCACACAGATTGATTTTATCCAGCGGTGTGTCAAAATATGGCTGGACTATACTGTCAGACGGCATTTTGTAGCGAGGGCGGTATTTTTCATAGTCATCTGTGTTTCCGCTGACATATTCCCACGTGTTGAAAAATGTGGCGGTAAGGCTCCACACTGCTTCACCTTCTATTCGGAAGCCTGTGTCTTTCCATACGCCAAAACGTTCTATTACATTTATATATTCATCAGCTATGTTTATACCGCCTGAATAACCTATGGTGGAGTCTATCACTGCAATCTTTCTGTGGTCACGGTGATTCAGCATTAAATAATCCCCAAGATGCAGGCTGAACTTTACATCATTGAATATATATGTTTTTATGCCCCGTTGGCGAAGTGTTTTTTCATAGCCTTCAGGCAGATTTATAAGACAGCCCCAGCCGTCATATATAAGGCGCACATCCACCCCCTGTGCCGCCTTTTCTTTAAGAACTTCCAGTATTGCATCCCACATATAACCCTGGTCGATTATAAAATACTGCAGGAAAATGCTTTCTTTTGCATTTCGCAGGTCTGCCAGCATATCGCGGAACATCGCCGCACCCATATGGTAGTATTTTACAGCAGTGTTTTCATAGGCAGGAGCATGGCCTGTTTTTTCCAGATAGTATGCCTGTTTACCCAAGCCCCTGTCTATAACGGACAGTTTTTCTATAAGCTGTGGGTTTGGCACCATCCGTTTATACATTCTGCGCCCTGCCGATTCCAGACGGCGTGCCTGCTTTCGTGTGACTTTGGTGTCACCCCACAAAAAATAAAACAAAGCACCAGAAACTGGAAATACAGCCATAACAAGCATCCATACTATTTTATAGGATGGATTCATATTATCTTTTTCAAATACATACAGCATTATAAGCACGCTGAACACAGACAGCAGAATATATGCAAATGTACCCACACTGTACAGCTGTGTGGTCATCCATATAAACAGGGCTGCCTGGAACAAGGCAAGTATGCCTATTATGAAACGTTTTGAGTAAAGAAATTGCTTTAATTTATTCATTGTTTCTCCGTGGATATTCTGTTACCATTCTTAGCACTTATATAGCACATATAACACATATAATGTATATAATAAGTGTAACATAAAAAGAGGACAGAGCGCTATGCCCTGCCCCTATATATAATGTGAGAATTTTGTAAAATTTATTCAACTGTGTATACGGAAACTGACTGGATTGTCACATCTTTTTTTGGTGTTTCGCCGTCTGTGGTTTCAACACGGCTGATGTCGTATGCCACGTTGAGGCCTTCATATATCTGACCAAATACTGTATAGCGCCAGTCAAGCGATGGCAAACCACCAGCCTGTTTATAGGCGTCTATTACCTCTTCTCTCCAGCCAGCATCTGACATCTGCTGTAAAGTTTCGTCGCTTAAAGAGCCGATTTCAGCCGTAACAAAAAAGAACTGACTGCCGTTTGTATCTGCACCATGATTTGCCATGGACAGTGCGCCGTTGTAGTGATGCAGCTGGTCTGAAAATTCATCTTCGAATTCCAGCTCCCATATACTTTTACTGCCGGACTGTGAAGTGGAAAAGTCGCCAGACTGTATAAAGCCACCTTCCACAACACGATGGAATGTCACACCGTTGTAATAGCCTTTCTGTGACAGCTGGATAAAGTTTTCCACTGCTTTTGGTGCTATATCAGGGAAAAGCAACACCTTTATCACACCTTTGTCAGTGGTAATTTCCGCCACTGTGTCCCCTGCCACTGGCTGTGACAGCTGTATTTCATCACTGTTTACATTCAGCTTTTCACTGCCCGGCATAGAACCGCCACAGGCTGTAAAAAACACAGACAAAACCAGTAATAATGCAAAAAATTTTTTCATATATATCTCCATATAGGTAATTTTTAAGTCATACACAATCATTTTACCACATAACTTACCAAAAATATATGTAAATTTTGTGTTTCATTAGAATTATACAAAAATCATTTTTGAAATGTGTATATTATGGAAAAAGCATTGGCAATCAGTTGACTTGAGAATTAAAATATTGTAATATATCAGTAACAGGAAAACAGATGGGCAGTACGGGAATATAGCCCTGATGGAGTACCAATAATAAAAGGAGGTACACACCCATGCAGGATAAAGAGCTGGATCTTTTGCCAGAAGAAGGCGAAGATTACTCCGCTGATGTTATCACACTTACAGACGAAAATGGTGATAGCTATCAGTTCGAAATTATAGATTCAATCGAATATAACGAAGATCGTTATATGGCGGTTGTGGAAATGTTTGATGATCCTCAGAAAGCTGATGAAGTAGAACCTGTACTGATAATTTTCCGCGTAGGTGAACCGGACGAAGACGGTTTAGACACATTTGATGTCGTAGATGATGACGAAGAGTACTTTGAAGTAGCAGGTATCTTTGAACAGCGTCTGAGCGAAGTTTATAATATTGAAGAATAATTAAATTATTCGGCAACATAATAGGACTATAAGCCTGTCCTGTGCGATAATGTGTAGTCATTTTTAATCCTACACTTATATTAAAAGGAGGTTGTCGTATAGTCGGGGATTGCAGACCTCCCCCCCTGGGGAAGAAGGGAGCGTGAAGCGATTATCGCAACATATCCACCCTGGTTACAAACCGGGTTCTAACATGGCTATGCACGGCTGGATGGGTTTATATATAAAAAAAATACGCGTAACCTGTTTTTCGGGTTACGCTTTTTGTTAAATATAGTATTATTTTTAATTGCAGAGGTATTTATGGCTTTTAACGAACGCACCCTTATGGCTGTGGACAGCGAAAGATACAATAAAATAGTTTCCAAACATATACTGCTGGTTGGCGTAGGTGGTGTAGGCGGTGCCGTGTTTGAATGTCTGGTAAGATTTGGCATTAAAAAAATTACCATTATCGATTTTGATACAGTAGACGAAACCAATCTGAACCGCCAGATTATATCCACAACTGACACTGTGGGTAAAATAAAGGTAGATGTGGCAAAGGCACGTGGACTGTCCATAAATCCTGAATGTGAAATTATTGCTCACAATATGTTTATAGAAAAAGAAAATCTGGGCATTATCAGCGATATGTCCCCTGACTATGTTATAGATGCTATAGACAGTGTAAAAAGCAAACTGGACCTTGTTCAGTTCTGCCATGAAAACAATATACCTATTATTTCCGCCATGGGTACAGGCAATCGCTTCGCAGTGGACGGATTTATTATAGATACTGTGGAAAACACCGCAGGAAACGGCTGTGGTCTGTCCAGAGTAATGAGACAGGAACTGCGCAAAAGAGGCGTACAGGGCCATATAAGCCTGTTTAACAAGTACCCTCCACAGAGCAAAGCTGTAAACTCTTCCAACGGACGCCACACACCGGGCAGTACAGTGTTTGCACCAAATCTGGCAGGTATTATGATTGCACAGTATGTGTGTGACAAATTGGGTGAATAATGAAACTTAAAGCAGGCAGAGATACTCTGCCTGCTTTTTATAAATATCTTGCTTTTAATAATGTTATATATTAATATTATAATATAACTAATTTTAAAAACAAGGAGATATTATAATGAAAAACTATAAAGTTATAATCTGGGGCCTTGGTCACGTAGGTAAAGCCGCAGTAAGACAGTTGGTACAGCGCAAAAGTCTGGAACTGGTAGCTGTATACGATACAGACGAAAGCAAAATCGGTCAGGACAGTGGTCTGCTGTCAGGTGTGGAAGCTACAGGTGTTCTGGTAAACGGCGATGCTGATGCAGTGCTGGCAATGGATGCAGACATTGTGCTGTATTATGCACCAAACTTCTTTGACGAAGGTAAAAAAGTTTCTCCTGAAAGCGTAACAAGAAACGTTGACGAAATCTGCCGCTGTCTGGAAGCTGGCAAAAATGTAACTACAACTACGCTTACATATTATGCACACAAAACTGCTCCTGAATTCTATGAAAGAATAGACAAAGCAGGTAAAGAACATGGTGTAACATATACACAGCAGGGTATCTACCCAGGCCTGTACACACCATATATCACAACTGTTCTTGGTATGCTGGGTGGCAGAGTTGACCAGGTAATCGTTTATGGCGGCGAAGATGACTATTACAATGTTTCCCCATGGACAAAATCCTTTGGCTTTGGCAAAAAACCAGAAGATGTTGACACAGAATATATGGAAAACTTTATCTTCAGCTACTATGGTCCAACTGTAATGGAAGTTGCAGACCGTCTGGGTATTGAATGGGATGAATACTCCTGTGAAAACGAACCACTGCTGGCTGAAGTTGAAATGGATACACCACACGGCAAGATTATGCCTGGTACAGTTTCCGGCCATATCCTGACAATGTGTGTAAAAAAAGATGGCAAAGAAGTGAGCGGTTTCCACTTTGTTCATAAAGTACATGATAAAATGCAGCCACTGCCAAGTCGCAAGATGAGAATTGAATTCAAAGGTGAACTGAACAACACAATCGAATTCTCTTCTGTATTTGCAAAACCAGACGTATTCCTGACATCTGCCGCACCTGGTATCAACCTGATTCCATCAATTGTAAAAGCACAGCCAGGTTTTGTAAACGCAC
>JAZQYH010000095.1:0-32193 GCA_045633415.1 Oscillospiraceae bacterium | reverse complement strand
GCGGGGCTGTCCACAGCCATAGGCGCACTTATAATCATAGCTTTGCAGGGGATAACCGACAGGGGTATGTCTGTGGCACAGGGCTTTGCCGCAGGGGTAATGCTGGCGGTGTCCTGTATGGATATACTGCCCGAAAGCTTTGCCAAATACTATGTGTATATGAACAGCTGTAACGCCTTTAAAGCTGTGGCGTCCCTCTTTGTGACAGGGTGGATAATGGGCGTGGCAATATCAAAGATAGCATTACCCGATATAACAGCAGACAAAATGGACAAAACAGCCACTGCCAGAAAAATGGCTGTTATCACAACAGCTGTAATGGTGTTTCACAACCTGCCAGAAGGTGTGCTGACACTTTTTTCTTCCGCAGAGGATATGACTCTGGGGCTTAAAATGGCGCTGGCTGTGGCACTGCACAATATACCCGAGGGCATGGCAATAGCCGCCCCTGTGTTATACGTGACAAAAAGCAGGCGCAAAGCCTTTATCCCAGCCTTTCTGGCAGGTATGGCAGAGCCTGTGGGCGGACTGACAGCCTTTATATTACTGCACAGCTTTATCACACCTGCCTTTTTAAACGGCATCATGCCTGTGGTGGCTGGGGTGATGTGCCAGGCGGCAATATGCCAGCTGATACCTGATTCTGCCAGTATATCAAAATTTCAACACACTTTATGTGGTATAATATATGGAATAATTGCAATGAGTATTGGCTTATTTGTGTTTTAGTGATAAAATATAATTAATTATGCTCTTTTATTTCGAGAGGACTTTTATGAAAAGGATATTAACTTTGCTTTTGGCATTGCTCACCCTTACAGGCTGCAGTGACTTTGCTGACAAAGACAATATAATAAATCTGCTTTCCTCACCAAAACTTTCCCAGAGAGAAAGCGAAATAGTTTCCACAATCAAACAGCATTTAGGACAGGAGATTATTCTCAAATACCCAAAACAGGGCAGTAATATATCTCCTGTACAGCTGGAGGATTTTTCATCTGACGGCAGTGAAGAGGCTGTGGTACTGTACACCGCCCCAAACATTGGCAACAATGTAAGGATTGCTGTGCTGTCCCAGAATGAAAACGGCTGGAACATTGAATACGACGCTGAAGGCTATGGCTCGGAGGTTTACAAAATAGTTTTTGCACCGCTGGGCGCAGAGGGCGAAAAACAGATTGTGGTGGGCTACACCTATTCAGACAGCAGTGAAAAATTCCTTGCTGTTTACTCCACAAAGGACGGCAAGATAGAAAATATACAGTACCAGCTTTGTCAGGAGTTTCTGGTGGAGGATATTACAGGCGACGGACTGGGGGACATTATCCTTGCCAGTCTCAATGCTGACAACAAGCACACACAGCTGCGTCTGTTGAGTAATGACGGCACATCAATGCTGGCTACTCTGGCGGTGAAACAGCTGTCTGTACCTAATGCCAGGGTTACCAGCATAGCTGTAAGCCAGACTGATTTTTCACGGCAGAAAGCCATTGTGGTGGACTATACAGACACCTATTTCCGTGTGTACACACAGCGGGCTTATTATGAGGACTATAATTTCATCACTGTGCTGAGTCCTGATGTAGTACAGAAAAGATGGGTGTATGAATATGGTATAAACAGTACAGACGTGGATATGGACGGCTATATGGAAACACCTACCATAATTTTAAGCGAGGCTGAACAGCCTGAAAACCTGAAATTTATGGAATGGACAAACTTCCTTTCAGAACAGCCAACCAGAAAATACTACGGCGTGTGCGAAGCAAAGACAGGGCTGTATTTCCCACTGCCTGACGAATGGCAGAACCTGATTGCCCTGAAATACGGAGAAAATGAAAACAACTGGCAGGTGGTAACAAGCACTGACCAGCAGATAATAGTGGATTTTATGCTGTTGCCTACAGGCTACAGCGAAGAATTACAGGAAAACCAGATTGTTGTGAATGCAGGTGCACTGCAGGTGAAAGTTTCCTTTGACGAAAGTGTAGCCCCAGAACAGCGCCAGTATATTGCAACAGGTCTTATGTATATAAAATAGGAGGATATTATGGCCAGAATTTTGGTTGTTGAAGATGAAGATAATATCGGTGAAGTTATAGAGCTTAACCTTTCAATGGCAGGGCACAATGTTGTGCGCTGTACATCTGCCGAATCTGCCCAGGCTGTGTGGGACGGCGGAGACAGAAATTTTGATATTGCACTGCTGGACATTATGCTGCCAGGTATGAACGGTGTGACACTGTGCGAATATATCCGCACCACAAACGACACTATCGGCATTATTATGCTTTCAGCAAAAAGTCAGGAACGGGACAAGGTGATGTCTCTTTCTGTAGGTGCTGATGACTATATCACAAAACCATTTGGTGTAAGCGAGCTGCAGGCAAGAATATCTGCCCTTTTACGCCGTATCAAAAAGGATGAAAAGCCTGTATCCACAGAAGATATGCTGATTTCCGGTCCTTTTGCGCTGAACCTCAGCAGCAGGGTGCTGACAAAAAACAACGAGGTTATCGACCTTACCAGTGTGGAATTCAGCATTATGGAGCTGTTTTTCAGAAACGAGGGTGTGGCGCTGACAAGAGAAAAAATACTTGAAGGTGTATGGGGCGAAAACTACTATGGCGACATCAAAATAGTTGATGTAAATATACGCCGTCTGCGTATGAAAATCGAAGAAGACCCATCCAGCCCTGAAAATGTTGTGACAGTGTGGGGCTATGGCTACCGCTGGACAGTGTAGGAAATAAAGAATTAAGTATATGAATAAAAGCAGTATTACAAAAAGATGGATAAAGGGTAGCCTTGTAACCACTATGATTGTGCTTATACTCGCTACTGTTTTTCTGGTGTTTTTTGTGCGACAGTCCTATTATTCGGCGGCAGACAATGCTATTTTAAGCCGAATAAATACCATAAACGGTACCATCACTGCCTCTGCCAGAATGTCAGACAGCGAGCGTACACAGATGCTGTACAGAATGAGCGAGGACTTTACCGAAAAGGATAAGTTTGAGTTTATGTTTATCGGCACAAACGGTAAAATTCTGGCTACATCCACAGGCTTTCTGCCAAGTGACGAAATGCATATGGCTGACGTGCTGAAGGCACAGGCGGCTATGGACGGCATCGCAACAAATGTTTACCGCACAGAAATGGGTGAAAAGGTGCTTACAGCCACCTGTATTATCCAGCCTGAAATAGACAATATTTACGCCATTCGCCTTGTTACCAGTATGGAAAAGGTAGATGGTGAAATTGCTGTTGTGGCGGCGCTGGCGGCACTGTTCTTTGGTGTGGTAATGGCCTTCAGCATAATGTCGGGTATGTACTTTATCCGCAGTATTGTGTACCCTATCCGCAGTATCGAAGCCACAGCCGCCCAGATAAGCAAAGGCGAATTCGGGGTGCGAATAGACAACAACTACAACGACGAAATAGGACAGCTGTGTGAAACCATCAACAACATGGCTGAAGAGCTGGGCCGCAGTGATGAAATCAAAAACGAGTTTATTTCATCAGTTTCCCACGAGCTTCGCACACCGCTGACAGCCATAAAAGGCTGGGCAGAGACACTGAGCCGCAGTACCGACCCGTCCACAGTGGAAAAAGGCACACAGATAATTCTCAACGAAACAGAGAGACTGTATGGCATGGTGGAAAACCTGCTGGACTTTTCACGCCTGCAGAACTCTGATATGAAGTTTACAAAAGAAAAAATGGACCTTGTTGCAGAGGTGGAGGAAGTGGCGATTATGTTTACTCCTCGCTGTAAGCAGAATGATATCGACCTTGAATACAACGGCACAGAGGAAATTATCCCTGTGTACGGCGACAAGGCAAGGCTTAAACAGGTTATGGTAAACCTGCTGGACAATGCCATCAAATACACACCTGCTGGCGGTAAAATCCAGATAAACATTGATTTTGACAAGAAAAACAACCTTGTAAAAGTGGCTGTACAGGACAGCGGCAAGGGTATCCACCCGGAAGATATAGGCAAGGTTACCCAGAAATTTTACAAAGGCAAAGGCGCAAAACGAGGCAGTGGCATCGGTCTTGCCCTTGTAAAAGAAATAATCACCGCTCACGGCGGAGAATTTTTAGTAGAAAGTGAGTATGGCGTGTTTACCAGAATGACATTTACACTGCACACCATACGTTCGATGAAAGGTAAATAATGGCAGATAAAAAAGTTTCAATAGGCGGTCAGGCACTTATTGAAGGTATTATGATGAAAAGCCCTGAAAAATATTCAATAGCTGTGCGCAAGCCAGATGGCGACATCGACGTGCAGGTTTTTGATAACAACAAGGTGAAGTTTCAGAAAATCCCTGTTTTAAGGGGTATTATGAACTTTTTCGACAGTCTGGTAACAGGGTACAAATGTATTATGCACTCCACAGAAATTGCCATGGAAGGCGAATTTGAAGAAGATGCCTTTGACCTGTGGGTGAAAAAACACTTTGGCGAAAAAAGCGGTGAAATCATCGCCATGGTTGCAGGTGTACTGGCGTCTGCACTGGCGCTGGTGCTGTTTATGGTATTGCCTACAACCATCGCTGGTATTGTAGATAAAATTATCCCTCTGGGCAGTTTCAAAACAGTGGTTGAGGGCATTTCCAAGCTGATTATATTTGTGATTTATTTATGGCTTGTTTCCAAAATGAAGGAAATCCGCCGTGTGTTCTGCTATCACGGTGCAGAGCATAAGACCATCGCCTGCTATGAGGCAGGTGAGCCGCTGACAGTGGAAAATGTAAAGAAATACACACGCTTCCACCCACGCTGTGGCACCAGTATGATGTTTATCATCCTTATTGTAAGCATTGTGGTGTTTTCATTTGTGCCATGGACAAGTACCCTTGGCCGTGCGGCTATGAAGGTGGTGTTCCTACCTGTTGTGGTGGGTATAGCATACGAAATACTGCGCTATACAGGCCGCCACACAAACGCCTGTACCAAGGTACTGGCGGCACCTGGGCTGTGGTTCCAGCGACTTACAACCAACGAACCTGAGGACGATATGATAGAGGTGGCTATTGCATCTGTAAATGCACTGCTGCCACAGACAATTATTAAAGAAGAAACACAGGAAAATGAATAATCTCAACACTATTTTTAAACAGATGACAGAACTTTTGTCTGAAAATGAATATGCCGACGGCAAATTTGAAGCAAATCAGCTGATAGAGTTTGTGCTGGGCAAAACCCGTCTGGAGCTGGGGCCTGCCTGTCAGCTGGATGAAAAGGACAGCAAAAAACTGATACAGCTGTGTGAAAAGCGCAGGGAAGGCTATCCGCTGCAGTATATTCTGGGCAGATGGCAGTTTTTTGACATGGAGCTGGATGTAGGGGAAGGCGTGCTTATCCCAAGGGGAGACACAGAGGATGTGTGTCGGGCGGCATTTGAATATATCAATCAGTTTGCCAGCCCGAATGTGCTGGACTTATGTGCTGGCAGTGGCGCCATTGCCCTTGCGGTAAAGCGCTTTTGCCCACAGGCAAACGTTATGGCGCTGGAAAAATTTCCACAGGCTTTTGAATATCTGAAAAGAAATATTGAAAAGACTGGTCTGCGGGTAATGCCTGTTATGGGTGATGTGTTCAACTATGACTGGATTGTGGAAGAAGAAACCTTTGATGTGATTATTTCAAACCCACCGTATATAGACCCTGATTTGCAGGGCAAACTGCAGAAAGAGGTGGACTATGAGCCAGCCACTGCACTGTTTGCACCGGAAAAGGGGTTAAGATTCTATAAATTTATTTCCCACTATTACAGACAGGCGCTGAAGGAAGGCGGCTATCTGATTTTTGAATACGGCTATGACCAGGCAAAAGCAGTAAAGGATTTACTGTTTAATGAAGAGTACAGAATAGTAAAGGAAATTGTGGACACAGCTGGAAACCCAAGGGGAATTATTGCCCAGAAAGTGTAAATAATAATAAATAAACACTTGAATATTAATGGGGAATATGATAATATATTAGTAAAATAACAACCAATAGTTGTAAAATGCTTGATTATGATATGAAGGGAATAGATTATGACTACAGATAAAGAAAAGGCTTTGCAGACTGCGCTGGCCAATATAGAAAAACAATTTGGTAAAGGCGCTGTTATGCGTCTGGGTGAAAATGTAACAATGAACGTGGATGCTATTTCCACAGGTTCACTGTCTCTGGACCTTGCTCTTGGTATCGGTGGTCTGCCAAAGGGTCGAATAGTAGAAATCTATGGACCAGAATCCAGTGGTAAAACCACACTGG
The DNA here is from genome assembly GCA_045633415.1 of Oscillospiraceae bacterium. GTDB lineage: Bacteria > Bacillota > Clostridia > Oscillospirales > Ruminococcaceae > RGIG3102. The sequence continues at coordinate 25,917 of JAZQYH010000095.1, read as the reverse complement.
CTCTTCATGTAGCGGCTGAAGCACAGAAAGCTGGTGGCAATGCCGCATTTATCGACGTTGAACACGCTCTGGACCCTGTATATGCAGACGCTCTGGGCGTTGATATTGACTCCCTGCTGGTTTCACAGCCAGACACAGGCGAACAGGCTATGGAAATCTGCGAAGCACTGGTGCGCTCTGGCGCTATCGATGTTATCGTGGTTGACTCTGTTGCCGCTATGACAACAAGAGCCGAAATCGAAGGCGAAATGGGTGACAGCCATGTAGGTCTGCAGGCACGTCTTATGAGCCAGGCTATGAGAAAGCTGACATCAGCCATCGGCAAAACAAACACAATCGTTATCTTCATCAACCAGCTGCGTGAAAAAATCGGTGTTATGTACGGCAACCCAGAAACAACTACGGGCGGCCGTGCGCTGAAATACTATGCATCTGTACGTATCGACGTGCGCAGAGTTGAGGCACTTAAATCAGGCGGCGAAGTTGTGGGTAACAGAACAAGGGCAAAGGTTGTTAAAAACAAGGTTGCTCCACCATTCAAGGAAGCAGAATTTGACATTATGTTTGGTCAGGGCATTTCCAAAATGGGCGAAATGGTTGACATCGCAGTTAAGCTGGGCATCGTAAACAAATCCGGTGCTTGGTTCAGCTATGGTGACATCCGTCTCGGTCAGGGCCGTGACAATGCAAAAGAATACTTCAAGGCAAACCCAGACCTTGCAAAAGAAGTGGAAGAAAAAGTGTTTGCTGTAGTGGAAGAAACAAAAAACAAAGGCGGCAACCTTCTGGGTGCAGACAAGAAAAAAATGGCTAAACCTGTTGTAAGCACAACAGCCAGGGAAGAAGCACCTGCAGAAAAGCCTGTTACAAAACGCAGAACAGCAAATATTGACATAGATGTTGAATAATATAAAAATCACAGACATATCCAGAACAAAAAAGGGCTTCAATGCACTTTTTTCAGAAGAAGAGTTTCTCTTTTCGGTGGATGATGTTGTACTATATCGCAACAATATACAGATAGGCTCTTGTTTTACACAGCAAGAGCTTGCTTGTATTTCAAAGCAAAGCATGGACGCCAGGGCAGTGGACAAAGCCTACACCCTGCTTGCCTCCAGAATGCATTCAAAAAAGGAACTGTATGACAAGCTTTTGCGAAAGTATGATGCTGAAAACGCCCGCCATGCAGTGAACAAAATGGAAGATTTGGGTCTTGTGGACGACACAGCCTTTGCACAGGCAAAGGCAGAATATCTGCTGAAGGTAAAAAAACAGTCGGTTTCAGCTGTGAAAATCAAACTTTCCAGCCTTGGAATTGACAAAGATATAATAGATAGTGTATTATTAAGTTTTGAGCTGGACAATCAGATTGATGATATTACCAGCCTTTTACAGACAAAATATGAGTCCAGATTATCACAGCCGGAAAAAGTGGTGGCGTCTTTACTGCGCAAAGGCTTTAAGTACGGCGAGATAAAGCAGGCTCTCAACAATTTAAACATAAATATACAGGAGTATTAAATGAAAGTTACATTAGTTTCTCTGGGTTGCCCAAAAAACCAGGTAGACAGCGATATCATTGCACACGGCCTGCTGAAAGCTGGCCACACAACAACAGCTGATATGACAGAAGCTGATGTTTGTGTTATCAATACCTGTGGTTTTATCACAAGTGCCAAAGAAGAAGCAATTGAAAATATTTTCAATGCTGTAGGCGCACGTCTTGAAAACCCAAAGCTTAAAATTGTAGTTACAGGCTGTCTGGCAGAACGTTACAAAGACGAAATTATGACAGATATTCCAGAAGTAGACGCTGTTGTAGGTATCGGCGCCCACGACCAGCTGCTGAATGTAATGGAAACAATTACAAAAGGCGAAAAGCTGTCCTGCTACGGTCCAAAAACAAACCTTGATATTACAAAGAAAAGAATTATCTCCACACCACGCCACTATGCATATCTGAAAATTGCAGAAGGCTGTTCCAACGGTTGCTACTACTGTGCAATTCCACTTATCCGTGGTCCACACCGCAGCCGTCCAATGGAAAGCTGTATCGAAGAAGCAAAATGGCTGGCAAGTGAAGGTGTAAAGGAAATCATCGTTGTGGCACAGGATATTACACGCTACGGCGAAGATATTTACAAAGAAAACAAACTGGCAGAGCTGGTGACAGAAATCAGCAAAATCGAAGATATCCAGTGGATTCGTCTGATGTATGCTTACCCAGAAAGACTGGGTGATGACGTTATCGACGTTATCGCAACTAACCCTAAGGTTCTCCACTACCTTGACCTGCCTATCCAGCACATCAACGACAGAGTGCTGAAAAGCATGAACAGAAAAGGCGGCACAGACATCATTATGTCTGCTATCAGCCGTCTGCGTGCAAAAGTGCCGGATATCTCCATCAGAACAAGCCTTATCACAGGCTACCCTGGTGAAACAGAAGAAGAATTCCAGCAGCTGTACGATTTCGTAAAAGAAATCAAGCTGGAAAGACTGGGCTGCTTTGCATATTCTGAAGAAGAAGGCACAAAAGCCGCTACAATGGAACAGATGCCAATGGAAGAAAGAGAACGCCGTGCTGATATGATTATGCAGCTGCAGACAGGCATTATGGCTGACAAACAGGCTGCTATGGTTGGCAGGGACATCGACGTTATCGTTGACGATTACGACAGCGAAAACGAACTGTTTGTATGCCGTTCTGTTTACGACGCACCAGAAATCGACGGCGAAGTTTACATCTCTGGCGATTATCCTGTAGTGGTTGGCGAAATCTACACAGTACATATCACAGAAAGTGATATCTACGACCTTTATGGTGAACTGGTGGAAGAATAAGGAGAATTACTATGAATTTACCTAATAAACTTACACTTCTGCGCTTTGCACTGGTGCCGGTGTTTATGGTGTTTATGTACACATCAAACCCATACAGCTACCTGATTGCGCTGATTGTTTTTGCAGTGGCTTCCTTTACAGACTTTCTGGACGGCAGTATCGCAAGAAAATACAATATGGTAACAGACTTTGGCAAATTTATGGACCCACTGGCTGACAAACTGCTGACAACAGTGGCGCTGATTTACCTGTGTCTCAACGGCATGTGCCACGAGGTTGTTATCTGCATCGTTCTGGCAAGAGAATTTGCAGTAAGCGGCATCCGTCTTATTGCCGCCGCAAACCCTGCAGGCAGTAAAGTTATTGCCGCTGGTATGATGGGCAAAATGAAAACAGTTCTGCAGATGGTGGCAAGCATGCTGGGTCTGCTGGCTATGGCCCTTATGCCTCTGGGCGCAATTGCAGACTCCACATATATGCTGATGGCAAACATCACAAATATACTTATGTGGATTATGGCTGTGCTTACAGTTGTTTCAGGCATGCAGTACATCGTGCCAAACTTTGACCTTATCAAAAACGCAAAATAGTATTGACAAACCAGTTTCTTAATAGTACAATGTACTCATAAGAAACTGGTTTTACAATTTATACCCCTTGAAAAATATACGGGTATATGGTATATTAATCAGTAGTTGAATAGCAAAAATGCGTTATTATCAAGACTAGTAACCGGCGTAAAAGTCTGACAGAGAATAGGTGTGACCCGCTGAAAGCACCTTAGATGCAATAAACCGGCAAATGCCCTTGAAAGCAGGTTTGGCGAAGTAGCAGTAGCCATTCACGGCTGTCCCCGTTACAGGACTCACAAGATATAAATCGAAGTGGAACCGTGGTTATTTATGCCGCCTTCGTTTGCCCGTGGGGTAAATGTGGGCGGTTTTCGTTATATTCGGTCTTTGGTTTAAAAATTTTACAGGCTTTTAAGCCGGAAAGGACATTTTTTATGAAACATATGAATGTTTTCAACACACTTACAAGAAAGAAAGAAGAGTTTATTCCTCTGGTAGAAGGCGAGTACAAAATCTACGTTTGTGGCCCAACAGTTTACAACTACATCCACATCGGCAATGCCCGCCCAGCAGTAGTTTTTGACACACTGCGCCGTTACCTTGAATACAAAGGCAACAATGTAAAATATGTTTCCAACATCACAGACGTTGACGACAAAATTATCAAACGTTCCATCGAAGAAGGCATCACATTTGAAGAAGTGGCAAGAAAATATGAAAACGAATACTACCACGACCTGCAGGGGCTGAATGTTCGTCTTGCAGACGCACGCCCAAGAGTTTCTGACCATATTCCAGAAATTATCGACATCGTGCAGACACTGATTGACAAGGAACACGCATATTCTGTAGACAACGGTGACGTTTATTTCCGTGTACATTCCTTCAAAGACTATGGCAAGCTGAGCCATCAGCCAATGGAAGAGCTGGAAGCTGGCGCAAGAATTGAAGTAGGCGAAATCAAGGAAGCTGCTGCTGATTTTGCACTGTGGAAAGCTGCAAAACCAGGCGAACCACACTGGCACAGCCCATTCTCCGAAGGTCGTCCAGGCTGGCATATCGAATGTTCTGCAATGAGCCGCAAGCATCTGGGTGAAACAATCGACCTGCACTGCGGTGGTCAGGACCTTATCTTCCCACACCACGAAAACGAAATTGCACAGAGTGAATGTGCTTCTGACAAAGAATTTGCACGTTACTGGATGCACAACGGCTATATCAACGTTGACAACCAGAAAATGTCCAAATCTCTCAACAACTTCTTTACAGTAAGAGATATTTCTGACCAGTTTGGTTATGAACCTATCCGTTACTTCCTACTGACAGCACACTACCGTTCACCACTGAACTTCACACGTGAAGTTATGGAACAGGCTAAATCTTCTCTGGAACGTCTTTACACAGCAAGAGAACAGCTGGACTTCCTGAAAGATGCTACAACAGGCACAGAAGATACACTGAAAGCAGTTGCTGACAAACTGAAAGCTGAATTTATCGAAGTTATGGACGACGACCTGAACACAGCAGACGCACTGTCCAAGCTGTTTGAACTGGTAACAGCTATCAACACAACAGGTACACTGCAGTCCAAGGAAGCTATCCTTTACACAGCAGAAATCTTTGACGAGCTGGCTGGCGTTCTGGGTCTTCTCTACAACAGAAAAACAGACGAAATCCCACAGAAAGTTAAAGACCTGGTAGCTGAAAGAACAGAAGTTCGCAAAGCTAAAAACTGGGCAAGAGCTGACGAAATCCGTGACGAACTGGCTGCTCTGGGTTACATCGTAAAAGATACACCACAGGGTCCACAGATTCTGGCAAAATAATCAGTATATACCAAAGGCTCCCTTTTACAGGGGGCCTTTTTATGTCTAAAACAAAGAAAAGGTGCATCTTGCGATGCACCCTGCCTTTTCTATACTTAGGAGTTTATATAATGAACGAATCACTTTATGGCTCTGATTCTCTTGTTTGTTTCTTTATGCTTTAAGTATACACAAAGAATATGAAATAAAGATGAGAATTATATGGATAAATTGTGAATAATAGTTAACATTCTGTAAACATTCAAAGTGAACACAATACAGGTTGTGGGTGATACAGGTATTTGGTATAATAAATTAAAATAAGATGGAGGGAAAAGGTATGTGGTTCTGGTGGTTTATACTGATATGTGATTTGCTGATACCAGCAACCATGGTTGCTGGCGGGCTGATTATGGCAAAGCATCACCCAAAACAGATAAACGGACTGCTGGGATACAGGACAGCACGTTCAATGCAGAATATGGACACGTGGAAATTTGCTCACAGCTACTGTGGCAGAATATGGTGGAAGGTGGGTCTTGCCACCTTTATCATAACTGTTTTGTTCCATCTGCCTTTTTACCACAGCAATGAGGATATTATAGGGCTAATCAGCATTGTGGCTATGGTTTTTCAGCTTATCACGTTGATTGTACCTGTTTTTATAACAGAAAATGCACTGAAGAAAACATTTAATGACGACGGAACAAGACGATAGGGGGTGGCAGTATGCCTGTAATCAAAGGGCTGGAGTGGACATTTGACACTGTGGCATCTGTGTATGAAAAGATGCGCCCGGGCTATGTGGCACAGCTGTACCAGACAATTTTTGACTATATTGAAATAGACCAGAACAGCAACGTACTGGAAATAGGTACAGGGGGCGGTCAGGCAACAGCACCTGTACTTGCCACAGGCTGTAAGTTGACAGCGGTGGAAAGCGGAGAGCAGTTTTCACAGCTTTTAAAAGAAAAGTTTAAAGATTTCCCGGAATTTTCTGTGATTACAGATAAATTTGAAAACACACAGCTGGAATCAGACAGCTATGATTTGGTGTTTGCGGCATCGGCTTTCCACTGGATAGCAGAGAAAACCGGCTATGAAAAAGTGTATGAAATACTGAAAAAGGGCGGGGCTTTTGCCAGATTTGCAAACCATCCCTACAGGGATAAGGGCAATCTGCCTTTAGCGGAAGAGATAGACGAAATATATAGGGAATACTATTATAAATTCCATAACAAAAAACCTGTTCCGCTGACTGAATACAGCGAAGAACAGGCAAAGGAACGTGCATTTATTGCGGAAAAATACGGCTTTACTGATATTGAATATGCCTTGTTTTACCGACAGAGAGTTTTTACCGCGAAAGAGTATGTAAAACTGCTGGGCACATATTCAGACCATATTGCCATTGAAGAAAGTATAAGAAAAATTTTCTTTTCAAAAATAGAACAAGCTATTGAAAAACACGGCGGTACAATTACAATCTATGACACCATAGACCTGGAACTGGCCAGAAAATAGAAAGTCGGGTAAATTTGAAATTGGCAAACAGATGGCGGGTAGAAATTTTCACATTTTGCAGTATAATAACTGTCAGATAAATTTGAATTTTGCGAATAGATTAAAATATCATATTGACTTTTTTTGATTTGGGTGTATAATCAAATCAAGATAATTTGATTTGAGGTAAGAGGATTATGACCGTCTATGAAAAAAGAGCAAAAATGTTTAAGGCTCTATGTGATGAAAGAAGGCTACGTATATTGGACTTGTTGCGCAACGGCGAAAAATGTACCTGTGTTTTAACAGAAGAAATGGATATGCCACAGTCATCTCTTTCATATCATATGAAAATACTGTGCGAATCCGGTATTGTTTCAGGGCGTGAAGAAGGCAAGTGGACACATTATCGTATAAATCCAGAAGGAAGCAAAATAATAGTTGAGTTGGTTAAAGAAGTCACTGCTACTTCCAGTTCAGAATCATTTTGTACTTGTCACAAATAATAAAAGCCATCATATAGATGACTTTTTATATCAACATTAAATCGAATTTATTGGATTTGAATACAAGGAGGTAATTTAAAAGTGTTATTTAAACCCAAAAACAAGCCCAAAAAACATTATGATATCATTGATTGTAGCTGCGGAAAAATGATAGAAGTAGCTGATTGTGGGTGCGGAGAACTTGTAGCAACGAAAATAATAGAAAACAACAATAATAACAGCAGTGAACTTAACAGTATTTTTTCAAAACCTTTATCTTGTGTATGCGGTTGTTGCGAGCCATAGATAAAAATATTAAAGGAGATTAAATATGAAGAAAGTAGCATTCATTTGTGTACATAACTCCTGCCGCAGTCAGATTGCGGAAGCTATAGCAAAACATCTTGCAGCTGATGTATTTGAAAGCTATTCAGCAGGTACTGAAATCAAACCACAGATCAATCAAGACGCGGTACGTCTTATGAAGCTGGAATATGGAATTGATATGGAACAGACACAGCATTCCAAACTGCTTTCTGATATACCATCTGTAGACATTGTTATTACAATGGGGTGCAATGTACAGTGTCCGTTTCTTCCTTGTAATCATCGCGAAGACTGGGGACTGGATGACCCTACTGGCAAAACTGATGATAAGTTCTTGCAGACTATGAAAGTCATAGAAGAAAAAATACTCGACCTGAAAAGACGTATAGAGATTGAATTAATTTAAAGAATAACAGAGGATTAATATTATGGAATATACTTTAAGAGATAAATATAGCCTTATTAAAAATTCAGTACAAGAGAGTGCAGATAAAAATCCTGTAAAAATAGCACAGACCATTATGAAAAATGATTTTGTAAATATTCACGGACCGGAACATCACTTTCTTGACGGAGCAAGCTTTTTGGTTGCATACAAAAATGCCGGCGGAAAAATCGATATTGAAAAAGCATTGGATACATTAGAGGAAAGAGCAGTAAAAATGCCTGGAGCAATCTGTGGACACTGGGGTGTATGTGGTGCTGCAGCATCTGTTGGAGCCGCGTTGGCTGTAATACATGAAACTGGACCATTGACATCCAATGAGTTCTACAATCACAATATGGAATTTACATCAGATGTTCTCAAACATATGAGTGAAATTGGCGGTCCTCGTTGTTGTAAAAGAAATGCTTTTTTGTCTTTAAATCACGGTATAGAATTTGTAAAAGAAAAATATGGTATAAAAATGGATACTGATAGCATTGTTTGTAATTTTTATCCGAACAATAAACAATGCCTTGGTGTTAAATGTCCATTTTATCCTGATAAATAATCAAAGTATGATATTAAGAGAATATTAAAATATTCAAATAGAACAAGATATGTTTGTTCAACTATTCGTCAAATCCCAATTTATCCAATATTAAACAAAACATAAATAAAAAAGCGGCACTTTCCAGTGTCGCTTTTTATATTACTGATTATTTACCTTTTTTAGCACGGGAAATCAGTCTTGCACGTTCTGAATGGTCAAGAATTGCTTTTCTGATTCGCAGTGTTTTTGGTGTTACTTCTACCAGTTCATCTGGTGCCAGGAATTCCAGACATTCTTCCAGACTCATTTTCTTTGGTGGGATGAGACGGAGAGCATCGTCAGAACCAGAAGCACGTGTGTTTGTAAGGTGTTTTGTTTTACATACGTTAACTGTCAGGTCTTCTGCTTTAGGGCTGTAACCTACAACCATACCTGCGTATACAGGCACGCCTGCTTCGATAAACAGCACGCCACGTTCCTGTGCATTGTACAGACCATAAGTGATGGATGTACCTGTTTCAAATGCAACAAGGGAGCCTGTGTTTCTTGTTGGCAGTTCGCCTACATAGTCTCTGTAGCCGTCGAAGATTGTATTCATAACGCCAGAGCCTTTTGTATCTGTAAGGAATTCACTTCTGTAACCGAACAGACCACGGGATGGAATCTTCATTTCGATTCTCATACGGCTGTCGCCCTGTGGAGCCATATTGATAAGCTCTGCTTTACGGCTGGACAGTTTTTCGATTACGCTACCCTGAAATTCTGTAGGTACGTCGATAACCACGTGTTCAAATGGTTCCTGTTTTTTGCCGTTTTCTTCTTTCAGCAGAACTCTTGGTGGGGAAACCTGAAATTCGTAGCCTTCTCTTCTCATATTTTCGATAAGGATAGACAGGTGCATTTCACCACGGCCCATTACTTTGAAACTTTCACTGCTTGTGGAGTCTTCAACTTTCAGGGCAACGTCTTTCAGCAGTTCTTTCTGCAGTCTTTCACGAATCTGGCGGCTTGTTACGAATTTGCCTTCTTTACCTGCAAATGGTGAGTCGTTAACAGCAAATGTCATTTCAACTGTTGGTTCGTCAATAGCAACGAATGGCAGTGGCTGTACACAGTCTGGTGCGCAGATTGTGTTGCCGATTGTTACATCTTCCAGACCAGAAACGATTACGATGTCACCGCTGGAGGCTGTGTCAACAGGTGCTTTGTTTGTGCCTTCGAATGCATACAGTGCTGTGATTTTGCCACGGCGACGAACTGTTTCGTCGTGCCAGTCGCATACAACAACTTCCTGACCTACTTTTACACTGCCTTTTTCAATTCTGCCGATTGCTGTACGGCCAACGAAAGAGTTGTAGTCAACGTTGGAAACCAGCATAGCAAATGGTTCTTCAGGTGCGATTTCAGGACCTGGGATGTATTCAAGAATTGTGTCAAAGATTGGTTTGAAGTCTGTGCCTTTAACTTCTGGGGAATAGTTTGCAATACCTTCACGGCCAGAGCAGAACAGCATTGGGCTGTCCAGCTGTTCGTCAGAAGCGCCAAGGTCCATCAGCAGAAGCAGGATTTCATCGATGATTTCTTTGATTCTTGCGTCTGGACGGTCGATTTTATTTACAACAATAACGATTGAAAGATTCTGTGCCAGAGCTTTTTCAAGTACGAAACGTGTCTGTGGCATTGGACCTTCTGCAGCGTCAACCAGCAGCAGTACGCCGTCTACCATTTTCAGTACACGTTCAACTTCGCCACCAAAGTCAGCGTGGCCCGGAGTGTCAACAATGTTTACTTTAACATCGTTGTAGCGGAATGATGCGTTTTTAGCCAGAATTGTGATGCCACGTTCTCTTTCGATGTCGCCGCTGTCCATAACTCTGTCGTTAACTACCTGATTTTCTCTGAATGTACCGCTCTGTTTCAGCATACCGTCAACCAGTGTTGTTTTACCGTGGTCAACGTGTGCGATGATAGCGATATTTCTTAAATCTTCTCTTCTCATGTTACCTCCGTTTATATTAAAAAAATTGTTTTCAAAAAAGTTTTACACTTTATAATACTACTATTTTGCCATAAATTCAAGATTTTTTAGTGTAAAATGTAGATTTTTTTGAAAATAATTGTGCAATTAGTAGATTTATCCAGAATTTACATATTGTTTACATTTAAAAGTGAGAGGTGTCAAGGGCTGTTAATATTTCTTTGGTATTATAGCAATATAAATACTAATATATTTTGCATTTGCATAATTAATATGATATAATTAATTAGTTAAATTATAACTATAATAGGGGAGGTGTGCTCTTGTGAGAATATTGGGTATAGACCCGGGCTATGCCATAGTGGGCTATGGTATTCTGGACTATGAAAAAAACAAGTTTTTTCCTGTGGAATACGGGGCTGTTACCACACAGGCACACACAGACTTTCAGGAAAGACTGAAGGAAGTTTACAGCAGTGTGGACGATATTATCAGACGCACAAAGCCCGATGCACTGGCTATTGAAAAGCTGTTTTTTACCACCAACCAGAAAACAGTTATTCAGGTGGCACAGGCAAGGGGGGTAATACTTTTAGCCGCTTCCATGAACGGCATCCCTGTTTATGAATATACACCACTGCAGATAAAGCAGTCGGTTACAGGCTATGGCAAAGCTATAAAAACACAGGTGCAGGAAATGACAAAGCGCCTGCTTCGTCTGGAAAAGGTGCCTAAACCTGACGATACTGCCGACGCCCTGGCTGTGGCTATCTGCCACGGCTACTCATACCGTTCCAAATTATTTACACAGATAGGAAAAACATTATGATTTATTGTCTTACAGGTATATTGGTTGAAAAAACACTGGACAATGTTGTTCTGGATGTACAGGGGGTAGGTTTTACCCTTGCAGTGCCATCCACTGTGCAGGGGGTATTGCCTGCACCGGGGGAAAAATGCACACTGTACACACATCTTTCAGTAAAAGAAGATGCCCTTGACTTATATGGCTTTGCAGACAAGGCAGAGCAGAAAGCTTTTAAAACACTTATCTCAGTTTCTGGCGTAGGTCCAAAGGCTGGCCTGTCTATCCTGTCTGTGCTGTCTCCACAGAAAATCGCCCTTGCAGTTACCACAGGTGACTACAAGGCCTTTACAGCGGCAAACGGCGTAGGTCCGAAGGTGGCACAGAGAATAGTGCTGGAGCTGAAAGGCAAGTTCTCTGACGCTGATGTGGCTGGCGGCGTTACAATGGCGGATGTTCAGCGCACAGCTGTGGCAACAGGCTCTGTAAGTCAGGCTATCAGCGCACTGATTGCACTGGGCTACAATCAGAGTCAGGCGGCACTGGCTGTGGCAAAACTGGACGCTGACGGGGATGTGCAGACACTTATCAAGCAGGCACTGAAGCTTTTGGCAGGAGGTAAAATTTAATGAACAATATCGGTTTTCAGGATACAGAAAGACTTATCAGCACCTCTGCCATAAGAGAGGACAGCGAGAATGAAAACTCATTGAGACCGAAGTCATTGAGTGAATATATCGGTCAGGAAAAATTAAAGGACAATCTGGAAATATATCTTCAGGCGGCTAAAATGCGTGGGGAAGCACTGGACCACACACTGCTGTACGGACCTCCTGGTCTGGGTAAAACCACACTGGCTGGCGTTATCGCCAACGAAATGGGTGTAAATATCCGTGTTACAAGTGGTCCTGCAATTGAAAAACCGGGCGACCTTGCGGCACTGCTGACAAATCTGGAGGACGGGGATGTGCTGTTTATAGACGAAATCCACCGTATGTCCAGACAGGTAGAAGAAGTTCTTTACCCTGCACTGGAAGACTTTGCACTGGATATTATCATCGGCAAAGGTCCGTCAGCACAGTCTATCAGAATCAATCTGCCACAGTTTACACTGATTGGTGCAACCACAAGGGCAGGGCAGATTTCCAGCCCGCTCCGTGACAGATTCGGCGTACAGCTGAAACTGGAAATGTACAGCCACGAGGAGCTGGCAAAAATTATTATGCGCTCGGCTGGTATTCTGGGCATTGACTGTACCCACGACGGTGCAATAGCACTGGCAAAATGTTCCCGTGGGACACCTCGTGTGGCAAACAGACTGCTGCGCAGGGTGCGAGATTTTGCACAGATTAAAGGCAACGGCATTATCGATTACGACATTGCCATGGCTTCCCTTGAAAGAATGGAAATTGACTCTCTGGGGCTGGACAACCTTGACCGCACACTGATGAGAGCGATTATCAATATGTACTCAGGCGGTCCTGTTGGTCTGGAAACACTGGCGGCGGCAATAGGGGAAGAGGCTATCACACTGGAGGATGTGTGCGAGCCATACCTTATGCAGCTGGGCTTCCTTTCAAGAACACCAAGGGGCAGAATTGTGACAAACCTTGCGTACAGACATCTTAATATTAAAAACCCAAACGCTGCTGCAGATGTTGTGCAGCAGTCTCTGGAAGAATTTTAATCTGAATTTAATCAAATCAACACATATATACGATATACTTAAAAGGAAAATACTATGAGAGCAGAAAATAAATGGCAGGACTATAAACTGTTGGACGCAACAGACGGCTACCGTCTGGAAAGCTGGGGCGGTGTTATTCTGGTGCGCCCAGACCCACAGATAGTATGGAAATTTGAAAAAAGAAGCCCTATGTGGGACAAAGCCCACGCTGTTTACCACCGTTCATCAAAGGGTGGCGGCGAATGGGAATACCGCAAAAAATTCCCGGCTGAATGGAATATCAGATACGATGATATGACCTTCAAGGTAACACCAACAGGCTTTAAACATACAGGTATCTTCCCTGAACAGGCAACAAACTGGGATGAATACGCAAAAATGATTGCAAAAGAAGGCAGAGAACTGAATATTCTCAACCTTTTCGGCTACACAGGTGGTGCTACACTGGCCTGTGCGGCGGCTGGTGCAAAGGTGTGCCATGTAGACGCATCAAAAGGCGTTGTGGCATGGGGTAAGGAAAATGCACAGCTGTCGGGTCTTGGTGACAAGCCAATCCGTTGGATTGTAGACGACTGTATCAAATTTGTACAGAGAGAAATCCGCCGTGGCAACAAATATGACGGCATCATCATGGACCCACCAAGCTATGGCCGTGGTCCTAACGGTGAAGTGTGGAAACTGGAAGAAAACATTTTTGAACTGCTGCAGCTTTGCAGCCAGATTCTTTCAGACGACCCGCTGTTTGTTGCAGTTAACAGCTACACAACAGGTGTTTCACCATCTGTTATGGAATATATGCTGGATGTTATGATGAGAGACAAATACAAAGGCACTGTTTCCGCACAGGAAATCGGCCTTACAGTGCAGTCCACTGGCATGGCTCTGCCATGTGGCAGCACAGCATTCTGGAAAAAAGAAGGACACGAATAATGAGCAATATGATTACAGTTGACAATCTGTGGTTCCGTTACTCTGAAGACAGTGACTGGGCGCTGAAGGGGTTAAGCCTTGAGGTTAAAAAGGGCGAGTTCCTTTGTGTGCTTGGTTCCAACGGCTGTGGTAAATCCACACTGGCAAAACATTTCAATTCCATCATCGTGCCAGAAAAGGGTGATGTATGGGTGGAAAGCATCAATACAAAGGACGAAGAACATCTGCTGGATATCCGTCAGAAAGTAGGTATGGTTTTCCAGAACCCAGACAACCAGATTGTTGCCACAGTGGTGGAAGAGGACGTGGCTTTTGCCCTTGAAAACATGGGTGTGCCAACAGAGGAAATCCGCCGCCGTATAGACGATGCTATGGAAGCCGCAGGCATACTGAAATACAAGGACAAGGCACCACACAACCTTTCAGGCGGTCAGAAGCAGCGTGTTGCAATTGCAGGTATTATCGCAATGCGCCCAGACTGTATTGTACTGGACGAGCCAACAGCAATGCTGGACCCTATCGGCCGTGAAAAGGTTATCAGAACAGTAAAACAGCTGAACAGGGAGTTCGGCATTACAGTTGTGCTTATCACACACTATATGAACGAAGCCGCACAGGCAGACAGAATTGTGGTTATGAGCAAAGGCAATATTGAAAAAATCGGCACACCGAGGGAAATTTTCTCACAGGTGGACTGGGTGAAAGGTCTTGCACTGGATGTGCCACAGACCAGCGACCTTATGCATCAGCTCAATGCACACGGCTACAACCTGCCAACAGATACCATCACTATTGATGAATGTGCCGCACAGCTTTATAAATTTTTGGAGGAATAGAAATGTCTGTTTTAAAAGTAGAAAATCTTTCCTACACATATAACCCTGATATGCCAAATGCAACAAAGGCACTTTCCAACATCAACCTTGAAATCGAGGAAGGTACTTTTGTAGGTGTTATCGGTCATACAGGCTGTGGTAAATCCACACTTATCAGCCATTTCAATGGCCTTACAAAGCCACAGGAGGGCAAAATCATTCTGGACGGCAAGGACATCTGGACCCAATGGCCAGATATCCGTCAGGTGCGATTCAACGTGGGTATGGTGTTCCAGTATCCTGAATACCAGCTGTTTGAAGAAACCTGCTACAAGGACATTGCCTTTGGCCCTAAAAACATGGGGCTGTCTGAAGAAGAGATTGACAGACGTGTAAAAATGGCGGCAGAGTTCTGCGGTATCACAGAGGAAATGCTGGCAGGCTCTCCATTTGACCTTTCCGGCGGTCAGAAAAGAAGAATTGCCATTGCAGGTATCATTGCAATGCTGCCAAAGGTACTGGTACTGGACGAACCTTGTGCAGGTCTTGACCCAGAGGGCAGAGAGCTGATTCTTTCACAGGTTAAAAATTACCAGCAGACAACAGGCAGTACAGTTATCCTTGTTTCACATTCCATGGAAGATATTGCAAACTATGCTGACAAGGTGCTGGTAATGGAACAGGGCACAGTGTACAACTATGCCACTACAGAAGAAGTTTTTGCTGATGCAGAAAACCTGTCCCGTATGGGTCTGGGTATCCCTGACATCACAAAGGTTTTCCTTAAACTTAAAGAAATGGGTGTGGACATCGCCACAGACGTGTACACCATTCCATACGCAGTGAAACAGCTGCTGAAATACAAACAGGCAAAGGAGGCTGAAAAGAATGCTTAAAGACATTACAATAGGCCAGCATTTTCCTGGTAACAGCCCTGTGCACAACCTTGACCCAAGACTTAAAATACTGCTGACAGTGGGCTTTGTAATCGTGCTGTTTATGAGCACAAACTTTGTGGGTCTGGCGCTGGCGGCGGCACTGACACTGGCAGTGTTCAAGCTCAGCGGTATTCCGCTGAAAATGCTGAAGAAAAGCATCAAGCCACTGCTTCCGCTGATTTTCTTTACAGTTGTGCTGAACCTGTTCTTTATCACAGGGGAAGGCAAACCGCTGATTCACATCGGTTTTATCAAAATTTATCTGGAAGCTGTACTGTTCTGTATCGTTATGATATGCAGAATTATCTTCCTTATCTGCGGTACATCACTGCTGACATATACAACCAGCCCTATTATGCTGACAGACGGTCTGGAAGCACTGATGAAACCGCTGAACAAAATCCATTTCCCAGTACACGAAATGGCTATGATGATGACAATCGCACTGCGATTTATCCCTACACTGATTGAAGAAACAGACAAGATTATGAATGCACAGAAGTCCCGTGGTGCTATGCTGGACTCTGGCTCCTTTGCAGACAGAATCAAGGCTCTGGTGCCTATTCTTATCCCTCTGTTTATCTCCTCACTGCGCCGTGCAGAAGAGCTGGCAACAGCTATGGAATGCCGCTGCTACCACGGCGGTGAAGGCAGAACAAGACTGAAACAGCTGAAAATCACAGGCACAGATATCCGCAACACAGTGGTGTGTGTGGTTGCATTTGCAGTGATTCTCTCCACAAGACTGTTCTTTCCACGGGTGATTTAATGACTATACTGGTTAAGATTGCCTATGACGGCACAAATTATCACGGCTTTCAGATTCAGGACGATGTGGTGACTGTGTTCGGTGTGTTTCAACAGGCTCTTTTGAAAATTCTGGGACACAGCACAGATATAAAGGGGTGCTCCCGCACAGACAGCGGTGTACACGCCAAATGCTACTATCTGAGCTTTGAAACTGAAAAACAGCTGAATATTCCAAGACTGCCCCTGGCACTCAATGCAAACCTGCCAACAGATGTGCGAGTGCTACAAGCAAGGCAGGTGCAGGACGGCTTTCACGCAAGATACGACTGCAAGGGCAAGGAATATACATATTACATTCGCAACAGCCACATAGACGACCCCTTTACTGACAAGTATTACTGGCGTGTACCCGCTGTGCTGGATGAAGAAAAAATGAACAAGGCCGCCCGGTATTTTGTGGGCAGTCACGATTTCCGTTCATTTATGGCGGCCAGATCCAAAATTACCGATTGTAACCGTACAGTGTACTCTGCAAAGGTGGAAAGAAAGGGCGATATGGTTACATTCAAGGTTTCTGCTGACGGATACCTGTACAATATGGTGCGCATTATGGTAGGTACACTGGTAAATGTGGGCAAGGGTATATGGCAGCCGGAACAGGTGGCAGAAATAATATCCGCCTGCAACAGGGATGTTGCAGGGCCTACTGCACCGCCACAGGGGCTGTTTCTGACAGATGTTTACTATGATTTTGAATAAAATATTATAGGGTGAAGATTTTTATGAGCGAAAGAAGAATCAGCCGTAAAGAGCTGACACGGCGTAACAAAAAACAGAATATGAAGCGTAAAAATCTGCGAAACCTTATGATTATTGCAGTTACAGCGGTATTGCTGTATTTCACAGGTCTTTACGGTGCCTCCCTTGCATACTTCGGAGACTTTATCTCCAGCGGTATGGCTGTGCTTCAGCTGGGCGGGGGCTTTCCTGTAGAGGATGATTTTTCATCTGTACTGCAGGCAGAGGATATGGGCACCACCATGGCTGTGCTGGACCCTGACAACTTTACAGTTTATTCCCCTACAGCCAGGGAAATATTTGTATACAGCCACAGCATGCAAAAGCCTGTGATGGACGTGGCGTCCAAAAGGGCTGTGCTGTACGACACAGGCAGTAATGCACTGAAGGTGGCAAACGGGCACAGCATACTTTTCCAGCAGGAGATGGAAAATACCATTATCCACGCTGATATTTCCGATTCAAACAGAATTGCCGTCACCACACGTTCAGCCAGCTACAACGGGGAAGTTTCTGTTTACAACTACAATATGAAACAGCGCTTTGTGTGGTACTGTGCCACAGGTTTTCCTGTTTACAGCCTTTTGTCAGATTCCGGCAAGGTGATGGCGGTAAACACTGTGCAGACCTATGACGGTCTTTTAAACAGCAATATCTACATTATAGATGTGGTAAACGGTGCCGAGCTTTATTCAATTTCAGCGGCTGACTATCCGCTGTATATGGAGTTTTTGTCTGATTCCCGTCTGGTTATAGCTTATTCAGACAGGCTGGTGCTGTGGGATGTGGAAAACAACACACAGCTGGCCTCTTACGATTTTGGCTGGGACAACTTACAGGCAGTGTTCTGTACAGGGCGGTATATCGGCGTTGCCTATGGCAGTGCCAGCCGGCAGCAGACCAGCCAGCTTACACTGCTGACAAAGGACTTTGAAGAAAAGTTTACAGTTACAGTCAGCGAAAAGATAAAAGATATTTCAATTTCCTCCTCCAGACTCTATGCTCTGGGACAGGAAAATATTTACGAGTACGATTATTCCGCACAGCATCTGAATACAGTTAATACAGGTGTTCTTTCAAAACAGCTGGTGGATTACAGCGGTACTCTTTTAATCACTTCCACAGATATATCAAAGGTGGAAAAAACAAAAAGCAGGTGAAACTAATTGAACAATCCCTCAACAATCATTGATATAGTTCTGGTGGCTGTTGTGTTTATAAGTGTTGTGCGTGCATTTGCAGACGGGCTGTTTACAGCTGTTATAAAGCTGATTGGCAGTCTGGGCAGTCTGTTTGGTGCGTGGTATGTGGCGTCAAACTATTCACAGCCAATATTTGACACAATGCTGAAAAATGTTCTGGTAACACGTTCTTACAGTTATCTGGAGCAGACAGCACAGAACATAGATATAGAAACAGCACTGGCACAGGTTATAGGCAAGTGGCCACAGGAATTTGTGGACGTGATACTTTCCAAGACACAGGAAAGTATGGCAGTGTTGCTTACACCTACACAGGAGTCTGCTGTTTATCTTGTAGAAAATTTTATTGCACCTATTATGGTGGCTTGTATCAGCGTGGTTTTGTATATACTGTGCTTTATCATCATAAGATGTGTGTGCAGTGTTCTTGCAAAACTGTTTAAAAATATAAATAAGGTTCCTGTACTTGGCTTTGCAAACAGACTGGCAGGCGGTGTGGCAGGAATTGCAATTGGCGGCATAAATATCATATTATTATCATTTTTATTCAGTATAATAGTGATTATAACAGGGGATGGCCTGTCCTGGCTTAACAGCGGGATAATCGGCGGCAGCAGAATTCTGGCGCTGACAGGTGTAATAAATCCCTTTTTACCATAAATATTACCAGGAGATGATTTTAAATGCTTTGTGAAAGATGCAAAAAACGCCCCGCAATGATATATATTCAGTCCAGCGAACCAGGACAGAAAAGCAAAGGCTACTGCCTTACCTGTGCAAAGGAACTGGGTATCAAGCCTGTGGACGATATGATGAAGCAGATGGGCATTGATGACGAAGCCCTGAAAGCTATGGAAGAACAGCTGGACAGCTTTATGCAGGACAATATGGGCGAGGACGGCTCATTTAACCTTGGCAACCTGCTGGGTGGCATGGGTATGTCTGGCGGCGGCTTTGACGAAGATGACGACGGAGACGATGACGACTTTGAACAGGGTGGTTCACCTACAATTCCGTTTTCACAGGACGGCAATGCCCCAGATGGCAAAAAGGAAAAGAAGAAAAAAAGCAAGAACAAGCGCAAATTCCTTGAACAGTACTGCGAAAACCTGACACGTAAGGCTGACGAAGGCAGAATTGACAACATTATCGGCAGAAATGACGAAATTTACAGAACTATCCAGATTCTGTGCCGCAGACAGAAAAACAACCCTTGCCTTATAGGCGAGGCTGGTGTAGGTAAAACAGCCATTGCCGAAGGTATCGCACTGAAAATCAGCCGTGGCGAAGTACCACAGAAGCTGAAAAACAAGGAAATTTACCTTGTGAATATGACAAACCTTGTGGCTGGCACACAGTTCCGTGGTCAGTTTGAATCAAGGGTGAAAAGTCTTATCAGTGAAGTAAAGGAAAACGGCAATATCATTCTGTTTATTGACGAAATCCACACTATCACAGGCGCTGGCGACTCTGAAGGTGCCATGAACGCTGGCAATATCCTGAAGCCTGCCCTTTCCCGTGGTCAGATTCAGGTTATCGGTGCAACAACATTCAACGAATACCGCAAATTCATCGAAAAGGACGCCGCTCTGGAACGCCGTTTCCAGCCAGTTAAGGTGGAAGAACCATCCATCAGCGACACTATCGATATTATCAGCGGTGTTAAACAGTATTACGAAGAATATCACCATGTAAAAGTGCCACAGAGCATTGTGGACCTGACAGTACGCATGAGTGAAAAATATATTACCGACCGTTTCCTGCCAGACAAGGCTATTGACCTGCTGGACGAAGCCTGTGCCTGCTGTAACCTGCGCCACGGCGAAATCAGCGACTGGCTGGATGCAAAGGAAGAACTGGAAGTGCTGGCAGTTACACTTGAGGTACTGCAGGGTGAAACAACTCCAGACTATGAAAAAATTGCAAATGTAAGGGCTGGCATGTTCCCGCTGGAAGAAAAAGAGAGAGCTCTGCGAGAAAAAGTGGAAGATATCTCTGTGGAACTGGACGATATTGCAAAGGTTATCCAGCTGTGGACAGGTATCAGCGCTGTCAAGGTAAAGGAAAGCGAATTCAACAAGGTGGCAAACCTTGAAGCCAAGCTGAAAGAAAAAATCAAAGGTCAGGACGAGGCTGTACAGCTGGTTGCAAAGGCAATCAAGCGCAACCGTGCTGGTATTTCCGGCAGAAACAGACCTGCCAGCTTCCTGTTTGTTGGTCCTACAGGTGTGGGTAAGACAGAGCTGGTAAAACAGCTGGCAAGTCAGCTGTTTGACACAGTGGACCCGCTTATCCGCTTTGATATGTCTGAATTTATGGAAAAACACGCTGTTTCCCGTCTGGTTGGTTCACCTCCGGGCTATGTGGGCTATGACGAGGCAGGTCAGCTGACAGAAAAAGTGCGCAGAAAACCATATTCAGTGGTGCTGTTTGACGAAATCGAAAAGGCACACCCAGATGTTATGAACATTCTGCTTCAGATTCTGGACGAAGGCAAAATCAACGATGCACAGGGCAGGTCAGTAAACTTTGAAAACACTGTTATCGCAATGACATCAAATGCTGGCAGTGGTGACAAGGTGGGACAGACAGGTTTTGGTAAAACTGTTGCCGATATGTCCAGAGAAAAGACAATGAAAGCGCTGAACAGCTTCCTGCGACCAGAATTCCTTGCCCGTGTGGACGAAATTGTGGTGTTTGACCCGCTGAGCGAAGAAACTCTGGCAGATATTGCACAGCTGATGCTGACAGAATATGTGCGCCCAATGGAGCAGAAGGGTATCGCATTTACCTGGGATAAAGAACTGCTGGCGCTGATTGTGAAAAAAGCGCAGGGTGGTAAATTTGGCGCCCGTGACATCCGCCGTGTTATCAGAAAAGAAGTGGAAGACCAGATTGCACAGGTTATTGTGGAACAGATGAATGTATCAACTGTGCACGCCTATGCAGATGGCGAAAATATTGCTGTAAAATGGCAATAATCCAAATATCTGTTGACAAACATAAGCAAAAAGTATATAATTATTCTGTTACCAAAGAGTAACAGAATATATGCAGGTGTAGTTTAGTGGTAGAACTCCAGCCTTCCAAGCTGGTCGTGTGGGTTCGATTCCCATCACCTGCTCCAAAAAATACAGAGGTCATCCGACCTCTGTTTTTTTGCTTGGAAAAGAATGGGAATCGGACCCGAGAGGGTTGCGGCGTAAAAAAAACAGTGTGGTACACTGTTTTTAGCCGCAAGAGCCGAGCGCTTCAAGCGAGGCCAGATAGCGCTTGCCAGCGGCAAGAGCGGCGATTCCCATCACCTGAAATAATGTCGTAAATGTCGTTACCTGACATTACCTCTGTTCTTAATGACCTATTTAGTGGCATATCTAAAAGTTTGTATTCATCGTTGCATATTAAAGCCACTTCGTCGCTGAAGGTGTAAATAACTTGTATCAATCCGCCAACTTCGTTTTGCATGGACTTCAAGTTTCTTGCAATTTCTTTAATAAATGCCTCTCTACTACAGGGACACTCACAACTTTGATTCTTTATGCAATTATTCACAGATATTTTGCAATTATTACACAAACTGCCGTTGTTAATGGTGGGTTTGTATGATAGAATTATAATGTATAGCTATAATTTGTGATATGGCATTAATAAGTTAACAGGAAAGACAGATTACCATGGCGATATTGATACCGATACTGATATTGAATATTGGTGCTTTTTCTCTCAGCAGGCTTGCAAAGATAGAAAGTACTGTATCTTATCTTATAATACTGATGCTTTCGCTGGATTTTATTTACTTTGGCGCATTGGTGGATAAATTAAAGCCCGCAACACTTGTGTGTTTTGCAGGCATGTTTGTGCTGTTTGCCATATATATGCTTAAAGGCGGGGTGAACTCCCTGTTTAAAGACATATACAAATATTGCAATATACACATGATTTTCAATTTTGTATCATCGGTAATCTACTACAGAATTCTGGTTGCAAAACAGCCGTATCTGTATTACTGGGACGAAATAAAAATATGGGGACCTTCAGCCAAAAGTGTGAAAATGCTGGACAGACTGTATTCAATAGGTCAGAATCCTGTTCTGCACGACAGAGACTATCCTGCCGGCAATGCACTGATGAACTACCTTTTCAGCTTTTTCTCTGAAAATTACAGCGAAATTTTACTGCTGACATCCTATGCTGTTATGTTTTTTGCAGTTTTCAGTGCTGTAAGCAAGCTGGTGGAAGTGAAAACAAAGGACAGGGGGCTGTCTGTGGGCATTTATCTGGCATTTGTGCTTATGCCGTTTTTACAGAACCACACCACTATCGATATGGAAGGCTATAACCAAATCAGCCATGCTTACGGCACGGCTATGGTGGATTTCAGCGTAGGTGTGGTATTTCTGGCGGTGCTGGTGCTGTATTTCTTTGATATGGACAAATACTGGTATGTTTTACCTGCCATTTATCTGGTGACAGTGAAAAAGAACGGCATTTTCTTCGCCCTGCTGGCTTTTTGTGTGATTTTCTGCTTTGAATTGTTTGTGGGCAGATTCAATCTTAAAAAGAAAAAGAAGCTTATATTCACTGTGGTGCTGGGGCTGTTGGTGCCTGTGCTGTCGTACACGGCCTGGGGCAACCATCTGGACCGTTATTCCCAGCCTGCAGTACAATCTGGATACAATCTGGAAAAAACAGCGGCAAGGGGCTCTCTGGTGCTGAAGGATATGTCCTTTGAGACTGCACCGCTGACAGACAAGGTGAGGCAGCCAAAGGCAATGGGCTTTGTCGCCAATCTGACATCTGCAAGATACAAGGAAATTTTAAACGAAATGAAATGGTATTTTGCAGAAAATCAGGAGATTATAAAAATAAAAGACAGGCACCTGATAGTAATTCTGTTTCTGATGGGGCTGGCTACGGCTTTTCTTGCAGAGAAAAAGTACACAATAGCCCTGTTGCTGTCTTCCTGTGGGCTGACAGCCGCCTGCTTTGTTTACAACCTGTGCATTGCATATCAGATGCAGTTTTACAACGACAATATGGTGGAATATCCAAGATATATGCTCAGCTACTATTACGGCTGGCTGTATGTGATGCTGGTTATTGCGCTGGTATTTGTGGTGAGAAAAAACCTGCTGAAAAAACTGCTGATTCTGGGGCTTATAGCCTTTTCAATGTGGCGCATTAACGACATAGGACTGGAGAGAACTATAATAGATGCACCTGACCAGCTGTATTATGAATTTGAACAGCTGGAAAACAGGCTGCAGCCTGTAAACGAGATTCTGGATGAGGACGACAGGGTACTGCTGGTATGGATGGACGGCTATGACATTATACTGTACAAATACGCCTACTATCTTTCACCTGCAATATGCAACAATGACACACTGGGCACAGGCATAGACTTTACCCTGAATTTCCGCAGTCCAGACATTGACGCAGGGGACAAGACACATTTCAACCGTGCCACAACAGAAGATTTTGCAGATATGCTGCACAAATATTTTGACTATGTATATATCTGTGACGAATACGACTGGGACTTTGAGCGAAGCTATGGTGTGCTGTTTGACACACCGCTGGCAAAAGACAGCCTGTATGCTGTGACAGACAATATAATTCCTCTGCAAAAGGTGGTGTACTGATATGCTTTACAAACTGACAACCTTTTGGAGAAAAAAACAGAGAACTGTCTACAGGCTGATATATATAGCTGCCGTAGTGATTTTCGGCATATATCATATGGGACAGGGGCTGAAGATAAAAAAAGCCTACCGAAACGGCACACTGGTAAAGCAGAGTGTAGGTCTTGACAGCTTTGAAATGGTGGACTGCACCATACAGGACGTGATGACCTTCAAAGGCGAGGGCGACAATGCACGGCTGATATACAACGGGGATATAGATACACTGTATATTGACTGCATTCACTCCTACGGCTTAAGGGAATTCAGGGCCTTTTACAACACCACAGGGGACTATGTTTTCAATGAAGAAGACACACTGAGGCCTAAACAGTACAAACAGTACCTTGTGTATGATTTTCCGCTGGGTACAAAGCAGGTGAAGATGTATTATGCAAACTCCACCATGGTGCTGGGCGAGGTGGTAATCAACAGCAGGGACCATACAAACAGCCTTGATATAACCACGTCGGATATGTTTATGCTGGCTGTTTGCCCAAGCATACTGTATCTGGTGGCGGATATTGTGTTTTCACTGCTGGCAGTGGTAAACAAAAAACTGAATAAAAAATAGTAAAAAGAGACTTTCAGCGGTGGAGGTCTCTTTCTTTTTATGCAATGGCAAAAGGTTTTTTTGGTGATTTGAGGTTGAAAATAATGTGTTTTACAGCTATAATAACCATATAAACAACTCAAGTGGAGGTGCTTTTATTATGAGCAAGGCGTTATATGTACTGGCTGGCTATGATGATGCCACAGAGGCTTATCTGGCTGGTATACAGAACAAACTGTACGAGGTTGGCTTTACAGGTAATCAGACAAAAAATATACCTATGCATATCACCATGGGGTCTTTCCCTTGTGAAAAAGAGGAAGAAATGGTGGCTATGATGAAAAAGCTGTCTGAAGAGGTGGAAGCCTTTGACATTACCTTTAACCATGTGGGTATGTTTGGCGGTGCCAGTGTGCTGTTTGTGGCACCTGATACAAACAGAAAACTGCTGGATTTGAAAGAACTGTTTGGCACCAGCTACAACTGGGCGGCACATACAACTATGCTGATAGACAAGCCTGAAGTGATTTACGAGGCACTGCCTGTGGTGATGAATGAGTTCAAGGCTTTCAGCGGTAAGGTGGAAAAACTGCATCTTTACGAATTTTTCCCAACAAGACATATAATTTCAGTTGATTTGAAATAAGAAAAAGCCTGTCGGAAGACGGGCTTTTATTTTTGCACAACTTTCACAGGGGGGCTGTTGCTAAAGACAGGGATAAAATGGTATTATTTAATAAAGTGGTGATACTATGAGGATATATGACAAAAAAATATTTAAAGAAGGCCTTACAGGGCTGGTAGCAGTATTGGGTATATTGGCGCTGGTAGTAATCACCCATATTTATGAAAAGAACTGAAAAATGATGTGGAATTTATAATCGGGGAGTGATATAATGCCTGAAAAAGAATTTTCTATAAAAAGATATTCGAAACAGATGTTCCCTTTGTGTACAGCGGGGGGAATAGCTGTGGTAATTACAAACTTTGTACAGTATATGGTAAAACAGGCACACCACACTGTGGCTTATACAGTCAGCTACGGGGCTGTTTTTCTGGTTTCGGTGGCTATATTCTGTGTGCGGAATCAGTATAATGATAAATTCTGCAATAAGCACAAGGTTTATGCAGTGCTTGCAGGGCTGTCGGCACTGGCTATGCTGGCGGTGAGAATAATACGCCCAGACCTGTTGGCAGGGCAGTGGCAGAGCCTGTTTGGCTCACCTATAGATATTGATGTGCTGGCTACTTTTGTTGTAATTGT